>JBDKUX010000116.1:0-10317 GCA_039679455.1 Smithella sp. | reverse complement strand
ATTCTTCTGGACATCGACAAGGTGATCAGCGGTTCGGAAATGGAAATGGTAATGCAGGCGCAGGCGGCGTAAAGAATTTTCCTGTATCTGGATTTCTCCTCTCAGGAAGTCTTAATATTTGTCGCCTCGTCAATAATATGACGAATGAAATGTCGTCTCTATAACAGGTAGAAGGGGATCATGCCCAAGCATGATCCCCTTCTTGCATTTCAAAGAAAAGTAAGATGATTAGTTGTCCGGTTTCAGGTAGGGCAAAGCCAGTTGCACTTTTTTTAACGCCTGCTTTTCGATCTGGCGGGCGCGCTCGCGTGTAATCTTGTATCTGTCGCCAATTTCCTGAAGCGTTTCAGGGTTATCCGCCATAACACGGTGCTTGATAATATAACTCTCCCGCTCGTTGAGATTGGCCAGCGCCCCGGCAATATCGCGCTTAACCAGGCTTGTTTCTTCGTTTTTGATCAGTGCCGTCTCCTGATTGTCTCCTTCATAAGCAAGAAAATCAATATAAGATGAATCTCCGTCATCACCGATAAATTCATGTAAAGACACGTCGCGCGACCCCATACGGAGGTCCATCTCGGCCACTTCGGAGCCTTTTACGCCGAGCGACTCGGCAATTTCGGCAAATTCCGGATTTTTTTGAGAAAGAGCCTCCAGTTGTTTTCTTGCCTGGCTCAATTTAAAAAACAATTTCCTTTGAGCCTGCGTGGTTCCGATTTTAACAATACTCCAGGATTTGATGAGATAATTCTGAATGTAGGCGCGAATCCACCAGACGGCATAAGATATTAGACGATACCCTTTGTAGGGATCGAATTTCTTTACGGCATGAATCAGACCGATATTGCCTTCCTGAATCAGGTCGGCCAGTTTGAAACCATAGTTACGGTATTCATGGGCAATCTTCACCACAAAGCGCAAATTGGAAACGATTAATTTCTCCGCAGCCGCCATATCATTGTATTTCTTCAAACGTACGGCCAGCTTGAATTCTTCTTCCGGCGAAAGCAGCGGAAAACGGTTTATTTCTGTTATGTATAATTCAAGGGTGCCGGTTGCTACGGGCAGTTTCAATTGTCAGACCTCCTTACAACTCATATACGAAGTCACGCTCGAAGGCTAACTGTGCTGGTTTTATCATCATCGGCTTTCCCGGCGCATAACCTGACCATCTGATGTTTCGACAAGGTATGCGTATAGAAACAACACTTCTTGTCGCTTCCTTCTTGCTGAACTGAGCCTTAGAAAAGAAAGTGACCTAGTATAAATCTATAACTTTTTTACCCAACAAAAATTATCCGGTCAAGGTATTTTTAAAGAAACCCCGGTTTCATAAGCTAAGAGAATGAGACCCGGCAGGTTGAATTATCCCCGACCGACGAAATGCTTTGGAATAATTACTTAAATAAGCCCACCCCTCTTGACAGGAAATGTTTTCATGTTTAATCTACTTCCAAACAAATCTGAGGCAAATAAATGCAATCAATTAATAATATAATGATCGATCACGCGGTAAAGATTGCACAGGATGTTCAGGCTGATGCTCTGCTTGTGTGCATTGATGTCATGAAAGACATTGCCGCTTTACCCGAAGAAATAAAAAAGGCGGTAGGGGTTATAATAGTAGCCCGGGAGGAAGACGAACTGCCGGAAGACGTCTGGAAGCATACCAGGAAACTGGATATTCCCAATGTTAACCTTACGCGTGTCGGCACAGTCAAAGTTGCCATTGCCAAAGGTATAGTATCAGGATTATTTAAAAAAGGGGATAAAATAGTTTGTTTGAGCGGCGTACCCAAATTCGGCTATGCCGACAGTATTTTTGTACTCGATGTGGGAAAAGAATTTGAAATATTAACTTCGGACTATATTAACGATATTATCGAAAGTGTTCGTCCGGAAGTCTTCAATACTGTATTGAATATTGCCTGCGAGATAGCCGCGCAGGGCAGGGAAAGCAGAAAAGTAGGAACTATATTTGTTTTGGGCGATGAAGAAAAGGTCTTACAGCTGTCCCGGCAAATGATTATTAATCCGTTTTTAGGATATACCGAGGATGAGCGCAATATCTTAAATCCGGAATTAATGGAAACAATCAAAGAATTTTCCGCTATTGACGGGGCGTTTATCATCAAAGAAAACGGCGCCATTATTACGGCGGGGAGACATCTCAATGCAGCGCTGGACAGCCGTGATTTTCCCGCCGGTCTGGGAAGCAGACATATTGCCGCCGCGGGCATTACTAATGTGACCAAAGCAATAGCGATAGTAGTTTCTCAATCCTCCGGCAACGTCAGTGTGTTTAAGAACGGCAAACTATTTGTTACTATAGAAAAACCGATAGAATAGAGAGGAAATGTTATGCGTTTTGATAAATTTACGTTAAAAGTACAGGAAGCTTTGCAGGAAGCTCAATCTCTTGCCGGTTCTCTCGGCCATCAGGCGATAGAACCGGAGCATCTTCTTGTTTGTTTCTTACGTCAGGAAGAGGGCATTGTCGGTGCCGTCCTGAATAAACTTAACGCTCAACCTCGGCAGATTGAGCAGGAACTTACCAGTTATCTAAAAAAACAACCCAGCGTTCAAGGTGCGGGCACGGGACAGGCTTATCTCGGGGGCAGACTCAATAAATTATTCGACAAAGCGCTAACCGAGGCAGCCCAGCTGAAAGATGAATACGTAAGTGCGGAACATGTTCTAATTGTCATGACCGAGGAAAAGGAAGGCCAGGCAGGGAATATTTTACGCAAGGCCGGTGTAACCAGGGACAATATATTCAAGGTGCTGGTGGATATTCGCGGCAATCAAAGGGTGACCGATCCTAATCCGGAAGGCAAATACCAGGCTCTCGAACGCTATGCCAAAGACTACAACGAACTGGCCCGCAAGGGTACTTTTGATCCGGTTATCGGCCGGGATGAAGAAATACGGCGGATCATGCAGGTACTGTCACGGCGCACGAAAAATAATCCCGTGCTGATCGGCGAACCGGGCGTCGGCAAGACGGCCATTGTGGAAGGACTGGCCCAACGGATCGTCAACGGCGATGTGCCGGAAAATCTCAAAAACAAACGGGTGATTGGCCTGGATGTCGGTGCTTTGATTGCCGGAGCGAAATATCGCGGTGAATTCGAAGAACGGCTCAAGGCGGTTTTGAAAGAGGTTATCAGTTCTGAAGGCGAAATTATTCTTTTTATCGATGAAATTCATACCGTTGTCGGTGCAGGTGCGGCGGAAGGTTCAATGGACGCCTCCAACATGCTCAAACCGGCTTTGGCGCGGGGTGAATTGCGCTGCGTCGGCGCGACAACACTCAATGAATATCGCAAGTACATTGAAAAAGATGCGGCACTCGAGCGGCGCTTCCAGCCGGTTTTAGTCACTGAACCGACGGTGGAAGATACGATTGCTATCCTGCGGGGTTTGAAAGAGCGCTACGAGGTACATCATGGCGTGCGAATCAAGGATTCCGCCATTATTGCCGCCGCCACCCTTTCCAACCGTTATATTGCCGACCGGTTTTTACCGGACAAGGCAGTTGATTTAATCGATGAGGCGGCGTCACGCCTGAGAATCGAACTCGACAGCATGCCGTCAGAAATCGATACGATTGACCGGAAAATCATCCAATTGGAAATAGAACTGCAATCTCTGAAAAATGATACTGATCAACCCGCTGCAGAAAGACGGGAAAAAATTGAAAAGGAACTGGCCGAGCTTCGCTCCGGTATGGATCAGATGAAAATACACTGGACGGCGGAAAAAGATATTATTAAGAAAATTCAACAGACTAAAAGCCGGATGGAAGCTTTGAAAACCGAGGAAATGAACGCCCAGCGCGAAGGTAATCTGGCACGGGCCGCCGAAATCCGTTACGGTCAGTTGGTGGCGCTGAATAAAGAATTGGAAGCGGATCAGGCAAATCTGGCGGAAACTCAGAAGGACAACCAGATGCTCAAGGAAGAAGTGGACGCCGAAGACGTGGGAGAAGTTATTTCCAAATGGACGGGTATTCCGCTTTCACGCATGTTGGAAAGTGACGTGCAAAAACTCATCCACATGGATGAGCGCCTTAAAATGCGCGTGATCGGTCAGGATGAAGGCATCCAGGCGGTGTCCGCCGCTCTGCGCCGGGCGCGTTCCGGCTTGCAGGATCCCAATCGTCCCATCGGTTCATTCATTTTCCTTGGTCCCACCGGCGTCGGCAAAACCGAACTGGCCCGGGCGTTGGCGGAATTCATGTTTGATAATGAACAAGCCATGGTGCGCATTGACATGTCGGAATATATGGAAAAACATGCCGTTGCCAGATTAATCGGCGCTCCGCCGGGCTATGTCGGCTACGAGGAAGGCGGACATTTAACTGAAGCTGTCCGGCGCAAGCCCTATTGCGTGCTGCTTTTTGATGAAATTGAAAAAGCACATCCCGATGTTTTTAATATCCTGCTGCAAATACTTGACGACGGCCGGCTTACCGACGGCCATGGACGCACGGTTGATTTTAAGAACACAGTCGTGATTATGACTTCCAACGTGGGCGGACAATGGATTCAAGACGTCGATCTGGACGATGAGGAAAAGCATGCAAGGACTCTGGAAGCGCTCCGCGCTACTTTCAAACCGGAATTTTTAAACCGGGTTGACGACATCATTAACTTCCGGGCATTAACGCTGGAGGATATTAACAGAATCGTCGACATTCAACTGGCTTTGATTGAAAAAAGACTTAAAGATCGCAAGCTTACTATTGAATTGACAACAAAAGCTAAAAAATATATAGCAGGTGTCGGTTACAGTCCGATATACGGTGCCCGGCCGCTCAAACGTTCATTACAAAAACTGATACTGGATCCGCTGGCACTGGAGATTCTCGCCGGCAAGTATGCCGAAGGCGATCATATAAAGGTGGATCTGTCACCGGACGGGACAATAACATTCAAACAATAAGGATAAGAAATAAGGAGCAAAAGTGAACAATGGCTAATTCAATAAAAACAGTTTTTCTGCTGGGAGCATTAACGGGACTCCTGATGTTCATCGGCGGCCTGATCGGCGGACGGGGAGGTATTTATATCGCCTTTATTTTCGCCGTGATCATGAATTTCGGCAGCTACTGGTTTTCCGACAAGATAGTGCTGAGAATGTACAGAGCGCAGGAAGTATCGGAAAGTACGGCGCCCGGTCTCTACAGCATCGTGCGTAACCTGTCGCTGAAAGCCAATTTGCCCATGCCGCGAGTTTTCATCATTCCCGAGGAAACACCCAACGCCTTCGCTACCGGCCGCAACGAAAAACATGCAGTAGTCGCTGTAACTGAAGGCATAATGCGGATTTTAAACAAAGAAGAACTGGAAGGCGTTATCGCTCATGAACTCAGCCACATTAAACATAAGGATATGCTGATCGGCTCCATCGCTGCAACTATCGCCGGAGCGATCAGCATGCTCGCCTCCATGGCTCAATGGGCGGCCATTTTCGGCGGCGGCAGCAGCAGCGACGACGATGACCATGGTGGAATAATCGGCCTTATTGCCATGGCTATTATCGCGCCGATTGCCGCAACCGTCATTCAGATGACCATATCCCGTTCGCGGGAATACCTGGCAGACGCCGGTGCTGCCGGAATCACGAAAAATCCTTATGGGCTGGCCGCCGCTTTGGAGAAGCTGACCAGGGCTTCACAAGTTGTTCCTATGGATGCCAATCCATCCACGGCCCATATGTTTATCGTTAACCCTCTTTCGGGGAAAGCGTTTATGAATCTTTTCAGTACGCATCCACCCCTGGAAGAAAGAATTGCCCGTTTACGAAGCATGAAACCCTATTAATTGCTTTTTATAGGAGATATTTATATGGCAGATGAAGATCTTAATTATCCTCCCATCAATTTTACTAATTTTGTTTTATCTCTGCACACCTCGGCACTTTTCCATCTTGGTGACATTCCCGACCCGGTGTCCGGAAAAACGCAAAGAGATTTTTCCGCCGTCAAACAAACAATAGACATGCTTGATATGATTAACGAAAAAACAAAAGGAAATCTTAACGAGCAGGAAAACAATTTAATGCAGGGAGTTTTATACGAACTGAAAATGCGCTACATTAAAGAAAAGGGTTAAAATGCTCAAGAAGCTGGCTCCGGCAAAAATAAATCTCTTCCTGCGGGTTTTGGGAAAGCGTCCGGATGGTTATCATGACATTTTTTCCCTCATGCAAAAAATAACCCTCTACGATGAATTAACCTTTTTGCACCGCGACGGGGGCATTGTTCTTAAATGTCCGAACAGCGATCTGCCGGTATCGAAAGACAACCTTGTTTTTCGTGCGGCAGAAGCCATTTTTTCCTATGCAGGCTATTCATCCGGCATAGAAATAACCCTGACAAAAAACATACCGACAGCTGCAGGTCTCGGCGGGGGAAGCTCCGATGCCGCCACCACCCTTCTGGCTTTAAATGAAATGTGCCGACTGGGTTTGACAAAAGCGGAACTGATGCAATTAGGCGCAAAGCTGGGTGCAGACGTTCCCTTCTTCATTTTCGGCGACAGTGCTTTCGCCGCCGGTATCGGCGATCAATTAACATCCTGGGAAAATCCATTTAAACTAAACATCGTTCTGATTAAACCCTTTTTTTCCCTTTCCACAAAATTGGTTTATCAAAGCCTCAATTTAAGATTGACAAAGAACCAAATTAATTATAGCATTCCGCGGCTTTCAGCACTGAGTGATATTACTCGGGAAATGCACAATGATTTAGAAACTGTATCTTTAAAAATGCATCCGGAATTGGCAGAAATAAAGCAGCTATTGCTTCGGCATGGGGCTTTGAGTGCAATGATGTCGGGTAGCGGCCCTACGGTCTTTGGCATTTTTACAGACGAAAGTACGGCAAAAAAAACTGCGGAAGCCGTAAATAAACAAGTTCCCCGTCAATTTCATGTTTTTTTTGTCCAATCGTTGTAATTACGATAACTTCCGCCCAAATGGACATTGGTTGTTTAGTAAACTTGGTGGGGCGTCGTCAAGCGGTAAGACACAAGATTTTGGTTCTTGCACTCGGAGGTTCGAATCCTCCCGCCCCAGCCACACTATACGGGGGAAAGGTTTTAAATGTTAGAAAAGATTAAGATATTTTCCGGCAATGCGAACATTCCTCTCGCTAAAAAAATTTGCGATAATTTAGGAATATCATTAGGCAAGGCGAATGTATCAACCTTCAGCGACGGAGAGACTCGCGTTGAAATAGATGAAAACGTACGCGGCATGGATGTCTTTATTATTCAGCCGACCTGTTCACCGGTCAACGTTACCTGTATGGAACTTCTTATTATGACCGATGCTTTAAAGCGAGCTTCCGCCGGCCGTATCACAACTGTAATTCCTTATTATGGATATTCCCGCCAGGACAGAAAAGTTGCTCCGCGCGCCCCTATTTCGGCAAAATTGCTTGCTGATCTTATTACAACTGCCGGTGCCAACCGCGTCCTTTCCATTGACCTCCATGCGGGACAAATTCAAGGTTTTTTTAACATCCCCGTTGACAATCTGTTCGCCACGCCTGTTTTACTCGACTACATGAAGAAAAAATATGCAGACAATACAGTGGTCGTTTCCCCTGATACCGGAGGCGTGGAACGCGCCCGGGCGTTCGGTAAAAGATTGGGTGCCAGCCTAGCAATCATCGACAAAAGACGCGAAGGCCCCAATGAAGCGCAGGTAATGAATATTATTGGCAATATTGAAGGGAAAAGCGTCATTCTCATTGACGATATGATCGACACGGCCGGAACTGTTGTCCAGGGCGCCAACGCTCTGAAAAACGCCGGCGCTCTGGAAGTATCCGTCTGCTGTACGCATCCTGTTTTATCGGGTCCGGCAATGGAACGCATAGAAGCCTCCGACATTAAAGAGGTTGTTGTAACGGATACAATCCCGCTCTCCGGGCAGGCTCAAAAATGCTCAAAAATAAAGGTATTATCGGTGGCCGGACTTTTAAGTGAAGCTGTGCGCCGGATTTATTATAATGATTCTGTAAGCTCATTATTTATTTAGGAGGAGTAAATGGAGGCAACTGATTTAGCGGCTGAAGTTCGTAAAGAAAGCAAGAAAGGACCAGCACGCCGTTTTCGGCAAAAGGGACTTATCCCTGCTATTTTCTACGGTCGAGCTGTTGATAATATTTTGTTAACGGTAAAAAGCGACGAGTTGGCCAAACTGTACAAAGAGAAGAAAGAACACGGCTTTATCAAACTGATTATTGATGACGGCAACACCAAAATCGAAAAACTCTCGTTAATCAAAGAATTACAGTTACAACCTTTAACCGGAAAATTTTATCATGCCGATTTTTATGAAGTGGACATGAAGGAAAAACAGACATTTGAAGTTTCCCTGCAGTTTACAGGCAAAGCCATTGGCATAGAAAATGGCGGCGAATTGCAGCATTTCAAACGAAACGTAAAAATTTCCTGTTTGCCGACAATATTACCCGACCACATCGAAGTCGATATTACATCTCTCGACATCGGAGATTCCATCAAAGTCAAGGAATTGAAACTTGCGGACGGTGTAACGGTTTTGGATACCCCCGATGCAGCCGTGGTTGCCGTTGCCGCGGTTAAGGCAGCGAAAGGAGCAGTAGAAGGAGCAGCGGCGGAAACAGCAGCTCCCGCAGCAGCGGAAGAAAAAGCCGCTAAATAAATTATATAATTATCGGACAGGAGAAAGTGCATCCCTCAACTTGGAAAAGTATTTTTTTCCGATGCAAAATTTAAGAGGGAGCAAATCATGTACGTGATAGTTGGTTTAGGAAACCCGGGCAATCGATACCGGTTTACCAGGCATAACATCGGATTTATGGCCCTGGAAAAGCTGGCCCGGGATTTTGAGATTGATTTAAAGCAGAAAAGTTTTGATGCATTATGGGGCAAAGGAAAGATAAAGGGCACTGATGTGCTTCTAGCCATGCCCCAAACATACATGAACTTAAGTGGTACGGCGGTACGACAGTTAGTTGCTTTTTTTAAAGCGGATGCAAACAATTTGATTGTTATTCATGATGACCTCGACTTGCCTTTCGGCACAATTCGCCTGAAGACGGGTGGAGGTAATGCAGGGCATAAAGGGCTGGCATCAATAACAGAGAATTTAGGTTCTTCCGACTTTATTCGGGTGCGATTAGGCATCGGCAGGCCGTCTGATAAATCCCGCATTGAAGGTTACGTACTGGAACCTTTTAACTCTGATGAAGAACTTTCCATGCTGCCTGAAATTATTCAGACAGCTGCAGACGCAGTTTCTGAAATTGTTTTATCGGGCACTGAAAAAGCATTAGCCAAGTGCCATAAAAATATTTTAGTTAATTATTTTAAGAAGAAGGAGGAGGAATGATGTTACAAATTAGAAGAAGTATTTGGACATTTTTAGTGAGCTGTGTGATGTTCCTGCTCACCACTGGCGCTGCTTTTGCCAGTGAGGCGGACATCAAGCTGCCGGATCTGAGCCAGGTCAGTTTTATGGGTGGCACCCTTTCCGGTATGACGATTCTCAATGTTGGTTTGATCATCTGCGTTATTGGTTTGATTTTCGGCATTATGCAGTATGTGCAAACCAAAAATCTGCCGGCACACAAGGCCATGCTGGATGTATCCCAGACTATTTGGGAAACCTGCAAAACCTACTTATTCCAGCAGGGCAAATTCCTCATGGCACTGTGGGTTCTGATTGCTATCTGTATGATTTATTATTTTGGTGCTCTGTCCGGAATGCCAGCGGGAGAAATTGTGATCATTCTGATCTGCTCGATTCTGGGTATTTTGGGGTCCTACTCAGTCGCTTGGTTCGGTATCCGCATCAACACCGTAGCCAACTCCCGCGCCGCTTTTGCTTCACTCTCCGGCAATCCCATGAATATCGTCAACATCTGCCTGCGTTCCGGTATGAGCGTCGGCCTGCTGCTCGTCAGCATCGAATTGTTCTTTATGATTATCATTCTGGGCTACATTCCCAAAGAAGTTGTCGGTCCCTGCTTTATCGGTTTTGCCATCGGTGAATCGCTGGGCGCTTCCGCTCTGCGTATCTGCGGTGGTATCTTCACCAAGATTGCCGATATCGGTTCCGACTTGATGAAAATCGTCTTCCATCTTCCCGAAGACGATCCGAAAAACCCGGGTGTTATCGCCGACTGTACTGGCGACAACGCGGGTGACAGCGTCGGCCCCACGGCGGACGGTTTTGAAACCTACGGTGTTACCGGTGTTGCTCTGATCACCTTCCTGGCTCTGGCGCTGGCCGGCAATCCCGAAATGGGCGGCAAGC
>JBDKUX010000115.1:0-43584 GCA_039679455.1 Smithella sp. | reverse complement strand
AAAAAGCGGCAGTTGAAATTAATAGGAAGGCTTTTGCCGCCGGATATGATTTTGTAAAAGATTAATTAAGGATATAAAACATGGCTGTAAAACAAATTTCCGTACTCTTAGAGAATGTACCCGGCTCCTTCGACAAGCTCTCTCATATTCTGGATCTGGAAGACATCAGCACAAAAGCGGTGTCCGCCGCCAGTATCAAACATGACAGCAGGGTTCGCCTGGTGGTCAACGATCCCGACCGCGCCGCAGCTCTTCTGGCCAGTTACAATTTTAACGTGGAAGTCGCACCTGTCCTGGCAGTGGAAGTGCCTCTGCACGCCGGCGGCATGAATGCCATATTAATGCCCCTGGCCAAAGCAGAAATCAACATCCTATCCATATACACAACCATCAATCGCATAGGTCGGGAAACCATTCTGATTATCGGCGTTGATAAACTGGACGAAGCCAGAGAAGCATTGGAACAGAACTGGATCCATCTGATCGGCGACGAAATTTATTCCATTCCTTAAATTTCAACTTTGGGCATGCCTGTCTCTTCCGAAAAAGAAAAAGAGCTGACGCAAAGGATGCTCGAACTGGGAGTCTCCGAAAGCGACCTAGAAGAGACTTTTGTCCGCTCCTCGGGACCCGGTGGTCAAAAAGTAAACAAGACTTCTTCCTGCGTTCAATTGCTGCACATTCCAACCGGCCTGGCCGTAAAATGCCAGCAGGAGCGGTCTCAGGCTTTGAACCGTTTTTTAGCCCGACGTTTGTTATTGGATAAAATTGAACGCGTCCAGAAAGGCTTTCTGGAAGAAGAAAAAGAAAAGATCGAAAAAATCCGCCGTCAGAAAAGAAAACGCTCCCGCCGGGCAAAAGAAAAAATTCTGAGCGCCAAACATCATCAGACGGAAAAAAAGATTTTACGCAGCAAAGTCCATCCCGAAGAGTAGTCTGATTTCATCTGTTAAACAGGCTGCTGTACTTCATTTTTGGTAATTTCTTTTATCTTTGCACCAAACAACCTTTCTACCTCGGCCCATCGTTTGGCTCGTTCCCCCACGGGTTTTCTGGATGCTGAAATGATTTTCCACAGTGTATTAAGTAATTCGGCCCTAGCATTTGCGTCGGCGGGCAGCATGGCCGGGATGGCTTCAAGTGCTGCTTCGCGGTCCAAAAGCAACGTGAAGAACTGTTTTCGCAGCAGACATTTAAAGTCTTCCAACGCGATGTCGCTGTGCCTGGCGCGAACCTGGCGCAGGGCTGCAAAACTGCGTTCGTCCACCGCGGCATCCGCCATAGCGACATAAATCAGGCTGCGGATGGCTGCTTCAGGCAACCCTCCCTCGGCAACGCAGTTCTGAAGTTCGGCAATGCGCATCCGGATAAACTCCAGCCGCTCCGGCTCTATACCGGGACGGCGTCGCGGGCTTTCGTCTGAAGCTCTCAGCCCTGCCAACGCCTGTATCAGCGGCGCACCGTAAATACTCTGAAAGATCAACTCTAAACTTTTATCCCGCAGGTCACGCCAGTTATCGAGTGCAATAATCATTTCTTTCGAGAACGTTTTTTGTATTCGCAGTAGAGGATTATCACGCGAAATAGTCCGGCGCTGTTTCCTTGTCTGTTCGGCAATTTGTGAGATTTGCCGCATCAGCGGATTATGATCAGAAAACAGTTCATAAGGCAATTCAGCAGGATTTAGTTTATGCAGCCACTCGGCTGCTTGTTCGTTAGCGAATGACTTCACAAACGGTTGCAGAATTGTCCGGTACAGACCAAGATTGGTTTCCGATATCCGTCGAACCGTTGCAAAATGCAGTTCGTTTTCCGGCGTAGGTCGAACGATAGCCCGAACGTCATCCAGGGTACGTGGTTCAAAGTGTGTAATCCATTCTCCATAAACCATATCCGGATTAAGAACGTCGGTAGTCCTGGGACTCATGACCGCTTCGTAAAGACCGGGCGGCAGTACGTCGATCAAATCGATATTGGATGCAAATTCCTCATGCTCTTTTCGGGCTATTCCGCCGGACACAAAAATGCCCAGATGCCCGGTGCTTTCATGGACAGCATAGACTATGGTCTGTCCGCAGGCACGCACATCGTCATCCTTTTCATAAAGATCAATAATCCAGCCAAGCGCCTGCTGTGGCGGCGTTATATTGTCACCTTTGGAGCAGAAACAGACGATTGGCGAACTGATTTTACGCAGATCTACCCTGACCTCGTCATCAGTTGTTATTTCAGCGGTGGCCAGCCGGTTGCCAATAAATAATTGATCAACGATCCATTGCATTTCCGAAGCGTTAAGGTTGACATGACAGCCCCACCAGGTCTCAAATTCAAGAAAGCGTTCCGCCTCCGTATCAACCTGAGCCCAGAGATTGTAGTTCTTTGTCCATAAGGTATTGGCTGGATTGAGATTCTCGAAATTCCCTACCAGATAGGCGCCGTCAAACTTGCCGTAACCCAAGTCGCTGATGAGGGCGGTAAGCCAGCTGCCGCCCAGAAGCCCGCCGCTGTAACGCATCGGGTTTTGGCCTTCCAGCCCCGCCCAGTAGGACAAAGGAGCTCCGGCAACAATAATCGGGCCAAACAGTTTCGGCCTGATTGCAGCCAGCATCATCACCAGCCAGCCTGCCTGACAGTTGCCGATCACACAAGGCCTGCCCTCGGCATCTTGATGCCATTCGATTACTTTCTCGAGAAACGTCGCCAAAACACGGATGACATCAAAAATTGTCTGCCCCGGCATCGGCTCGGGATGAAAACCTATGCAGTAGCAGGGATGGCCGGCATTCATTGCCACGCCGATTTCGCTGTCGGCTTTAAATCCGCCGATTCCCGGTCCATGTCCGGCACGTGGATCTACTACAACGAATGGCCGCTTTTTGGAATCGATGACAATCCCTTGAGATGGTTTAATCCGCGCCATACAATAATTGGCGGGCCGCTCAAAGTTTTTGCCGTCGAGTACTATTTCGGCATCAAAGTGGAGCACATGGGGCACATCCATGGCCTTATGCTGGTAGTACTTGTTTCCACGCCTGTTCAACACGTCCCAGAACAGGATCGTACGCTGCCCAAAATCCACCCAGTAATCAACTGCCTGCTGGATAAAAGCCGGTATGGTTTGCAAATCAGAAAGAATGTATTTAAATTTGTTGTTCAGAAACGCTTCAGTAAACTTAGCCGCCCGTCCTGAAAATTGCGTCTGTTCCATAGGATAACTCCTTGATTATTTTATTTGTTTTTAAGGTTATCCAATACATCTTCTAAGACTTTAATTTATGCGTCTCCCCCCAGCACCGTATACAGAGTTACCAGATTGACGTATCGCGACAGTTGCAGATAAATCAGCACCTGCTCAGCCGCATATAGGGAACGTTGGGCGTCAAGGACGGACAAATAGTTATCGATACCTTTGTCATAACGGGCGGAGGAAAGGCGTAATGTTTCGGCAAGTGCCTGGACCATGGACTGCTGCGCTTCAACCCGCTGGTTGATCGTGCCTTTATCGGCCAGGGCATCGGCAACTTCCCGGAAAGCTGCCTGGATGGCCTTCTCATACTCAGTTACAGACATTTCTTTTTCAATTTTTGTTACATCATATGCAAACCAAGTCCGGGCGTCAAATATCGGCATAATTATCTGCGGGGCGAAGCTCCAGGTACCTGATCCGTCTTTGAAGAGTCCTGATAACTCGGCGCTGGCCGTTCCCAGCGTGGTGGTCAGGGAAATGCGGGGAAAGAAGGCTGCACGAGCGGCGCCGATATTGGCATTGGCTGCTTTGAGCCGATGTTCCGCTGCCAGCACATCCGGCCGTTCCAGAAGCAATTCAGAGCGAAGACCGGGGGTAATTTCTTTCGGAGGCTTGAATCCGCTTAAATCAGACGGTAAGAGCGCCGGTGCCACCGGAGATCCCACCAGAAGATTCAAGGCATTTTCATCCTGCGCCGCAAGCATAGTGTAACGGGCAACATCTCTTCTGGCCATATCCATCTGACTTTGCGCCCGGCGAAGGTCCAGTCCCGAAGCAATGCCGACATCGTAACGTTTTTTTATCATGTTGTAAGTGGCTTCCTGCGATTCCAGGGTGGAGGAAACCAGCTTAAGGGCCTCCCTGTCCGCGGCCAGGGCCAGATAAGCCTGCGCCACTGTTGACACCAGCATGATTTGTGCGTTGCGGCGGGCTTGATCGGTGGCCAGATATTCTTCCAGCGCCTTATCCTTCAAGCTGCGGATGCGGCCGAAGAAGTCGATTTCCCAGGATGCGACGCCAAGATTAACATCGTATCGTTCGGAAATTGTCACGCTGCCGCTGGAGGAAAGATCGGCGGGAACGCGCGATTTGCTCATGCTGCCGACGACATTGACTGTGGGCAGCAGTTCGACACGCCGGATTCCATAATAGGCCCGCGCTCTCTCCACATTCAAGACCGCAAGCCGCAGATCACGGCTGTT
The DNA here is from genome assembly GCA_039679455.1 of Smithella sp. Classification (GTDB taxonomy): domain Bacteria; phylum Desulfobacterota; class Syntrophia; order Syntrophales; family Smithellaceae; genus MVRV01. Next base: position 39,135 of record JBDKUX010000115.1, on the reverse strand, counting down.
ATGCAAAGCGCTTTCAATAACCTTTTGCAGGCGTTCATCAGTGATGAACTCCCGCCACGCCAATTTTGCCGCCGTCTCAGCAGAGACTACGGTCTTTGTTTGATTATAGGCCGGACCAGCCGGCCATTGGGCAGGCACAGGAGCGGCAGGACGCGTATACCTGGGAGCCATAGTACAACCGGCGGCAAGAAAAACCTCTATAATCAATAGAAGCAATAATTTTCTCTTCATGTCATTTAACCTCTGATGGATTTCCGCTCTCTGCTTCGGCCGGTTTTCTCTTTTTCAGTCTATTGAACACCTTGTTCATCAGACCATCAGACAACGAGCTTTTATGATCTTCACCCGACATCTGCTTTTGCTGCTTGCCGAATGTCTTTTCGATCAAGACATAGAAAAGGGGGGCAAAAAGAAGCACCAGAACGGTAGCGGTAACCATTCCTCCCAGCACACCGGTGCCGATGGCATTCTGGGCTCCCGCTCCGGCGCCCGTGGCCAGGGCGAGGGGCAGAACGCCGAAACCGAAGGCCAGCGAGGTCATAACGATGGGACGAAATCTCAGTTTCGCTCCTTCCAGCGTGGCGTCGATCAGATCCATACCCCTGTCTCGTCCGGCTTTGGCAAACTGGACAATAAGGATGGCATTCTTGGTGGTCAGCCCCAGTATGGTCAAGAGGCCGATCTGGAAATAGACATCATTGGGCAGTCCCCGCAGGCTGGAGGCGATGACCCCGCCTATCGCCCCCAGGGGCAGGGCCAGCAGGATTGAAACGGGAATGGGCCAACTCTCGTAGAGCGCCGCCAGGCACAGAAAAATCACAAAAATGGAAAAAGCATAGAGCAATCCTTGTTGAGAACTGGCCATCCGTTCCTGGTAGGAAAGACCGGTCCAGTCAAAACCGACACCCTGCGGCAGCTTCCCGACGAATCCTTCCATCGCCTGCATTGCCTCACCGGAACTTCTTCCCGGCGCCGACTCGCCCACAATATTGATGGAAGGAAAGCCGTTGTAACGCTCCAGTTTGGGAGAACCGGAAGACCAGTGGCCGGAGGCAAAGGCGGAAAAAGGAACCATCCGACCGGCATTGTTGCGTACATGAAGTTTTTCCAGATCGTCGGGCAGCATGCGATAGGGGGCGTCCGCCTGAGCATATACCCGCTTGACGCGGCCGCCTTGAATGAAGTCATTGACATAGGCGCTGCCGAAAGCCGCGGAAATCGTATTATGGATGGAAGTGATGGGCGCGCCCATCGCTCCAGCCTTTCCCCAATCCACGTCAATCCGGTATTCGGGCACATCTTCCAGACCGTTGGGACGTACCTTGGTTAATACCTTGTCCTGTGACGCCATGCCGAGGAGCTGATTTCTGGTCGCCATCAGTTGGGCATGTCCCAGACCGCCCCGGTCGAGCAGCTGAAAATCGAAACCCTTTGATGTGCCCAGTTCGAGAACCGCCGGGGGGGCGAAGGCGAAGACCATCGCATTGCGGATCCCGGAAAATGCCCCCATGGCCCTACCGGCCACGGCGCCTACCTTAAGATCAGACCGGTCTCTGAGATCCCAATCCTTCAGCTTGGCGAAGGCCAAGCCTGCGTTCTGTCCCCGGCCGGAAAAGTTGACGCCCGAAATCGTCATAATGGACTCGACGGCATCTTTCTCTTTATCCAGAAAATAGTTCCGGACATCCGTCATCACCTTGTCGGTCTGCTCCAGGGTCGAATTTGCGGGAAGCATGGCCTGCACCATCAGGATACCCTGATCCTCATCGGGAAGATAGGCCGTGGGCATGCGGAGGAAGAGAAATCCCATGGCTGCCACAATCACAAGAAAAATTGTGAGATAACGAAGCTTGCGGGAAAGGGAATGGCCGACCAACTTGATATATAGGTCGCGGACATGAAAAAACTTGTGATCGAACCAAAGAAAAAAAGGACGCAAGAAAGAAACGGCGTTTTCCGCCGGTTCGTGTCCCGCCGCCACCGGTTTAAGAAGCGAAGCGCAGAGAACGGGCGTCAGGATAAGGGCAACCAACACGGACAGCATCATGGAGGCGATGATGGTTATGGAAAACTGGCGATAGATGACCCCCGTGGAACCGCCGAAAAACGCCATGGGACCGAAGACGGCCGAAAGCACAAGCCCGATGCCGATAAGGGCGCTGGTGATCTGCTCCATGGACTTGCGGGTGGCCTCCTTGGGAGAGAGACCCTCCTCGCTCATGATGCGCTCTACATTCTCCACCACCACGATGGCGTCGTCCACCAGGAGACCAATGGCCAACACCATGGCGAACATGGTCAGCATGTTGATGGAGAACCCGAAAATCCCCAGTACCGCGAAAGTTCCCAGGAGCACCACCGGCACGGCGATGGTGGGGATCAGCGTGGCCCGTAGGTTGCCCATGAAGAGGTACATGACCAGGAAGACCAGCAGGATCGCCTCGAAAAGGGTCTTGACCACCTCCTTGATGGCGACCCTTACAAAAGGAGTGGTGTCGTAAGGATAAACAACTTTCATGCCGGCGGGAAAGTAGCGGCTCATCTCCGCCAGCTTGTTCCGCACATTGTCTGCCGTTTCCAGAGCGTTGGCGCCGGCGGCCTGCCGGACGGCCAGTGCAGCGGATGGCCTGCCGTTGTGCTGTGCCTGAATGTCGTAGGCTTCGGTGCCCAGTTCCGTTCTGCCTACATCACTGATCCGAACGACGGAACCATCCGGATTCGTGCGAATGGGAATGGCGGCAAATTCTTCCGGCGTCTTGAGCATGCTCTGAACAACAATGGCGGCGTTCAGGCGCTGGCCCGGCACTGCGGGCGCCCCGCCGAACTGCCCGGCGGACACCTCTACGTTGTAAGTCTTCAGCGCAGCGACGACATCGGCAACGGTCATCCCGTAATCGGTCAGTTTGTCGGGGTTAAGCCAGACGCGCATGGCATACTGGGAGCCGAAAATCTCGACTTCACCTACCCCCGGCACCCGGGAAAGAACTTTTTCCAGGTTGGATTGGGCATAATCCCGCAAATCGTTTCCATCCATGCTCCCGTCTTCTGAGATCAGACCAACGATCAGCAGGTAGTTCCGGGTGGATTTGGCCACCTTGATGCCGGTATTCTGTACCGTTTCGGGCAGGCTGGCCATGGCGAGCTGAAGCTTGTTTTGCACTTGAGCCCAAGCCAGATCGGGATCTGTTCCCGGGGCGAAGGTCAACTCCACGCGGGCTTGGCCTGACGAATCGCTGCTCGCGGAGAGGTAGAGCATCTTATCGAAGCCGGTCATCTTCTGCTCGATGATCTGGGTCACGCTGTTTTCGACAGTTTCCGCGGATGCTCCCGGGTAGTAGGCGGTAATGGCGATGGAAGGCGGGGCAATAGGCGGGTACTGGGAAATGGGCAGATTGTAAATTGCCAGAGCTCCGGCCGCCATCATGATGATGGCAATAACCCAGGCAAAAACCGGCCGATCCAGAAAAAATTTCGATAACATAGCACGCCTCCGTCAGTTCGATTTAGCGGCCGGTGCAGCCACATGCTTTTGATCCCCGTTAAATGGAACAGGTTTCACTGGAGTGCCCGGTTTTGTTTTCTGCATCCCTTCGACGATTATCCGGTCGCCGGCCGCCAGGCCCGAGGAAACAAGCCATCGGTTGCCGATCGTGCGCTCGCATTTCAGCATCTTCTGCTGGACCTTGTTCTGGTTGTCTACGATCAGAGTGAGGGGATTTCCCTTCGGATCACGGCTGACGCTCTGCATTGGAATGAGAATCGCCTGCTCGTTGATCCCTTCCTCCAGGACGGCGCGAACGTACATGCCCGGAAGCAGAACGCCTCTCGGATTGGGAAAGACTATGCGGAGAATGAAAGAACCGGTTGTCGGATCCACTGTTACATCCCGGAATTGCAGGGTTCCCTCAAGCGGATAGGGGGTGCCGTCTTCCAGGATAAGCTTGACCTTTCTTGCCGTATGGGCATCGTCCTTCTTGAGGGTGCCGCTTGCCATGCTCCTTTGAAGGCGAAGAAGACTGGAGCTCGACTGAGTTACATCAACATAGATGGGGTTGATCTCCTGAATAGTGGTCATCGCGTTTCCCTGGCCTGCCGTCACCAGTGCACCCACGGTCACCGATGATTTACCAATGCGCCCGGAAATCGGCGCTTTGACACTTGTATAGGCCAGGTTGATCCTGGCGCTTTCCACGGCGGCCTTACCTGCCTCGATCTCCGCCTCGGCCTGCTTAAGGGCAGCAACTGCATCATCATATTCCTGCTGGCTAACCGCCTTGATGGCCACCAGTTCTTTGTAGCGCTCCGCCCGGAAACGGATGGAGGTCACGTTGGCTTCGGCCCTGGCAAGTGCTGCTTTGGCGCTGGCGTAAGCCGCCTGATAGGTGGCTGGATCGATCTGGTAGAGAACGCTTCCAGCCTTGACATCCGCACCTTCCGTAAAGAGGCGCTTCTGGATGATGCCGCTTACCTGGGGCCGGACATCGGCAATAAGATAGGCTGATGTTCTACCTGACAGTTCAGTCGTGATTACTGCACGCTCCGGCTGTATCGTTAATACAGCGACTTCAGGCGTTGGCGGGGCGCCTCCTTTAGCTTTCTGCCCGCAGCTAATAAGCATCAAGACTCCAATGATCAATCCCACGACGGCAATTATTCTGGCCCTGTCATAAATCTGCATGCAATACCTCTGTTATATTTAAATTTTTGAACATTATCTTTTAACGGCGTCCCAGCAGGCTTCCGAAACCTGCTTGATCAGGAAATCATCCAGTGTAAAAAAGCCGAGGATATGGTCACGCATCAGGATGATCATGGAACCGAAAGCCAGGGAAAACAGCACGGCCTTCGGCAATTCTTTGAAAATTTGCTGCTCGATTCCCTGATCGAAAATATCCATCACTATATCATGGTTGTCGTGTTTACTTAAAAGCCTTTCCCTGTGCAGGGAGATGCCGTACGGGGAGTTGAAGTACTGCTCCATATAACGAAAATGAAGAGGATTTTTTATAAAATAGCGGAGAAGTTCCCTGAGTAGGAAGAGAAATCTTTCCCTGAGGGGCTGACTGACAGGGTAGTCTTTCTGAAGATGTTCAGTGATTTTCTTTTCCAGTTCCTGATGCAATTCGTTTATGAGAACTTCCTTGTTCTCGAAATATCGATAGATCGTACCGGCGGCGACGCCTGCTTTTGCGGAGATCTCGGACATGGGAGCCCCATGAAAACCCTTCTCCGCTATTAATTCCAGAGCCGCTTGGATAATGTCGCCGCGCTTGTCTGTACTTTTCATCCTTCCACTCCCATCATTAAAATGAGTGAACGTTCATTCTTGGAAAGATCTATACCCGGTATTCGGTGCTGTCAAGACAATTCTGAATTTTCCTGATAAAATGGAATAACTTGATTTTATCAACCAGGCAGGATAAAAAGCCCTCCATGGAAAAATTGACTGTTGCAGAAATAAAAGTTGCCCGGCTTATTCAACTGGACATCCCCTTGACAGGCCGCCCTTTTGAACAGATTGGCCGGGCCTGCGACCTTGCAGAAGAGGAGGTTCTGAATATAACCAGACGCCTTCTGGAGAAAGGCTACATCCGCAGATTCGGCGCGGTTTTACGTCATCAAAAAGCCGGTTACACTAAAAATGCGCTGATTATCTGGGCGGTGCCACTGGATCAAATAGAGGCAGCAGGAAAAACCATGGCGGCATTTCCTTTCATTTCACATTGTTATGAAAGGAATCCTGCTTTTCAAGGCAAGTACAATCTTTTTACGATGCTGCATGCACAAAGTGACAATATCGAGGCAATCATAGATCAAATGGCAGCGGCAATAAATAACCACGATTTTTTAATTTTGGAAAGCATTCAGGAATACAAAAAAATTTCACCGGAGTATTTTGTAAATGACTGAAAATCAGACAAATTATTTTAACGCCGCCAGAGAAGTTATTGTCGGCGGCGTCAACTCTCCCGTGCGCGCCTGGAAATCGGTAGGCGGAGATCCTCTTTTTGTCAGCCATGCCCGGGGCAGTAAAATTTATGATATTACAGACAAAGAATACATTGATTTTGTGCTTTCCTGGGGGCCGATGATTCTGGGCCATGCCCACCCGGAAGTTGTTGAAGCCATTTGCCGTACCGCTCGGCGGGGAACCAGTTTCGGCGCAACGACGGAAGCGGAAACGCAGCTGGCGCAATTAATCAGCCGGGCTATACCTTCCATGGAACTGGTACGCATGACCAGTTCCGGAACGGAAGCCGCCATGACGGCAATCCGGCTGGCTCGCGGTTACACAAAGCGTAATATGATTCTCAAATTTGACGGCTGCTATCACGGCCACGCTGACTCTCTTTTGGTCAAAGCGGGATCGGGGGTGGCGACACTGGGAATACCCGGTTCTCCCGGCATTCCGCAGACACTGGCCGAGCTGACGATCAGTCTGCCCTATAATAACATTGATGCGGTGCAGGAGGCGATCGAGCGCTACGGATCAGAACTGGCGGCAATCATCGTCGAACCCGTGGCGGGAAACATGGGCGTCGTGAAGCCCCGGGACGGCTTTCTGGCCGGTCTTCGGGAACTGACGGCGAAACACGGCATTATTCTAATATTCGATGAAGTCATCACCGGTTTTCGTTTTACCTTTGGAGGCTATCAAAACCTGACCGGGATTAAGCCGGATCTTACCTGTCTGGGGAAGATAATTGGCGGCGGGTTGCCTGTCGGTGTTTTAGGAGGCAAAAAGGAAATCATGGAGTCGCTCGCCCCCGTCGGCGATGTCTATCAGGCGGGAACGTTGTCAGGCAACCCACTGGCCATGAATGCCGGTCTGGCCACTCTTAAACTGCTGCAAGCCAAAGCTGATTCCTATGACCAGCAGGATAGAAAAGCAGATGAACTCTGTCGAAACCTGGAAAAACTCTTTTCCATTAAAGGCATTCCGGTATGCATAAACCGCTTTCATTCCATGTTTACGTTGTTTTTCCAAAAAGGTCCCGTTGACGATTTCTCTCAGGCCCAAAAATCGGATACGGCCTTTTTTGCCCGATTTTTCCACGGGATGATAAAAACAGGCGTCTGGCTTGCTCCTTCGCAGTTTGAGGCTAACTTCCTGTCGTTTGCCCATACGGATGCCGATATTGATTTTTTCCTCCACGCCTGCGAGGAAACATTGAAACATTTGTAAAGCGGCGAATCAAGAGGTGCGCATCATTAAATATAAGAATATAAGCGAGGATGTTACATGAAAAAAGCTCTCATCACCGGCATTACCGGTCAGGACGGTTCATATTTAGCGGAATTTTTGCTTTCCAAAGGCTATACCGTGCATGGTTTAATCCGTCGTTCCAGTTCGTTTAATACCGGCCGTATTGATCATCTCTACCGCGATTTCCACGATCCGGAAGCCCGAATCTTTTTGCACTACGGCGATTTAAGCGTCTCCGCCCAGATCGTCGATTTACTTCATTCCATAGCGCCTGATGAAATTTACCATCTGGGCGCTCAAAGCCATGTCCGCGTAAGTTTTGACATGCCGGAATACACCGGCGACATCACCGGCCTGGGAACTTTGCGCATTCTGGAAGCCATTCGCAAAACCGGTATTAAAACAAAGTTTTATCAGGCGTCATCCAGCGAAATGTTCGGCGCCGCCCCACCGCCGCAAAAAGAGGATACCCCTTTTCAGCCGCAAAGTCCTTACGCCGCGGCCAAGGTTTATGCCTACTATATTGTCCGTAACTACCGCAGTGCGTATAATCTCTTTGCCGCCAACGGAATTCTTTTCAATCATGAATCTCCGAGACGCGGCGAAACTTTTGTCACCAGAAAAGTAACAAGGGCGGCCGCACAAATAAGGCTCGGCCTCAAGGATAAACTCTACCTGGGCAACCTGGAAGCCAAAAGAGACTGGGGGTTTGCCGGGGATTACGTGGAGGCAATGTGGCTCATGCTCCAGCAGGAAAAACCCGACGACTACGTTATTGCCACCGGCGAAACACATTCGGTCCGCGAGTTCGTAGAAAAAGTCTTCAGCAAACTGGATCTGGATTATAAAAAGCATGTTGCAGTCGATCCGCAATATTTCCGGCCGACTGAAGTAGACGTGCTTCTGGGAGATTCATCCAAAGCTCGGAAAATACTTGATTGGAAACCAAAAGTAAGCTTTGATCAGCTCATTGATATGATGATATCTGCCGATCTGGAACTGGCCAAGAAGGAAAAAACTCTTGTTGAAGCCGGTTTCCAACCCACCAACAGTGAAAACCTGGTGTAAAGAGGATATTATATATAAATGTTCGAGAATAAACGCATCACCATTACCGGGGGCAAAGGATTTCTGGGAAACCATCTTGTCAGGAGCTTGGAAAACCGCGGCTGCCGGAACATCGCCATAGCCGATCTCCCCGAATATAATTTAACAAAATTAACTGACGTCCAACGGATGTATGAACAGACAAAGCCGGACATTGTTATTCATCTGGCCGCTAAAGTCGGAGGCATCGGTTATAACCAGGAAAAGCCGGCGGAACTTTTTTACGATAATCTGATTATGGGAACGCAGTTAATTCATGAAGCATACTTGCGGAAAATTGAAAAATTCGTCGCCCTGGGCACAATATGCGCTTACCCCAAATTTACTCCTGTCCCTTTTCAGGAAGAAAACCTCTGGAATGGCTATCCCGAAGAAACAAACGCCCCTTACGGACTGGCCAAAAAAATGATGCTGGTCCAGTCGCAGTCATACCGCCAACAATACGGTTTTAATTCCATTTTTTTACTGCCGGTAAATCTTTACGGACCGGGCGACAATTTTGATCCCCGTTCTTCCCATGTTATTCCGGCTCTAATCAAAAAGTGCATCGATGCCATCGACAATTCATCAGATACTATCGAAGTTTGGGGAACAGGTTCGGCAACGCGCGAGTTTTTCTATGTAGAAGACGCCGCCGAAGCAATTTCTCTGGCTGCTGAATTTTACAACAAAAGTGAACCTGTCAACATCGGTGCCGGTTTTGAGATATCCATCAAAGAGTTGACCGAATTAATAGTTCGGATAACAGGTTTTAAAGGAAAAATTGTCTGGGATAAAACGAAGCCCGACGGTCAGCCCCGCAGAATGCTCGACTGCAGTCGGGCCGCAAAAGAGTTCGGATTTAAAGCGAAAACTGATTTTACCAGCGGCCTGGCAAAAACGATAGAATGGTATAAAATCAATCGTCATTTATATCGGTGATAATTTAACGTTGGCCGGTGTTTTTAATTGACTTTGATTCCCTTTAATGCTAAAGAGCCGCATGAATAAAGACATCAGAAATTCCTTTATGCAACTGGCCGCTGCCAGCAGCGTCGGAATAGCGATGGTTCTGGCGATTTTCGGATGTCTTTACCTGGGAATTTATTTGGACCATAAATTCGATACAGGAAACTTTTTCAAAGTACTGCTTCTTTTTATGGGAATTGTTGCCGGTTTTCGCAACCTGTATGTTTTAATTAAAAGATACTTTCCGAACGAGAAACCCATTATAACGAGCTTAAAAAGTGGACAACATCGAAAAAGACCTCATCCAGAAACGAATTGAAATAGCCAACTGGTTTTTTTTGGCTGTTTTTTTTATTCCTTCCCTTATTTTCGCTCCTTTCAAATTTGCTCTGGGTGTGATACTGGGCGGCTTCATCAGCATCGTCAATTTTTACTGGATGAGCCGGGGGCTGCAAAGTTCTTTTAAAAATCTGGGTGATAAAGGCGATATCAAAACCCCTATTATGCTGAGATACTGCCTTCGCCTGCTAATCACAGGTATTGTTTTGTTTTTATTGATTACCGAAGGCACCGTTGATGTCGTCGGTTTGGTTGTCGGGCTTTCCGTGGTGGTAATCAACATAATTATCACCGTGACTGCAACTATTTTTTCAAAAAAAAACTGTCTTGAGGAGGTTATTTAAAATATGCACCCATTTTTGTTTTTGGAAAACAGCTATCTTCCACCACATGTAACGTACTCAATATTTACAATTATTCTTTTAAGTTTGCTGTCTTTTCTGGCTACAAGGCGCCTGGAGGTTTATCCGGGGCCGCTGCAGAATGTCATGGAGACAATTATCGGCGGCTTTGATACTTTAGTTACTGACACAATGGGTCATCATGGCCGGACATATTTCCCATTGATAGCCACTATCGGTCTTTTCATCTTGACCTCCAACCTGATTGGCATAATCCCCGGTTTTGAATCACCGACGGCAAGCATCAATGTTACCTGTTCCATGGCCCTGGTTGTGTTTTTTGCAACGCATGCAGTAGGTATTAAAACTCACGGCTTAAAATATTTCAAGCAATTCCTGGGTCCCGTCTGGTGGCTGATTCCGCTGATGATGCCCATCGAAATTATCAGCCATTTATCCCGTGTGCTTTCACTGACTTTCCGACTCTTCGGCAATATCAAGGGTGAAGATATAGTTCTGGCCGTTATTCTCGGTCTGGTTCCCTATCTTGTTCCGCTGCCTGTTTTCGTTTTGATGATCTTTACATCCGTAGTTCAAACGCTGGTGTTTATGTTGCTGTCAATGATGTATATAGGTGGAGCGCTGGAAGAAGGCCATTAATACTAATTTCTTAAAACTGCTCAGGGGGCGTAAGCTTAAATCTTACCGTCCCCTGGGTAGATGCAATTCCTTTTTTATCCTGCAGTTTTTTCTATATACTCAATAGAATCAACATATTCTTCGCCATCTTCAATAATGATTATTTTGCATAACAATATTTCTGCGTTTTGGAGATTTTTCAATGCATAGCCTTGGAATTAATATAGGCTCCTCAAATGTTAAAGTGACCATGTTGGAAGGATACAGCATTCTCTGGAGCAAAGTTGAACCGCACGAAGGAAATTTTCTGGAAACTCTCCATGCAATTTTATGTGCGAAAAAGATTCCCACCGGTACTTCCACACTGACTTGCGGGACCGAAGGAAGGCATCTTTTAAATGTCAACAGTGTGATCGAACCATTATGCATTGAAGAAGCACTCAAGCAATTGAACTACGAAGCAGATGCGATAGTTTCTCTGGGCGGAGAGGATTTAATCGTTTACACCATCGATAATAAAACAAAAAAGATTATCACGAGTTTTTCCGGCAACAAATGCGCTTCGGGCACAGGTGAATTTTTCAAGCAGCAGTTGGCCAGAATGGATATGGGTCTTGCCGACATTAACACCATTCCCGTCAACAGTTGCGTTTTGACGCTTTCCTCCCGCTGTTCGGTTTTTATGAAAAGCGATTGCACCCACCGTTTAAATAAAGGTGAAGCCAATAAAGGCGACATCGTCCTGTCGCTCAGCAATGTAATGGCGACAAAAGTTCTTGATTTCCTTAAAAGAGCCAGAATTTCCAAGGGGAAAGTTCTACTGGTCGGCGGTGTGACGAAGAATCAGTACATCATTCGTTTCATCAGGGAGAGGATGCCGCAAATAGAGTTCATTGTTCCGGAACCGGCGGCATATTTTGAAGCCTACGGAGCGGCGCTGCTGGCAAAAAATTTCGGCAGCACTTTACCCGCCCTCGACAAACTGTTCAAGCCGGGGAAAGTGCAATTTAAACGATTTCAGACCTTAATGACGGCGGCAAATAAGGTAACTTATCTTTACTCTCCCAAAGGAAAAGTTACTACCGGACGCGAGTATATTTTAGGCGTCGACGGCGGTTCGACAACAACCAAAGCCTGTCTGATTGATATGGAAACCAGCGAAGTCACTGCATCTTTTTACGGCCGCACCCACGGCGATCCGGTGAAGGCCCTCAAAAACTGCCTGATCGAAATGAAAAAGCAAATAGCGGAAGATATCGGCGACGGCCAAATCAAAATAACACTGGCTTCCACTACCGGTTCTTCCCGGGAAATTCTCGGCGTTTTTCTGGAAACACCGGCCGTATATAACGAAATAATAGCACATGCCGTGGGAACCACCTTTTACCGGAAAGATATTGATACAATCTTCGAAATCGGCGGACAGGATGCTAAATACGTCTTCCTGAAAAATAAAGTTCCCATTGATTACGCAATGAACGAAGCCTGTTCGGCCGGCACCGGCTCCTTCCTCGAAGAATCCGCCCAAGGCGATTTAAATATAGCCCATGCCCGGGAAATCGGCGACATCGCCGTCAAGGCTAATGAACCGCTGAAGTTCGGTGAGCATTGCTCCGCCTTCATTAACTCCGACATCCGCAATGCCATTTTGCAGGGCGCCTCCCGCGAAGATATCACCGCCGGCATCGTCACCTCGATTGTTTCCAATTATCTCAACAGGGTTGTCGGCAACAGAACCATCGGCAAAAACATAGTTCTGCAAGGTGGCGTAGCCAAAAACAAAGCTATCCCCCTCGCCTTCGCCATGCTGCTGGACAAAGATATTCTTGTTCCGCCCGATCCGGAAATGATGGGCTGCTTTGGCGTCGGCATCCTCGCCCGGCAGAAATTAACCGACGGTCTTATTGCTAAATCTTCGTACGATATAGATAGGATTCTGGCCACGGAAATTATCTACGAAAAGGAATTCAAGTGTAAGGCCTGCGACAATTACTGCCCGATCCGCGTCCTGAACGTCAACAAAAATAAATACATGTTCGGCGGCCGCTGTAACAAATACGCCAACATACGCAAGAAAAAGATTGTCAACGAAGCCGAAGTCTTCGACTATATCGAAGAGCGCAACAATCTTCTTTTTCAAAAGTGTGCTCCCGACCCGAACGAATTTGCCAGGAAAAAAGACTTTGTTGTCGGTATTCCGCGCTGCTTTTCCGTTTATACCCTCTGGCCCCTGTATGCCTGGTTTTTTCATTCACTGGGCGTTGAAGCCGTACTTTCGGAAAATATATCTCATGAAGGTACGGCGCGGGTCGAAAGCAGCTACTGCTTTCCGGCGGAAATTGCCCACGGAGCCGTGCAGGATATTTTTGACCGCAATCTGGATTATATCTTCCTGCCCCATTTTAAGGATATGGAAAGTTATGAAAAGGATGCACCCGCCAATCTCTGCCCCATTACGCAAAGCCTTCCCTATTACATAAAAAAGGCTTTCCCGGAAATTCCCGAGGATAAATATTTAACGCCGGTCGTGAGCTTCATGTACGGTGTCGAAAAGGCCGGAGGATCATTCATCGAAATGGGAACGACGCTCGGCTTTACCGCCAAAGAAGCTGGAGAAGCTTTTGCAATCGCCCATGAAAAGCAAATGGAATATTTCCGGCAGGCGCAGCAGCTGGGGCAGACGGCGCTAGCTGCTGCACGTCTTGCGGGACGCCCGGTAATTGCACTTTTAGGCCGGCCGTACAACGCCTTTACAGCGGATGCCAACATGGGCATACCACGAAAATTCACCACCCGCGGCTATTCGGTAATTCCCTTCGACATCCTGCCTTTTCAGGATGAGTCCATCTATCCGAACATGTACTGGTATTATGGGCAGCAGGACATGAAAACCAGCCAACTCCTCAAAAACGAGGATAATATCTATGTCACCTATGTATCCAATTTTTCCTGTGCGCCTGATTCTTTCATGCTGCACTATCTGAAATGGATTATGGGCATCAAGCCTTTTCTGATTCTGGAAATGGATTCGCACACGGCCGACGCCGGAGTAGACACACGCATTGAAGCATTTCTGGATATTATTGAAGGATATCGATCAAAGTTTCTCGACATCAATGAAGATCGATACGACAATGGATTGCGCTTCATCAACAACCCCGGTGAAGACATTCACATTAAAAACATAATCAGCGGCGAAAAGATATCGATTAAAAAAAACCCGCGGGTCAAACTGCTGATTTCCAACATGGGCAGGCTTTCGGCGGAACTGGTCGGCGCATCTATCCGCGGATTAGGCATTAATGCCGAAGTGATGCCTGTACCGGATATCCTTACCCTGCAACTGGCGCGCAATCATGCTTCCGGTAAAGAGTGTCTGCCCTCACACCTCGTGCTGGGCAGCGCCCTGAAGTATTTTTCTTCTGAAAAATACCGCAAGGATGAAATGTATATTTTATTCGTCCCGACAACCACCGGCCCCTGCCGCACAGGCCAGTATTTCGTCTTCTATGACAATCTTTTCAGGGATCTGCGTCTGGAAAATGTGGTTGTCTTTACTCTGGACTCGGATAATTCCTACAACGAACTGGGCACGGAATTTTCCAAGTATGCCTGGTGGGCCATTACCATCGGTGACCACATGAAAGATGTGGAAACATCGCTGCGCACCTGCGCCGCCGACCCGGTGGCCGCAATGGAGACCTACGACAAACTCTGGCATCGCATGATCAGCGTCGCGGAAAAGGACATTACGCAAGTACTGCCGGTTTTAAAAGAAATCGCCGAAGAGATTGCCCGAATTCCCCTCAAGAAAAAGATGGAAGACTGCTCGAAGGTGCTTATTGTCGGTGAGATATACGTGCGGCGCGACGACTTCGCCGTCGATGAACTGATTGCCCATTTCAGCCAGCGTGGAATTATCGGCAAAGTATCGAATGTTGCCGAGTGGGTCTATTATTGTGATTTTGTCCGGAAGTATGAGCTGGAAAAGAAACTGAAATTAATCCCGTTGTACCGCCGGGCATTCTCTAAAGAATTCAGGGAGCTGATGGACTGGAATATAGAACATGCTTACAAGAGCAGTGTGGTGAAGAAAGTGGGTGATGCTCTCGGACCCACCAACCTGATTCCTAAGACTCCGCACGACATGACCAAGATTATGAAAAACACCGAAAAGTTTTTCGTGAACCAGGAGCTTTATTCGGAAATAAGCATCTCCAGTGGTGTAGCGGCGACGGCGATGATGGACGGATACTCGGGCATTGTCAACATTTCACCTTTTGCCTGTCTTATTGGACGCGTCATTGAAGGCTTGATTACGCCGTGGGCGCGGGAACGAAAATATCCCACAATTTCTATTGAAATCGACGGCAATCTCCTGACGCCCAACGTCATCAACAAGCTGGAGATATTCATGCTCAATGTTCTGCGTTTCCGGGGTAATCCGGACGCCGGCAACATGATTGAACACGAGGGAAGCAAGCCTGTCACCATTGACAGAAAAATAATTCACTAACAGGCTGTTGAAAAAGGCTCATCTGCAGCGTTACGCTGCAAACCTCATCGCTCAACGTATTCTATATACGCTTCGCTATTCGGTTTTTGCGGTGCCTTGCATCTGAACCTTTTTGAACAGCCTGTAAAACAGAGATTTTTCAATGCTCTGCCAATAATATTTGGCACTCACAAACTGACACAGAAGAAACAACTATGAAAAAAATCTTATGCAGGATAATTATTTTACTTTTGCTGCTTTCAACGGCCGGAACTGCATTCGGATGGTATGACAACACCCATCTTGCCGTGGCCAAAGCGGCAAAGTACCGGATGTGGTATAATGCCGCCGCACCTGACATCGCTAAAATAAAAGCGGGAAATATTGAATATTTCAACCACTGGTATAACAACAACGGCGAATCAGAAGTCACCGCGGAGACGGTAATAAAACAGATCAGCCGATACAATAAAACAAACAACTCGTCCGACGCCGAGGGCCACCTCTACGGTGCAATTGTCGCCGCACTGAGGGAATATGAGCAGTATTTAAATTCCGGCAAGTATGCCGAATACCATATTGTCTATTGCGCCCACTACATCGGCGATCTGACCATGCCTTTACACAATATCCCCTATGATGATTATAACAGGAACCGCCATCAGGCCAACGACGGCATAGTTGATCAGGTTGTACTTGAGCACCCCAAAAATATTGAGCGGCATATGTATAATATCATTTTAAGGGATGATCATTTTGAAGCCGATCTTATCCGTGAAATTGCCCGGATAGCCAACATCTCCCGCCTGCTGGGATATAAACTGCGCGCTGAAAATCGGGATATGACAACCGACGAAGCTTACATCCAACTCGGGCACAGCGCTTCGCTCTTGAAAGCGGTGCTGCAACATTACAAGAAATTTTGAAAAAATATCAGGTTACCGCGATTCCTTTTCCTGTCCTGAACAATACTTGAATTGACAGTAGTGGTTGTGCCTTACATTTCCACCTTACCCGCCATGCCTGTCGATATTCCTGAAGAGTGGGCAGTGTGAAAGGTCAGCTACCTGACGTTGCAGGTCAGCCGTTCAACAACCAGACTGCCGAATGTTCGGAGTATTTGAGCCGCTGTCGGGGTCTCTGAAACCCCATCCAGAAGCCGTGCGACTTCCATTCCTGCCGACTCGAGTTCGTTTGCCTGTTCCCGGATATAGGATCGCATTATTCCGGCATCATATTCCGGGTGAAACTGAACTCCCCACGCACATTCACCAAGGCGAAAGGCATGATTGGGCTCATGCGTGTTGGCCGCCAAACGTACAGCTGACTTTGGCAGACGCAACACGGTCTGTGAATGGGTGACATGGACAAGAAATGATTTCGGGCGAGCATGGAAGACAGGGTCAGCGGAGCAACCTGAAAGTAACTGAACACATACCGTGCCAATCTCCCTGCCCCGTGGATGGAAATCGACCAGCCCCCCTGCGGCCTTAGCAAGCAGTTGATGGCCATAGCAGATGCCGAAAACAGGAATGCGCGCGTCAAGCAATGATTCTAACCATTTTTCCAGTCTGACACTCCATGGCATATTCGCCGTCACCATAGCGTGGGAGCCCGTAATCACTATACCTGCACATTCTGCTATTTTTGGTAAAGGAACACCATGCTCAGCATCCACAATTTCAAGTTCAATATCGATTGGTCCAAGCGCGTTTGCCGTCCATTGATCAAAGTCACCAAAACATTTCTGCGTAGCAGGAAAAGTCGAACCAACTTTGATGATATATAGCTTCTTCATTTTGATCTTTGGACAAGGTGGAAATCAACAGAAGCAAGATGTAGCCTTGCTTTTGCTGCGTTTCGTTGTTATGAGATATTATTCAACGACATCTGTATATCGAAAATCATGGAAATCTAATTTTGTTTTTCCAAGTAAGTCTCTACGCATAGCTATGACAATCTCTCCTACAGCATTGCGACCCTCTTCTGGGTTTGGCTGCATTCCGCGAGATTCAATAACAAGGCGGATCATCTTATTTATGGTTTTCACAACATCATCCGAACAATAGAGCCACGATTTATATTGTTCTTCAAAAAATTTTCTTTTTGTTTCTGCTGAGGTTGTATTACCGACAAATCCTTGCAAGTGTATCAAAAGGTTTGAATACTTTTCTTCTTTGAATTTTAGAATTGATTCCTTTCTTTTTGATTGAATTGTAAAGTAATAAGTAAGGTAGGAACTTGTTAAACCGGCAATCACTGGCCCAACAAATAGGAAGATGTCTTTTATGTTCATATCCACCTCACAACAATTAATATCCTTGGTCGATTTTTTTCCGAAACTTGCTGGAATCTTAATTTATTAAAGACAAAATTAAAAGAAAAAAATCATCGTAAAATCAACTATAACCTGGTATTTGGCAATCAGTTATTTTACTTTCCCAATATCCGCCTTCTCTTCCATCTTCCTCCCTTGAAGTAAAGCCAGTTGAGGACCACCGCCAGTATGCTGCTGATGAGCATCGCCATCCAGATGCCATCCTGTTGGAAACCAACGGGACCGGCCAGCAGGTAGGCCAGCGGAATGCGGATCACGATCAGGGATATAAAAGAGAGCGCCAACAAAGCCATTGTATCCCCCGCGCTGCGGAGAACACCCTGAATGACGCAAATGATCGTGAAACATGGAAAGATGAAGGCCATCCAGCGATAATAATTGCGCACAAAGCCCAGCACACCGGCATGTTCGGCGGATTCTTTGAGGAAAAGTGCGCCGATCTGATAAGGAAAGGCCAGCAATACGATCGTGCACGCAAGGGATATAGCCATTCCATAATAAAGAGATATCCTCATGGTCTGGAAAACACGGTCCATTTTCCCGGCCCCCAGATTCTGGCCCGAAACCGTTGTTGCCGCTATTCCAATGGAAATCGCCGGAATAGCCGCCAGCAGATCCACCTGCATGCCGATGCCGAAGGCGGCGGTCACATCGGAGCCGTAGCGGTTGACCAGAGAAACAATGAATACATTGGCCAGGGACACCACCATCATCTGCAGCGATGCGGGAACACCGATAACGAAAACCTCCCGGATGATTTGCCAGTCCATCCGATAGTCCCAACTGCGCACATTAACATAGGGATTATACTGGATCAGATAAACATACCCGATGAAGCAGCTTACCAGGGCTGCCAGCGCTGTTCCCCAGGCCGCCCCGGCCACGCCAAGAGGCGGCAGCGGGCCTATGCCGCTGATGCACATTGGAACAAAAGTAATGTTAAAAAATGTAAGCAGGGCAAGGATTTTTAATGCCGTGTTGGCGTCGCCCAGACCCCGCAGCATGCCGTTCATCCAGTTGATGAAGAACTGAAATATCAGAGAGGCCATCATGATCGTCAGATAAGACAACGCCATCTCCTCTATTTCCCCCGGAACATGCACCCACTGCAGCAGCCGGCGACGCAGCACAAGAGCGGCAATAGAAATAAGCAGACAAAACAATGTAGAGGCGAAAAAGGAATTGGATAAAATTTTCTTCAGCAGGGCCGTATCCTTGCGGCCAAAAGCCTGGGCGATCAAAACATTGGTGGCCATGCCCAACCCAATGAGAAACGCCGGCATCAGCATGATAATGGGCAGAGACGCGCCTACGGCAGCCACGGCTTTGTGCCCCAGAAGCCGTCCGACCCAGATCATATTAATAATGCCATAGACGGAAATAAGTATATTGCCGAGCATAATCGGCGTACTGAAATTAACCACCTGCCTGGCAATGTCGCCTTCGGTAAAATCTTTCACTCTATTCCTTCAGCACCAAGCAATACTGCCACCATCAATATGATCAGCCGTAAACTGTTCATTGCTGCAGAGCACGGGCAATCTCTTGCACCCGCTTCTCATTCATGAGGAATCCACTGTCTACATGGTATTCTTGACCGGAGGCATGCACTGTGAGAAACAAATCCCGTTCGTCCACCCAGCTTTTACGGCCATGAGTGACCCGAATGACATCGGTTTTCCTGATCTTCCAGCATTTTAAACCATTATGTTCGATCCATTCCGTGCCGATATCCAGATAATTGTTGCGACTCTTATACAGTATCCAGGCGGCAATCAGGGCAAAGATTCCACAGACAAAAAAGCCCACCAAATACTCAGGATTCATTCTATAGTACACAGCTGCAACCAAACATCCGACTCCCATGGCACCGGGAACCATGAAGATACAAGGCAGACGGTGAAATTGAGTGTAATATTTCATGTATTAAGGATTTATCTCCATCGCCAATTCTCCGCTTTTGGACGGATCATAACCGCCGAGTGCCCGGACCCTGTCGCGGAATCTCTGCGAACGGATTGTCTCCAGCACTGCCTGGATATTCGGATTTTGCAGGAAA
Organism: Smithella sp.; assembly: GCA_039679455.1. Taxonomy (GTDB): domain Bacteria; phylum Desulfobacterota; class Syntrophia; order Syntrophales; family Smithellaceae; genus MVRV01. The sequence continues at coordinate 19,662 of JBDKUX010000115.1, read as the reverse complement.
TCGGTCGGTATCACCAGGTCGTATTGTTCTCTGGTCAAAGGAATGAAGTCCAGATCAAGGGCTTTTGCGGCGGCATAAATGGCCATGCCGCAGTCGGCGGCTCCGCTCAATACATCGACGGCCACGGACATGTGAGTAAATTCTTCATGATCATAACCTTTGATGGATTCCGGTTTTATGCCGGAAAGGGCCAGGTTGTAATCAAGCAGAATGCGGGTGCCCGAGCCCGGCTGTCTGTTCACGAAGGAAATATCTTCACGTGCCAGATCCATAATTCCTTTGATGCCTTTAGGGTTGTTTTTTTGAACGATCAAACCCTGATCCCTTAGGACAAGATGAAAAAGGCTTACCCTGACACCTTTCAGGTATCTCTGAATATAGGACACATTATATTCGCCCGTTTGAGTGTCCAGCAGATGTGAACCGGCGAAATGACAAATCCCTTTCCGAACGGCGATCAGTCCGCCCAGACTGCCGACATTGCCCGACGAAATTCTGATGTTCTTTCCCGTGGTATTTCTTACCTCATCGGCAATGATATCTATCGTAATGTCATGGCTGCCGATAACAACGACCGTATTGAGCAAATCCTTCTCCTCGATAAGAAGTTCGGCTTTTATTTCTTCGTCCTGACTCACACCTTCCGCAAGAGGCGGGATGCGGATAATGCCTTCCGCCCGGGTAAGGGTGGTAATGGAACCGGCCGATCGGGGAAGCGGCGTGGCAATGCAAAGATCCCCGACTTTGCCGATGTTCACGCGGACAAATTCTTCCGTTCCCAATTTCGAAGGAATGGCTCTGGATGCCTTCACAGGAATCGACGGCCTTTCCGGGGAAGTTAAGCCCTGCATGCTGAAAAGAAGAGGCCGGGCGAATTGTTCAAAAGCGAGGATGGCGGAAACGGGATAGCCCGGAATTCCTATAACCGGCTTTCCATTGACAACGCCCAGTATCGTCGGTTTTCCCGGCATCATGGCCACGCCGTGGACAAGAACTTCCCCTATTTCCTTGAGGATACCGGCTGTATAATCCTTGGAACCGGCGGATGATCCGGCATTGATAAGGATCATATCCGCATCGGAACCAGTTGCTCTTAACAAGACATCACGGATGGCATCTTCTTCATCAGGGGTAATATCGAAAATATGCGGTTCCCCATGAGCCTCACGGACAAGCCCCGCCAGCGTTATGGAATTCGAGTCGATGATGCGGTTGCTTTTCAATTGGCTATAATCCGCAACATCCCGGTGACTGATAATTTCCGTTCCCGTAGGGATGATAATGACCTTGGGCTTCCTCCAGACCATAACCTTAAAAACACCGGCGGCGACGAGAGCTCCCATATCGTAGGGACGAATCAGATGGTTCTGCGGAAACAGAAGCTGCGTAGCAACGATATCTTCGCCCACCTTCCGGATATTCTGCCAGGGATAGGCAGGCGACATAATCTCAATCCGCTCATCATCCAGCTCCTGGATTTTTTCCACCATGATAACGGCATTATATCCCTCAGGCAGGGCCTGGCCCGTATTGATCCACACGGCGTCACTGCCTGTCTTTAAAATTTTCGGGGATTGCTCAGAAGCGCCGTACGTCATTTCCGCCTTCACGGCAATCCCGTCCATGGCGGCCGAATGATAGGTGGGTGCGGAAAACCCGGCAAAAACCGATCCCGAAGTGACACGCCCCAGAGCGTCTTCCGTATTGATCTGCTCCGGAAGCGTTCTCTTATTCCGCCATAACCTGGAAAATATTTCCCGGGCCTCATCCAGCCCTTTCATGGCCAGATAGACATTTCTTTTCATCTATGCCTCTCCCCTCAAGGGTTTAAAGAGCATCACGTCCACGATTTGCCCTTTGTACAGCCCTTCCGTGTTTCTATCGATTTTCAATAATCCCTGGGCTTCCACCAGTGTGGATATCAATCCCGACTTGCCGAAAATCGGTTCCGCAAAGATCCTGCCCTCATGCTTGTTCAGCTTTACCCTGATGTAATCATCTCTGCCGCTTGCCGATTCTACGTTTCGTTCCAGTTCGGCCTGCAGGTATTGATGACGGTCCCCGGCCGACATTCCCTCTCCCGAAAGCCTTGATAGAAACGGATCTAAAAAGATCTCTGCAACGACCATAGCCGAGGCAACATGACCCGGCAGACCGAATACGGCCTTATTGCCGATCCTGGCGAGAATGGTAGGCTTTCCGGGGCTTATCGCGACGCCGTGAACAAGCAGTTGAGCATCGTCAAATGACTCCAGCACATTCACCGTCATATCTCTTGTTCCCACTGAACTTCCGCCCGATATCCACACGGTGTCACAGCTTTCCAGAGCCAGGCCTATGGCTTCCTTCAGTTGGGCAAAATCATCTTTGCACAAGCCCATATTGACGGGAATTGCTCTCGCCTGAGCGCAAAAAGCGCTCAAGGTATAACTGTTGATATCCCGTACCTGTCCGGGTGCCGGTCTTTCATTAATGGGAATGACCTCGTCCCCCGTAGAAATAATGGCGACTTTCGGTTTCTTATGAACAGATATCTTCTCAATTCCCAGCCCCGCCAGAACGCCTATATCCTGCGGCCGGAGGACGGTTCCTGATTTAAAGATAACAGTTCCTTCTTTGAAATCATCACCCTTGAGGATAATATTTTCCAGCGGCGCCACAGTACGGCTTACCTCGATGGTCTTTTCATCCACACTATGACAGTATTCGACCATAACCACGGCATCCGCGCCCTCGGGAATCATCCCGCCGGTTGATATCTTTACCGCTGTTCCCGGCATTACAACATCGGTAGGAAAGCAACCCATGTTCACCTCTCCCGCCAGTTCCAGAAATGCCGGAAGACTGTCGGAGGCGCCAAAGGTATCCTTCGCCCGGACGGCATAACCATCCATCGAAGATCTGGAAAAATTCGGCATGTCCTCTTCGCAGATAATCTCCTCGCTCAAAACCCGGTTAAGGGCTTCTCCAATAAGAATTATTTCCGTGCCTGCTGTACCAAAGCCTTTTAATATCTCCAGCACCTCTTCGGGTGTCTTAACTTTAAAAAACAATGATTATCTCCTTTTAAATTTTTTGAGAACAGGGAATGCAGACCTGCCGACCATCGCTCAGCTTCACCATCTTTGCCGCCATCGTCATTTCACCGCAGAGAGCACAGGATTCAGACCGGTCCAGCGGCGCATATTGCGGCTCATCAAAGGGCACTTCCGCCGTAACAAATATTTCCTCAAAGGGACGCGTGAGCAAATCATCTATCTTCAAGTTCTTCAGCTTCCGTTTATCGTCGTCGGATGCCTCTCCGGCCGCCATAGCTTTATCCAGGCGTTCAAACTCGCTTTTAGCTTCACCACTGTATTCATAATCTGTTTTCCGGGAAAATCGATAAGCTTTATGCCGAGAACGGCTCAGCACCGTATAGGCATTCTTTCCGTAATCCCGGATGATCAAATTGCCCTTGCCGATCACCGTACCCAGCAACACCTGAATGGCGTCCACGGCGCAGGAATCGTTTTCACAAATGGCAACAACTTCCTCATCAACAGCCCGATGAATACCCAAAATCCTCATCGCCTCTTTCGCTACGCGGTAACCGTAAATTAAACCCGGGCAGATATGACCATGAAATTCCACACACCTTTTCAGATCATCCGGCATCTGCCGTTTATCGTCTGTATCTGTCATAATACTTCCCTTTAAAAATAAATAAAAGCAAACACGTTTATTTTTTTACCATATATCTTTGATACTTTAAACCGGTTGTTAATAGAACGGATTGTACATCTTCGATTCGATAAAACTGCGCAAATCGGCGGGTTCATTCATCGCGGTGAGTTTCCCGGCAAACGCTACTTTTGCTACAGCCAAAGCGATGTTGACCGATACTTCGCGAATGCGCGACAAAGACGGATAGATCCGCCCTTGTGTAAGATCCTCCCGCGTAACCTGCGCATCGAGCGCTTTGGCAGCCGCAGCAAACATCTCATTCGTAACGCGGGACGCTTCCGCAGCAAGCACGCCCAAACCTATGCCGGGAAACACGTAGACATTATTTGCCTGCCCCGGCACAAAAGTTCTGCCGTCCATCACTACAGCCGGAAAAGGGCTGCCGCTGGCAAAGACAGCGCGCTTATCCGTAAAGCGATAGGCTTCTTCAGCGGTGCATTCCGATCGGGAGGTCGGATTGGAAAGCGCAAAAACAATCGGCTGCTCGTTTATACGCGCCATCGCCGCCAAAACCTCCGGTGTAAAAGTACCCTGCTTTCCCGAGGCGCCGATGATCACCGTTGGTTTTATCGCTTTGACAACCGCAAGGAGATCTTGCTGAAATGGAAAATCGTGGGCAAAGCGCAGTTTGCGTTCGGCTAAACCCGTTCGGCCGGCAACCACAAGACCCTTGGAATCCACAAACCAGCAAAGCCTGCGGGCTTCCACCTCCGACAGGCCCTGCTCGACCATTGCGGAAACCACAAGGTTGCCGATGCCGATAGCCGCCTCACCCGCGCCCAGGAACACGATTCGCTGCTCCGTAAGTTTGCCGCCGATGATCCGCAGCGCGGAATACAAACCGGCCAGCACAACTCCGGCGGTTCCCTGAATGTCGTCGTCCAGCACACAATATGCCTGAGCATACTTGGCCAGCAGGTGGAAAGCATTGTCGCACGCAAAGTCTTCCAGTTGAATCATGACACGGGGAAAGAGCTCACTGGCCGCCGCCATGAACTCATTCAGCAGCGCGTCATACTCTTCACCCCGCAAGCGCGGCTCCGGCAAACCGATATATTCCGGATCACTTAAAAGATCTTTATTGCCGGTTCCGACATCAATCATCACCGGCAGACACATCTTGGGATCAACACCTGCACACGCCGTATAAAGCGATAATTTACCGATGGGAATACCCATGCCGTTGGCGCCGAGATCGCCCAGCCCCAGGATGCGTTCGCCATCCGTGACCACAATCACGCGGACATCTTTCTCCGGCCAGTTGCGCAATACATCCTTCACCTGCCCGCGATCGTATTTGGAAATGAATAATCCGCGGGGCCTGCTGAAAATCCTGCTGTATTCCTGGCAGGCCAACCCGACGGTCGGCGTATAAATGATCGGGCTCAGTTCCTCCAGATTATTGATCAGAACCTTATAAAACAACCTTTCATTGCTATCCTGTAAACCGGTCAGATAAAGGTACTTCTCAAGATTATCCGGTTCGCGGCGGACACTATTGATCACATGAGCAACCAGCTGTTCCTGAGAAAAAACACGCGGCGGAAGCAAACCGTGCAAACCCAGCGCTTCCCGTTCAGCCGCAGAAAAGGCGACGCCTTTATTCAGCCTGGGATTGTGCAGCAGCTCCATGCCCCGCGGAAGTTTTTCCCTGCCGGATTTTCGTTTTTCCATAACAACCCGCTTTACCTTTTTCGAACTTCGCTTAAGCCCGTTTCTTATATATCATCAGATTCCGTAGCAGGCCACAATCTCGCCAAAATAAAGGGTATGGTAATCCTTTTGCGCATAGAGAGAGGCATCAAGTTCTTTGGCTAAAAAGGCCGGATTCATCGCGGATTTGTAAACTATTTTACACTCGTACTGATAAGCGTGAGTTTTAATAATCGGTGAAACGACTTTTTGGCTTTTTTCTATTTCGAGGTTGCATTCTTTAAATTTGTCCACAACCCGACCGGATTTTGAGCCGCAATATTCAAGTTCATTCTTCATATCGTCCAACGGCAGGGTTACGGTAAAATCAACAGCTTTTTCCATGATTTCAAAGGTATACCGCGTCGGACGCACCATCACCATCATAATCGGCTTCTGCCAGATAAATCCGAAAGAAACCCACCCCATTGTCATTGTATTGAGCTCATCTCCTGCTTTTACAGTCAAAAACGCTCCCCTTCTGGCTCTCCTTACAACTTCCTCGGCAATGACCATGTAATCTAATTCTTTCATTTTCGCCTCCTTTTATTTAACTGTTTCTTTCTTTCAAAAGCCATAAAGACAGCAAAGCTAAAACCACTGCGGCAAGCGCGCTGGGCCAAACGGGAATTACAACGCCCGCCGCAACCACTTCGATTCCCAAAATAAAACGGCACAATTGAGCGAGGGCCATTAAGAGGAATAAAATACCTGCTACTAATGATGCGGGTCGTTTCATCTTCCACCTCCTTCATAATTGTCATTCTTTCCTATTCGAGAATCATTGCTAATAATTTATATCAGTAAAAGGTTATTGTCCAACGTATTCAATGCAACAATAAATCAACCAAATTTGTCGTTCCCGCGAAATCGGGAATTCAGTAATAAACGGATTGGTTCCCTGCCTTCGCGATTGTGTCGCAATTACTTTTTTGTCATTCCGTGCAAGCGAAGCGCGACACGGAATCCAGTATTATCAGTAATTTCTGGATACCGGCCTTCGCCGGTATGACGACTATTGGGATAATTTTCTGCTTATGACACAGTCTCTTCGCGGGGACAATGCCTGGATTCCGGGTCAGGCCCGGAATGACACAGATGCAGCAAAATTATGCAGCATTCTCGCTATTTAGTATTAAGCCAGCTCGAATATGGCTGCGTCGCCAGATTGGAATTGAAATACCTTGTATCGGCGGTGACCTCCGGGCCTAGCCAGTCCGGTCTGGTAAAAGTTTGCTCTGCAGTTTCGAGCTCGATCTCGGCTACCACCAGGCCATCATTCGCTCCGTGAAACTCATCAACCTCCCAGGTCAATCCGGCATAGGCAACCATATGCCTTGTTTTTTCAATCAGCGGCCCGTCACAAAGCTTCAACAACTGCTCGGCATCAGAAACGGGGATTTCGTACTCGAACTCCGCCCGCGCAGCTCCGACACTAACGCCCTTGATGGTTAGAAAAGCCTTCGCACCGGCAATGCGCACCCGTACAGTCCGTTCCCTGTCGCGGTTGAGATACCCCTGACTGATGCGTATACCATTAGTTGTTTTCCAGTCATTGCCTTTCACCAGAAACTTGCGTTCAATTTCAACAGGCATAGACATACTCCCGCCATATACAAAAGCATTTATATTTTGGACGCACGATTTATTTTTCAGAAACTGAAACATTAAGATCTGGAGCAACTGACCGCTTTGAATCTCTAAACAGCTCAATGCCGTTGACTTAAAAAATTTACCTTCCAAATCCCCCTTTTGTAAAGGGGGATACAGGGGGATTTTTATTACAATTTGTAAAATCTCCCCAACCCCTCTTTAGAAAAGAGGGGGCTGCACTGCTCGAGTCCATAACATTGCTAAACAGTTTATTTATCACGCTGCTTTTTTTTATTGAATTGTGAACACAGTTCCGACGATCCCGGTTGATAGCTCCGGCAAACCAGCGGTCTGGTCTCGTATATGGAACAGAGCCATTTATTGCCATCATTGTATAGGAAAGAACATTCTTTTGGTGGATCGCCGGTATTTGTGGAAACCAGTCTATCTCCCGCCCAAATGAGATGATGGTTTTCGATGTGATTTATGATATCTTGCCTGTTTTCGGCTCGCCAACGGTCTAAATCACTTTGTTCAATGTAAGCCGCAAAATCAACGAAACAACACTTGCCGCATTGCTGACAGGAAATCGGTTCTTCCATAGGCTGGCTCCCTTACCCCGTCTTTGATTTGCTTCATGTTCAAACGTGTTTTGAAGTATACCACAATCCGTTGCTTGGGTCATCAGCAAATAGGTGTCCAGGAAATATCTTCCAGATATTGACAGACAAGCTGATTTTCGTTTGAAGGCATATATATTAGCCCGTAAAGTTATTTGGATAATTTATCTATTGTATTTACTCCTCTATTTTTTTCTTATATTCTCCGACCTATTCGTTCAACCATTTTACGGCAATTTGTTCATCTTGTTCAATAGCCATTTCCACCGCACGTTTAGCGCATTCCAACAGATGTTTTGATTTTTTACGCAGATCTAACGATTCGGTAACTTTTTGCTGAATTTTGATTTGAATTTCCTTGCTTAGCATAGGAATAGGAAAAGTCTTTATGTCGTATGGATATAAATATTGCTGCGCCATATGGACTGGGCGGGAGAGAAATTGATACACTGGCAGAGAGAACGTTGCGGAAAATCAGAAGAGGCTCATGCGGTCATGAAAGAGGATTTTGCCGGCGGCAAGTTACCTTCCGAAGATTTTGGCGAGAATGCCGCCTGGTGGTGGATCATGATTTTGGCTATGAATCTCAACAGCATCATGAAGCAGGTGGCCCTGGGAAAATCCTGGACGTCCCGGCAGGTTCTCAAAATACTGCTGAAAAACTGAAAAACCAGCCTACCCCAAATTTAGGTAGTGGATTTTGGCATTGGTAAACAGATGACCAGTAAGCTTAAAAATAGTATGCACCGGAAAACCGCAACTGCCGGCGGCGGTATCAATCATATACTCGCCGCGCTTGGGATTAAGCATTTGCACGCACATATCAATGACATGACGCGGGGTAAAGCATTGCCCCTTTTCGCCTTTGGCAGATTTGTTGACCAGATATTCAAAAGCTTCATCCACAACCAACAGGTTGGAATTGAACAATTTTACGTCCTGTAAGCTGGACACACAGACAGCCAGATGACTGTCGGAAAGCTCAAAAGTTGCACCCTCAGGGAAAACTCCATGCCGCTGTCTTTTGGCCTCATCAAAAAGTTTTTGTATTTTAACTTTCAGTTCCGTGTCGGTTTGTCCCGTATTCCTGAACTCCTACACTCTGAAGCCATCATCAGAAATTCCACTTACGGCACTTTTCAGCGCATCATAGTCCTGACCATCAAGGTATGAAGGAGGTTTAGTATTTATACCTTTATATGCATCTTGAGACTCACTCACCGCGGTTTTAGTAACCTGTCGTAAAAAGTAGTTGATCAGATCCTTGTCTTTGCTGCTGCAATATTCATCGTAAAGTTTGGTAAATATCAGTTTGAAGACTTCTTCGAAAACATCTACACCGGCATTGGCCAGGACTTTATTTTCCATTTCCACGATGATGTCTCTTAATGATTTGCGTTCATTGGCTATTTTGTCTTTGATAATCAAATCGCGCAGGGAAAACGCTCGGTCGAGATATCCTTGATACTTTGGGTTGCATTGGGAATATCGGTAATATCCTCAAAATAGTTGGGGGCTTTGCGGTTATTTTGCGGTTATAATGAAAAATTTGTTCACCATTTGTCCAAGCACCAATAGGTGCACCGGTAGCGTTGCAGTAAGAGCGCAACTGGTTTTTGCCGTCATTGAGTCTCGGTTTTTTTAGCTCGACTATTATATAAGCTGTGTCAGTGCGGTCTTTGTCAAAGACGACAATATCGGCGCTCTTTTTTTCGCGACCAAAGCTGACAGAATACTCAAAGGCAAGGCGTTTTTTGGCGTAGCCGTATTTTTCCATCAACCTCACCGCATATAACTGACGAACGACTTCTTCCGGTTTGAGTTGGATTTCCTTATCCCTAACAACACAGTTTACAAAGGCGGTTTCCTTACCTCTGATTGTTTTGGAAAAAACCTTTGTACGTAAGTTTTCTATTTCTTCTGCTGAAAACAGTGACAGGTTGTAATTGCTGTCTTTAATTATTGTTTGAAGGATGTATGGTTGAATCATTACTTCTTGTCTCTCTGTTTACAAGATATGGATGTTTTTCTTTTAACCATTGCATAATTATTGCGTGCAATTCGTTTACAAAGCCGATTAATTCGTTTACATCATCGGAGCTTACGCCACCGACATAATCATATTCAGCGATGTTTCTTTTATTTCGGCAAGTATCCAGATATTTTGCATCTTCTTTATAATGCTGTCCGAGAATGAGAGGCAACGCCTGAATAGTGCGGTAGTGCTGCAGAGTTTTTTCCGGTTTGTAACCCGATACATAAAGTAAAACGGTACAAAGTTTGAGCGCCGCATTGTAGGCAATGCCGAATTGCCAATCGGTTGAAATATTGCCCGCCGCATCTTTGATATCACGATCGACAATACCCAACAAATCGGCAATTTCCTTTGCGCTGGTTTTGTGAGGCCGCAACCAGCCATTTTCAGCCCATTGTACTAAGTTCATCTTCTTTGCCTATGATAAAAATTTTGGGCGACTTCAATACCTGCTGAAGAAAATGATCTTTCTCTGTTTTCCTCTTGATAAATTCGCTTTCGGTCATACAATAAGGATTAATCTCCCGGCCAAGTTTGGCGGAAACATCCATTAACAAACCGGTTAATTTTCTCAGCCCTATATCACCTATAACCAGAAGATCAACATCGCTGATCGCCATTTCTTCCTGTCTGGCAACGGAGCCAAAAACAAAAGCGATTTTGATTTTCGTTTCAGGTGACAATACGTCTTTTAGCAAGTCAGCCAGCCCATTTGTTTTGAGAACCAGATTTCTAATGTCCGGATAAAGCGGATGATTGGTATTGGCTTTATAGTAAACACGATTGCCGTCTTTGATTTGTGTAATAATATCAAGGCGCTTTAATTTTTTTATCTCCTGCTGAACAGTACCCACGGCAAAGCCTGTGCGTCTTTCTATTTCCCGCAAATGAAGACTCTGCGGAGAGACTCCAAAGAGATTGCGAAAGATTTCCGCGCGAATATTAGATGATAATATTTCAGATAAAAGACTCATCGTGCGTATGCTTATACCATACAACTGTATGTCATTACCATACATATTTTACATATTCAGTTCATTTTCCCGTATAATTAGCAGTGGGACTTTCTTAGCACTAACGATTCCGGCAAGGGACAAAGAGATTTGGGCAACAATCCGTAAAGAACGGAACCACTGAACAAATCTTCCTTGAAAAATCAAATCATCAGTATGATTTTTCAAGCATGACCAAGGCATCGTTAAAAAACGCAAGCGAAATAATTTAAATACTCTTTCCGCATTCCTTCCAGCCGATTACTTTGATCCCCTTCCGGGTATAAGATTCATCTCCGGCGTAAATCAATGCAGGCATACCCGCCTTTTCGGCGGCTAGAGCGCACCATTAATTATGCAATCTGTCAATTGCTTTTACAATTTGCATAACCCGGTAAATTCTTATTTTGTCATCATCCCTGAATCGGCAAAGCTGAAATAATCATCGCCGCCGATTATGATATGGTCGAGAACGCTGATGCCCAGAAGTTTACCCGCGGCGGCAAGCTCCTGCGTGAACTTTTTATCTTCGAGGCTGGGTGTTATGCTGGCGCTGGGGTGGTTGTGCGCACAGATGATTGCGGCAGCGAATTTCTGCAGGGCTGCATGCATGATTTCCCGCACAATCGGCATGGCCTGATTAACGGTACCCGTGGCGACATCCGAGATATCAATGATGCGATTATTGCTGTTGAGATAGACAACCTTAAATACTTCCGTCTTGAGGTCGCGCATCTGCGGCATGATAATGCCCACGATATCCCGGGCGGAGGTAATTTTCTGCTGTTCGGGGCGCATTTCGTCTTCACGGAAACGTCGACCGATTTCCAGGGCGGCCTGAATCTGCGCGATTTTGGCCGGCCCCAAACCTTTAAATTCCTTCCACTCGCGCATATCCGTGTGGCTCATGTTGCGGAAAGTGCCGAACTTTTCAATAATCCGGCGCGCCAGGTCAATCGCACTCAGGCCGGCCACACCGGTGCGCAAAAGGATTGCCAGAAGCTCGGAATTACTCAAAGCACCCGCACCGCGCTTGAGCAGCTTCTCCCTGGGCTGGTCGTCCGCAGGCCAGTTTTTGATGCCGGATGTTTTACTCTCTTCGGTCATATCCTGTTTTTCCCCTCTCACTTATAATGCAGGCAGTCCGGCTCACGCAGCGCAGATACCGTATTTAGGAAGTATGTCATGCGCTACGGTTATCCGGTGAAGCTGCAACGCGTCATGAAACAGTTTCCAGTCGCTGGTCAAGAATGATTCTTTGTACTCATGCTCAAACAGATCCCGGCTGGAGCCCAGTGCATCCGCCTTCCAGGAGCCTTTGCCATCTTCGGCATAAGAGATTGTTGCCGAACCGAAGCTGAAGACGCCCTGTTTTATTTTTTTGGTCCATTCCTTATGGCGATATTCTCCGCTTTTATCTTTTAAATCTGTAAACAGTTTGCGAATCTGCGTCATATCACTTTCTCCGATGCCGGTTACCGCGGCATCGGGATTATTCAAGCGATATCTCTTCATTGTTTTGCAGAGACAGTCAGCGGCTTCGCAGAAGATGTCGGTGTTATTGCGGACGATCTTTTTACCCTGGCCGTTGACGTACTCCCACGACAGAAAGGGCATATCCGGAAAGACATTGGCCTGTCCATGCCCCAGTTCAGGTGTAGATTTGCTTATGATGTTTACCAGAACGTCTTTGAACACATTGGAATCTCCTGTTTCTGAGATATCATTAACTTTATTTACATTGTGCATGACGCCGGCAAAGCCCTGATGCGCCCAGGTATCAGCATACACATGCATTGTAATTCCCAGCCGGTGAAGCGCATAAGGCTTGTCCTGATCGAGGATGGCAGCTTTAACCATGTCTTTTGCCACCTGGCTGTCCGGCAGGCAGATCAATTTGTGAATGAATGTGCTCTTGGAAACATAGCCGATATCGGGACTGCCGTTGCCGGGTAGAAAATGGAACGGCATCCAGACCTTCTGGTTTTCCGGAGCATAGAGATTCTTTAAATCCACCGACTTGTGGGCTGAGCTGATTCTTTCATATAGCGCCTTGTTGTCGAAGAAAACTATACCCTGTGTTGTGGCGTCGTCCACGTACTGAGCGGCATAGGCGATTATCGCCGCATCTTTATGAGGAAATTCGGCCAGGCGCGCTGCAATATAGGTTACGGTATGGTGAAAATCGATCTGCATGATATTTCTCCTCAAAATTTGATTATAATGCAAACACGGCCGGACAGAAAACAAAACAGTTTTCCGCCCAGCCGCATTTTCCACTAATAATTATAACCGGCCTGCCTGTTCGGAATCATAAATTTAAGGCATATTGGTGCTCCTTATGCACAGTGGAATAGGCACGGGTGTGTAAAGCAGCGGGTTGCTGACATTGTCGCAGTTCTGCTTGCTCTGGAGTCCGGGATTGTCGGCGCAGAATCCGCTCGGCTCCATAAGCGAACCGGGTGTGGAATTTCCGGGAGGATGCCAAAGTCCCAGAGCGTGACCCAGTTCATGGGCAAGGTTGTAAAGGTTAATCGGAAGATTGGCGTCGTAAGTAATAACCTTGGTGTTGGCCGTGCCGCCGGAGTAACAGACGCCTCCGCCGTGAATACCAACCGGGTCGCCTATTTCCACAAAGTAAACCTCTACGGCATTCGGATCATCGTACGCTGCCATAATACCGGCTTCTTCAGCGGAGGAAAGGATGCGGTAGTTATCGTTGTTGATATAGACCGGGGGAAGAAAATTGAGCCCCACACAGCACCGATTCCACATTTCAATTGCTTTATCCCGGAGTGTCGGGAAGCTGCCGCCGGTTGTCGCCGTTGTTGATCCGCCGAAACATCCTTCTGCCGGTGTGTATCTGACAAACACCGGTTGAATGTTGATGGTTCTTTTTATGTAGAATTTGGGCCAGATGACCACATCAATTATCTTGAATTCGCCGGCCACTGCAGCTACCTCACCCAATACCTTTTCTCTGGGTTCCATCTTGAGATTTAGAGCTGCCCCATTCCTTACCCTTGTAGAGCTTTTGCCGATCTTCGGTTCTGCACCCAGTTTGCAGGTCAGGCTACCTTCAAATGTTTCGGTGTAGGAACGGTAGTCATCCTTTTCCCGCTCGCCTTCTTTGGGCTGAATATAACCCTTGATCTTGTCTATAAGGGGATAATGGACTTCCAGCAGGAATTTGCTCGTGATGACCCGTGTTTTCGGATCATAGGTGCTTTTGGCACTGCCTGGCTTAAGCATCAACGAAAGCGTGCCGCTTTCGCCCTGCCTGGTCTTTACACTTGAACCCGCCAGCGTAAATGAGCTCAACTCAAAAATCATCCCTCTTTCCGCAGGAACCATCCGGTAGATTATTTCCCCGGTAACTGCGGTTCTGGATTGTCCGGCGACCGAAAGATCCTGTTTCGCCAGTTTCATCACCATCATGCCGGATGCTTTCTCTTGTGCGTTTGCCGCCGTTGCCATTACAAAAAAACAAAGAAGCAACGAGAATAAAATGACTGCTTTTCCGTGTTCTGTTTTCATAAATCCTCCTTAGTTTTTTAGTATAGATTTATTAAACTTAACGACTGATTATTATTTCACACCTTGAAAACGCCGGTGTTGACCCACTCATTCTTGATGACCGACCACCAGTCTTCAGCCAATCCGCTTTTGACATACTCATAGGGTAACCAGCCATAACCTTCCTCTCCCCATCCTGTTCCCCATGAATTCCTGATCAGGAGTGCGCCGGTAGTTTCGATGCCATTTTTATTGGTATTCTTGATCTTCATTTTGTCATCATACCCAACGGCGACGATGGCATGTCCTCCTTCCACTCTTTCCCCGGCGGTCGGGTAAGGAATCTTTCCATCATTTCCATCAGCCTGAGAGATCGACGTATAGACCGTGAAGCCAAACATGGAAGGAAGACCGGCCGCCAGATTTGCTTTGATTCGGTTGAGCAAAACACCGGGAGTAGTTCCGGGCGGATCAAGGCGATAGTATTTGATCGCCTGATAGTTCTGGGCAAACCCGTAACAGAAGGCAGGCGGTTCAACATCGAAATCCTTGATTTTATAAGGCCAGTATTCTTCCGGCGGAACGCCGAAAAGGACCAGCGCCCCCATCGTTGAGCGAAGGTAAGCGCCCGTATCACCCGTTTCTTTCATCAGGTTGCGTGTAACCTTGTAAAGAAACAGCCGCGACGCATCAATATGCACCCCGGATGCCCGCCTTTCAAAATACTCGACAATACCAACCCCTGCATTGGCGGTGCATGAACCGAGATCCTCCTGATCCTCGATAGGAGAACACCATTCTCTCAGATCGGCCTGTAAGGGAAGTTTTTTACTCGACGACTCGCCCAACCCCATTTTACTGAACATGGTTTTGATGGAATCTGTCTGCCCCAAGGCTTTCATTTTGGGACTTACATTATCATTTTCCGCAGTATGATCTCTGAAATCAGGATAATCCGGACGCCACCCCATTTTTCTTTTTAATTTTATTTCAGCCATAATGTTACCCCCCTTTCTCGTTTTCTTTAAGAAAATAAACAAGGTTTCAATATATCTAAAGATATAAATTATATATATTTAAAAGACAAACACCATATACCATAAAGTTTATTTATATATATCTAAAGATATAGAAGTATATGGGCGGAACATAATTATTAATTTTATTTTTACCCTGATTATGTTAATTTAATAAAATAAAGGTTTGTTTTCACCGGATACAGTTTTGGAATTTCCTGATTTTCATAGGAGTACAGAGCCGATGACGGAGAAAAAAAGCACAATCCTTTTACATAAGAGAGAACCCCTTTCTCCCCGGCTCAAATCACGAAAGGGGGTAATCATAAAATGTTGAGCCACAGGAATATTATCGAAAAAATCCTGGCATCCGCCGGGATCACTGTCAACGGCAGTAATCCATGGGACATCCAGGTCAAAGATGAGCGAACCTTTTCGCAGATGCTACAGAGCAAGAATGTAGGCCTGGGCGAGGCCTACATGGCAGGCTGGTGGGACTGCGAGCGGCTGGATGAATTCATCTACCGGATATTGAAATCCGGACTTGATACAAAAATAAAGGAAGGATATAAATTTCTCATCAATTCATTATCCGCTGCTATTTTCAACATGCAGTCCCAAAAACGTTCCCGCATGGTAGTCGAACAACACTATAATCTTGACAACGATCTGTTCATGTCTTTTCTGGACCCATACAATCAATACAGTTGCGCCTATTTTGATGGTACTCAAGACTTAAACGACGCCCAGATCAAAAAAATGGATCTGATCTGTAAAAAAATTGATCTTCGTCAAAGCGATCACGTACTGGACATCGGCTGCGGCTGGGGAGGTCTCGCCGGATACATGGCAAAACATTACGGCTGCACTGTAACCGCTGTCAACATATCGGATGAACAGATTCGCCATGCCCAAATTTTCTGTAAAAACATGCCGGTGAATATCCTTTCTTGTGATTACCGCGACATCCAGGGCACTTTTGATAAAATCGTCTCTGTGGGCATGTTTGAACATGTCGGCCAGAAGAACTATCATACCTTCATGAAGACTGCCCACCGCTCTCTCAAAGACAATGGCATTTTTCTGCTGCATACAATCGGCGGCAACGACTCAACCATCAAATGCGACCCATGGATAAACAAATATATCTTCCCCAACGGGATGCTGCCGAGTATTGCTCAGATAGGCAAAGCCATAGAAGGACTCTTCGTTATGGAGGACTTGCACAACCTCGGGCCTCACTACGAGAAGACCCTGCTGGCCTGGCATGAAAATTTTCAGAAATCCTGGGACAAATTGAAAAGCAAATATGATGAGAAGTTCAAGCGGATGTGGAATTATTATTTATTGTCCTGTGCCGGAGCTTTCCGTGCCCGGAATATTCAACTCTGGCAGATTGTCCTTACCCGATACGGAGCTTCCCAGCCACAATGCCGGTAGCGGAAATTGTATTAAAAAGTAAAAATCTCCTTATTAAAAATCTCTGGGTAGTTCTTCCAACTCGGCTAAAGAAAAAACCGGGCCGTCGCTGCATACATACTTATGGCCCACATTGCAGCGACCGCATTTCCCGATACCGCATTTCATGCGCATTTCCAGCGAAGTTAGAATATTCTCTTTGGCAAAACCCAAATCGAAAAATACCGGCAGCGTGAATTTGATCATGATGGGCGGCCCACAGATTACAGTTACAGTGTTTTTCGGGCTGGGAGCAACTTCCTTGCAAACAGAAGGTACAAAACCTTCCCGGCCCTGCCAGCTTTCATCGCCCTTATCCACGGTAATAACTGTTTTAATGTCGTCTCTTTTTTCCCAGGCGGCAAGCTCTTCTTTATACAAAAGCAGTCCGGGGGTTCTCGCGCCGTAAATGACGGTTATCCCGCCGAAACGGGAGCGGTTGTCATCGTGAAGCATGTAGTTGATCAATGAACGCAATGTTGTAAAGGCAAAACCGCCGCCTACAACAACTATGTCTTTCTTTTCGAGAAATTCGATTGGCCATGATTTACCCAGCGGACCGCGAATACCGATTTGCGCTCCTTCATCCAGATCATGCAGGGCGGAAGTAACCAAACCCGGCACAATAGCTCCGGCACGCTGTACTGTAAATTCCAGATAGCCGGGCTGTGTCGGCGAGGAGGCGATACCGATGGGCGATTCGCCTTTACCGTAAATGGAAAGCTCGGCAAATTGACCAGGCAGATATTTAAATTTTTCTTCATCTTCCTTGTTCAGAAAGGTCAACCGAAAAGTTTTTATATCATTGGTGTCAACCTCGTTAATCACCTTGGATACGGTCACCGGCACTGGAATGTAAGGGTTGTCTTTCATCGTTGTTCCTCAACTTTGAACTTTTATGGCGGCTTCCACCATGGAATAAATATCAATATTCACCGGACATGAACGGGTGCAGCGTCCGCAGCCCACACAGGATATTACATTATATTTTCTTACGTGAAATGAATATTTGTGGCAAACTTTCTGCCTTAAGCGCTGCGAGACCTTCGGGCGCGGGTTATGGCCGCTGGCCTCCAGTGTAAAATCGGTAAACATGCAGGCGTCCCAGACTCTGCGCCTTGTTCCGTTGCTGAACAAATTCTCATCGCATATATCAAAACAATAGCAGGTGGGGCAGACAAAAGTGCAGACACCGCAACTCAAACAGGCATCAGACATCTTTGTCCAGTAATCGTTGTTTTCAAAAATATCTTCATATTTCTTCGCCACTTCTTCGTCGTTCAGGGGCATGCAACGTGTTCTCTTTTCTTTGCCCCGCTGCACATAGTCGGCAAAATATTTTTCATCTTCAGCGTTACCTTCCTGCACCATGGACAGTTCGCTAAGAAGCGCCTCGCCTTTTTTCGTAATTCCTTTAAGCAGTAGTTCACTGCCTTTTTTCACCATGAAGATATCGCTGCCTTCGGGATCGGCGGCGCCGATCCCCAACGTATTGTAGAAATCGGCTGAATTAACCGGAGCGTCAAGATCAAAGGCATAACCGATGATCGTTGTATTATCTCTTCTTGCCTTCCAATAAGGATCGATAATACCCGCGGCGCTGAAATGTATGTCCATAATCTCGAAGCTTTTAACATCACAGGGACGGACACCGAAAAGAAAAACAGGCTTTAAACTCAACTCCACCTGTTTTGCCTCGGACGGTGACTTTGTCAGTTGATATTTAATGAAGTCTTCCATCTGGGGGAAAAAAATATTTTTCGGACTTAAAATCGTATTGTAATAATTTAAGTAAACCTCTTGCGGGTCCTGTATTTCCCGGAAGTTTGCACTTGCATCTTCTTTGACAGGAGCGATAAGCGTCCCTTTTTGTATGAGAGCGGCGGCAACTTCATTTATTTTTTCGATTGTTGTTTTCTTCAACACGCACTGCTCCTTATTACTCTAAAATTTTGTCGGAATCTTCCACTTTGAAATCAACCATCACCGGCTTGTCCTCAATGTTCATACCGGCTGCCTGCTGGAACATCTCTTCGCAATCTTTAGCCACTTTCTTGTGGAACAGATACAGGGGAATATCCACCGGACAGGCGCGGGTGCATTCTCCGCAATCTATACAGCGGCCGGCCAGATGCTGAAATCTGGTCAAGTGATACATCAGGTTGCCGTGCTCCTGCGGCGATTTTACCGCCCAACGGGGTTTGGA
Source organism: Smithella sp. (assembly GCA_039679455.1). Classification (GTDB taxonomy): domain Bacteria; phylum Desulfobacterota; class Syntrophia; order Syntrophales; family Smithellaceae; genus MVRV01. Next base: position 808 of record JBDKUX010000115.1, on the reverse strand, counting down.
TTGATCAATAAAGCAGGGATCGCAATAGCACATCGGGCAGGCCTTTCGGCAGGCATAGCAGCGGATGCACTTGGCAAATTGCTGTTTCCAGAATTCCCAGCGCGCTTCCTTATCCATCTGTTCGTATTGCACCAGGACATCATAAGGCGAGGCGTTCTTTCCGGTGTGAATTTCTTCGCCCAGCAGAATATCGTAAATAACCGGATTGGCGAGCCCGCCGGTTGTTGTATCGTCAATGATTTCGTCCGTCTTTTGATTTTTCATGCCGGCGGCCGGAATTCCCAGCAGCACCAGATCTTCTCTCTTGATCTTTTCTTCCTGGATGAGCATCACCACGGCCCGGCTGTCGGCTGCCTTGACAGCCACTGCGATTTTTGTTCCGGGAGCGTATCTCATTATATATCGCGCCAGATTATGGTTGCAGTATTCGTTAAAAATTATATTCGCGGCATCAGCTGCGCTTTTGGCGGCAAACGGCTGGGGATGTTTTTCGTCCATGCCTTTTGCATAGGCCAGGACTACGGCCACGCTAGCCGATTCCAGAAGTCTCGCCGCTTCTTTTTTTAAATTTTCCTCAATCTGCTTAAAGTTTGTCATCTTCCTCACTCTTGTATCTTGAACTTTGTCTGCGGGCCCAGGCTCTTGATATGAGATGTAAATTCTTCCACGACCTGAGCAAATTTATTACCTTCGGAGGCGGAAATCCACTCGACGCGAAATCTTGATGGTTCGAGGCCGGAAAACTCGAGTATCTTTTTGGTTACAGCCAGCCTGCGACGCGCGTACAGATTACCCGTATTATAGTGGC
>JBDKUX010000114.1:0-7279 GCA_039679455.1 Smithella sp. | reverse complement strand
CCTGCGTTCCAAACTCGGCTGGGGCGGTTTAACTTCGGGAGCTAAAAGAAAGAAAAATGCTTAATGATTTGAGCATTAAAAATTTTGCCATTATTGATGAACTCCACGTTTCATTCAATAAAGGCCTTAACATTATTTCCGGTGAAACCGGTGCCGGCAAATCAATTATTATCGGTGCGGTAAATTTGCTTTTAGGTGACAGGGCGGCCTCCGAGATGATCAGAACACAGGCCGACGCGGCGACTGTAGAAGCGCTCTTTGATATCGCTCAAAATAAAACATTGCAGGAAAAAGTTCATCAAATGGGCTTTGAGGCGGGAAATGAAATTATTATCCGTCGCGTAATATCCCGCACCGGCAAAAACAAAGTGCTGATTAACGGGCAGATGGCAACGTTGTCCAATCTTGCCGCAGTCTGTGAATCGCTTATTAATATCTGCGGCCAACATGAACATCAGGTCATCCTCAATACCGAAAATCATATTGATATTCTGGATGAATTCGGCGGCTGTCAATCTCTGAGAAATAAATACGAAGAATTGTATAATCAATATCAGCAGATTAAAGCGCAGCAAGGAAAATTGGAAGCTTTGCGCCGAAGCGGGGAAGAAAAAACGGAATTAATTAAATTTCAGTTAAAAGAAATTGACGATATTGCACCACAAAATGACGAAGACAATACTTTGGCTGAAGAAAAAAAAGTACTGGTCAATGTACAGAAACTGACGGATGCCGCCCGCCATGCCTATGACCTGCTTTATGGTGAAGCCGGTTGTGTTATTGAAAGATTAAAGGATGTTCAGGCCCGGATAAAAGAAATAAAAAAAATTGATACCCAGTTTAAGTTGTCGGAAGCCGATGTGGAGAACAGCTTCTTTACTCTGCAGGAAGCGGCATTGTCCCTGCGTGATTACGGCAAGAATCTTTTTTTTGATCCGGAAAGACTCGCCGCCATCGATGATCGTCTGGAAATGATCAACAGGCTGAAGCGTAAACATGGCGGTTCACTGGCAAGCGTCTTCCAAAAGAAGCAGGAGATGGAAAGGGAACTGCTCCTGGTTTCCAATGTTGAAGACGAATTGAATAAGTTGGCGCAGGAAGAGCTGGCTGTTACGGCCCGGATGCGGCAAAGAGCCGAAGAGCTTTCGCAATTAAGAGCACAGGCTGCAGGAAAATTAAAAGATGCCGTAGATAGGGAAATTCATGCCTTAAATATGCAGCATGCCTCTTTTAAGATTCGTTTTCAAAGAAGCGCCGCCGGATCGGATCCCGCAATGTATGGTCCCCGGGGTGGTGACGAATTGGAATTTTATCTGACTGCCAACGTCGGTGAAGAGCCGAAGGCATTAAATAAAATTGCCTCCGGCGGTGAGCTCTCCCGGATTGTTCTGGCTTTAAAGAATGTTTTGTCACATGCCGGATCGGTCGGCACTATTGTTTTCGACGAAGTGGATAGCGGCGTTGGCGGGGCTACGGCGGAGATCATCGGACGAAAATTAAAAGAAGTATCCGCCAATCACCAGGTGATTTGCATTACGCATCTGCCGCAGATTGCCTGCTACGGCGACAACCATCTGCATGTGGCTAAAAAAATCGCCGGCGGCAGAACGACAACGATAATAAGCAAGCTGAATGCTGAGCAAAAAATTGAAGAAATCAGCCGCATGCTTGGCGGTGTGGATTTAACTGAAATGACGCGCAAACATGCGCGGGAAATGCTGGAAAATGCCGGCGCATCATGTTTGGATAGCGGGGAGGTAAGAAATAATGTTAAGAAAAGCGCGCATCGGTGATGTTAAGACCATTCATCGCCTGATTAATCTTTCAGCGCGGAAAGGCGAAATGCTGTCCCGCTCTTTAATGGATATATATAATTCGCTACGGGATTTTTTCGTCTATTACGATGAGGATGAATCATCGGTAATCGGCGTCTGTGCAATGAATATCATCTGGGAAAACCTAGCCGAAATTCGTTCAGTGTATGTTGATGAAAATTACAGGAAAAAAGGTATCGGTAAACAGCTTGTAGAGGCCTGCATCTCGGAGGCCATTACATTGGAACTCTATAGAATATTTTCACTGACCGATAAAAAGGATTTTTTTGCCAAGCTCGGTTTTAAGGAAGTGGATCGGTCAACATTACCGGAAAAAATCTGGTCGGATTGTTTTCGCTGCTCCAAATATCCTGACTATTGCGATGAAGTGGCGATGATAGTGGAACTATGAAAATCTGGCGTATTTTTTTAGTGTTATTACTAGTAGCGGCGATGACCGGATGCGCCGGAAGGATATCGCGAATTATCTCACCAAAGGTGGAGCCGCTGTCCCGTGTTGATGCATCCAACATCGATTTTATCGACGACCTCGACATCGATTCTCTGGATTTAGCCATTAAACGGAGCATTTCCTACTATGAAGGCACCGGGCGTAATAATGTTTACCTGGTAGCCGACAGATTGATAAATGCTGCACAGATGAAAGAATCGCTGCTTATCTTTCGTAAGATCGTTCAGGAAAACAGCAGCATGGCAGATAAGAAAAAGCGCATACGCCAGGAATTTGATGTTTACCGGGCGGCAGGCCAGGACGGCTTCGGGGGGGTTTTATTCACCGGTTATTATGTGCCTCTGCTGGAAGGATCGCGAACAAGAACAGAAAAGTATAGGTATCCTCTTTACAAACCGCCGCCGGAACTGATTTCCGGGAAAAAATATAAGTATTCTAATTATTATAGCCGTAAGGAAATTGATTCCGGGGGGGTACTGCGGGGTAGAAATCTCGAGATCGCCTGGGTGGCTGATCCGGTAGAATTATTTTTTCTGCATATCCAGGGATCAGGGGAAATAAAACTGGAAGATAATACAATTATTACTGTAAGCACTTTGCAGACTAACGGTCGGCCGTACCGCAGTGTTCCCCGCTATCTGCTGGATAAGGGGATTATCAATGGTTCCAGTGCTTCCAATCGCAGTGTCAAACGTTTTTTAAAAGAAAAAAATGAAAACGATATTTATGAGATCTTGAGTCATAATGAAAGATATATATTCTTTAAGTTAGTAGATAAACCGACCGGTTCTTTAGGTAAGCCGGTAACATCGGGCAGAACGATTGCCACGGATCCGGAAATTTTTCCCCCGGGTGCGCTGGCTTTTATCCGTCTGAACAAGCCTGCATTTGATAAACAGGGCAATCTCTTGAGTCAAAGAGTCCCCTTTTCCCGTTTTGTTCTCAATCAGGATAAAGGTGCGGCCATCAAAGGGCCCGGCCGGGTTGATCTTTTCTGCGGGTTCGGTGATGCAGCCGAAGTCGAAGCCTCGAGCCTGAAAGAAAAAGGTGAATTGTATTTCCTGGTTAAGAAATGAAGCATCTCCATCTCAAGACAAAAAGCTATATGATTATTGATATACAAATGCCTATATGATCGACTCCAAAACCGGCAATATAAATATAAAAGAGAAAGTCTCTTTAAATATTCTTATTGTTGATGATGAGATTAATATCCGTAAAACCCTTTCTCTTTGTCTGGAGGCTGAAGGCCACAAGATCATAGCAGTAAGCAATTATCAGGATGCCGTGACCGAAGTTTCCGCCCGGTCTTTTGACATTGTTTTTGTCGACCTTCGTTTGGGAACTGCCAGCGGACTCGATCTGATTCCCGTTCTTCTGGCCGCCGCACCCTGGCTTAAAATCATAGTGATTACTGCTTATGCCTCCATTGATACGGCTGTAGAAGCAATGCGGCGTGGCGCCAGAGATTACATCCCCAAACCTTTTACTCCGGCCCAAATAAAACTTGTTGTTGCCAAAATTGCGGAAGTTTATTCTCTGGAGCAGCGCATAAATGCCCTGCAGGAAGACTTGGGACAATTAAATCCGGACATTGACTTCGTAAGTTCCAGTGCCGTTATGCAAAAGACCATCAATCTGGCGCGGCAGGTTGCAATCACCGATGCCGGCATACTGCTGCTGGGTGAAAACGGGACGGGCAAAAGTATTTTTGCCAAAGCTATCCACGGCTGGAGCAAACGTTCGATGCGGCCGTTTGCCGTGGTTTCCTGTCCGTCTCTTTCGACTGAATTACTGGAAAGCGAACTCTTCGGTCATGTCAAGGGTGCGTTTACCGGCGCCGTTCAGGATAATCCCGGCCGGATTGCCATTTGCGAAGGAGGAACCCTGCTGCTGGATGAAATCGGAGATTTGCCCCTGACCATTCAAGCCAAGCTGCTGCGTTTCATTCAGGAAAAGGAATACGAAAGGGTAGGTGATCATGTAACCCGCAAAGCTGATGTCCGGCTCATTGCAGCGACAAATATGGACATAGAAAAAGCGGTTCAGGAAGGACACTTTCGCGAGGATCTTTATTACCGGCTCAATGTGATTACGATCAAAATACCGCCACTGCGCGAAAGGCCTGATGATATTTCCGGAATGGCAGATAAATTGCTCGCTTTTTTCAGCCGGAGAAATCATTGCGGCGTTCAACGTTTTACCGATGAGGCGAAGCAGGTACTAAATCGATACTCATGGCCGGGAAATGTGCGGGAATTACGTAATGCAGTAGAGCGGGCATCAATCTTATGTAAGGCGGAATTGATCGGTATTGAATATCTTCCGGACAAACTGTTGCTTCAGGGTGAAAGCGTCATGAATAATGAAATGGTTTCCCTGGAAAGACTGGAGGAAATGTATATTCGCCGCATTCTGGCCCGGACTAAATCTCTTCAGGAAGCCGCCGATATTCTGGGGATTGATCAGGCTACTCTCTGGAGAAAAAGAAAACTCTATAACGTCTGATTACTCATTGCATTTTGCAATATGTTTTAACTCTTCACTTGAAAATTGCAAACTCCGTAATTATCTTTCTATCGTAAAATCCTGATTTTTCATCATATCGCTAAAGGCATATTCTTTGCTTAATCACGATGTTCATTGAGGTGCCGGAACATGCTTAGCTTAAGACAAAAGTTGTCGTTGGGATTTGGCGGCTTGCTTTTAATCATCATTATTATAGGCGTTTACAGCGTCCGGGAAATTGCTGAACTGGGTGCAGCAATTGATGTTATTCTGCGGGATAATTATAAGAGTGTGATCGCTTGTGAAGAAATGAAAGAGGCGAGTGAAAGGATAAACAGCGGCGTGGAATTTATTCTGCTTGGCGATGCGGACCGGGGAGGCAAGCAAATCACTGAAAATGAAATCACCTTTGAGAAGGCATTAAATATTGAACTGAATAATATCACCATACCGGGAGAAGGTGAAAAAGCAGCCGGTTTACAGAAGCTGTTTAATGATTATCGAGTCGTTATTAAAGATATCCGGAATCCCAATGTTGCAACTAAAGACAAGAAGATAATTTATTTACAGCAACTCTTACCCCTGTTCCGGCAAATCAGAAATACGGCGGATGAAATCCTCAAAATGAATCAACAAAACATGGTGGATGCCAATGAACAAGCCAGAAAGAAAGCCAAAGATTCCAGTCGCGGCATGTACATTTTCCTCATGTTGGGGATTATTACAGCCGGGGGTTTTATTTTTTTCATCGGCCGGTGGATACTCCAGCCGATAACACGCCTTACCCGCTCCGTGGAGCAAGTTAAAGAAGGAAATCTTGACCTGGTGGTGAAGATAGAATCACAGGACGAGATGGGACGTTTGTCCGAAGCATTTAACGAAATGGCGTCCAATCTGCGGAAGTTTCGGCGCAGTGACAAACGCAACTTGATAAGGACGTTGCATGCAGCTCAGCAGACATTCAACAGTCTGCCGGATGCCGTCGCTGTGCTTAATCTGCAGGGAGTGGTTGATCTATCCACCGAATCGGCCAAAAATATTTTTGGTCTAAAACGGGGGGTACAGATAAAACACTTGTCTTTCCCGTGGATGGCCGGCCTTTGGAACGAAGTTATTCAAAGCGGCCGTATTGCGGAACCGAAAGGTGCTGATGCAGTCATTCAGCATTTTGTGCGTGGCGAGGAACGTTTCTTTTCACCGAAGGCGATACCGATAGTTGATCACGGCAGGCAACTGACCGGTATAATTTTATATATGATGGATGTTACCGTCCGGCGGCAGCAGGATGATTTAAAGAGAGGTGTTATTTCGACCGTCTCTCATCAATTGAAAACCCCCCTAACTTCGGTGCGGATGGCCGTTCACCTGCTGCTCGAGGAGAAAGTCGGACCGCTCACCGAGAAGCAGGTTGAATTGCTGCTGGCAGCGCGGGAAGACAGTGAACGATTATATAAAATTATCATTGATCTGCTCGATATAAGCCGTATTGAATCAGGACGGATAAAAATGGAATGTCACGCCACAGCGCCACACATGCTCATTCGGGATGTTTGTGAATCTTTTCAAAAGGAAGCAAGTGAAAGGTCAATCAATTTGAACTGCAATCTGCCGGAGGATTTGCCTCAAGTCTGGGCTGATACAAGCCGGATCAGGCATGTTTGGGGAAATTTGCTTTCCAACGCCTTCAGATACACTCCAGCCGGCGGCAAAATAACAATCACGGCGGCTGCTGATAATTCAATGGTACACTTCCGGATTTCTGATACCGGCAGGGGCATTCCGGCCGAATATCTTCCCAGAATCTTTGAGCAGTTCTTTCGCGGACCGGAACAGAACTCGAAGACGGGCGCCGGGCTGGGGTTGGCGATTGTCAAGGAGATTGTCGAAGCACACGGCGGATCTGTAGACGTAGAAAGTGTTGTCGGACGCGGAACAACGTTTTTCTTTACGCTCAGGCGGGCCGACCTTAATCAGTGACGACCTCGTAAAAAGGCTGGATGCTGCGTTGCGCTTCATCCTTCGTCACTGCGACGTATGCTAAGTACTTCTCATTCCTCAGGATTAGCGCGCCTTGCCCGCAACCTTTTTACGAGGTCATGTGAAAAATGTTAATTTAGCTTAAGGAGCAAAAATCATGATGTTGGACGTGATTGTAGGTATAATCGGGCTTGTGCTTATCGTGTATTTGTTGATTTCCGTAATCAGACCGGAAAAATTTTAGCAGGGTGGAAAAGATGAATATAAATGGATGGTTACAACTGGCTCTGTTTTTAGGTCTTTTGTTGCTGTTGACAAAGCCCTGCGGGCTTTACCTGGAGCGCATTCTGGATAGTGAAGGCAGGACGTTTCTTGATCCAATGATGAAGCCTTTGGAACGCCTGCTTTACCGCATCTGCGGCGTCGACAGTCAAAAAGAACAGGGTTGGCTTCAATATGCCGTTTCGTTGCTTATCTTCAGCCTGGCGGGCATGATTTTTACTTATGC
>JBDKUX010000113.1:0-23704 GCA_039679455.1 Smithella sp. | reverse complement strand
CACAATACGAAATTGTCTTCTTGTGAATGTCCAACCCAATATAGTATAATCTTTCCATGGAAGCCTCCTTCTGGTATTTTGATTTCGGACGGCTCTGCCGATCCGACCGCTTTCAGCTATCAATACCACAGGCGGCTTCCTGTTTTCTTTGTTCGTATGCATTCTAACATAACACTCAATCCTCTGGCGTGATGAATTGCGTTCAGCCAGCCTCCGATTTTTGCTCAACAGCCGACGTTATGCGAATTGAACATATAAAAAAATTGTGCTATGTATTACTTAAGATAAAATAATGAATCGCTACTTAATTGTTATAGAAGAAACTAAAACAGGATTTTCAGCCTATTCCCCCGATTTGGACGGCTGTATTGCAACTGGAGCCGACCGGGATGAGGTAGAACAAAAAATGAAAGAGGCTATAAAGTTTCATCGTGAAGGATTAAAGGAAGAGCATCTTACCATTCCAACGCCTCATAGCTTTTCGATCTATGTCGAAATCTCGGCATAACATCTATATGGCCGTCGTTTGTCAAGCAAAAATCTCCCCTAAAGATCGGAAAGAGGGAAAAATCACGAGACACAGGAACACCTTTAAGTTTTTAAGTTTCCAGAAATATAAAAGCAAAGTATAGCGTGTATTACAAGAGTCGTTGCAGAACATTATCCTCATCATGTAACAATCGCAGATATAACATGGAAAGGAGGCTACAATGGAATTAGTAACTGCCGTCAAGGGACGGCGCAGCATCAGGAAATACAAACAGGATGAAGTTCCTCGAAATTTAATCGCTGAAATTCTGGCCGAGGCGCGCTGGTCGCCCTCATGGGGAAATACTCAGCCATGGGAATTTTATGTTTTAACGGGCGAGCGCCTAACCAGATACAAAGAAATGAGTCTGGAAAAACAGGCCGTCGCTGAAACACCGGCTCCCGACGTAGTAATGCCGGCTGCCTGGCCTGCTCCCCTGAAAGCCCGTTATGAAGAAACGGTCGGAACTTTATTAACTGCTCAGGGAATTAAAAGAGAAGACAAGGCGGCACGAAACAAATACTATCAGGAAATGGGTTCGCTCTTTGGCGCACCCTGTCTGATTCTGGCGTGCATCCCGCAAGACAGCGCTGTTGAATATGCGATGCTGGACGTTGGCCTGGTCCTGCAGACCATTTGCCTGTCGGCCCATGATAAAGGACTCGGCACTTGTATAATGGCCTCCACCGTCCTCTATCCCGCCGCCATAAGAAAAATTGCCTCTATTCCGGATGATAAAAGAATAATTGTCGGTGTAACCCTGGGTTATCCCGATCCGGATTCCCCCCTGAATTCCTTCAACAGGAAAAGGGCGGAAATCTCCGAATTCGTCCACTGGGTAGAATAAAAAAAATAGGAGGTATTTAAATGGCTATTTACGAATGTGCGAACTGCGGATATAAATCAGAAACACCATTTGGAAATGATATTTGTCCCGTTTGCAGCCAGACATTCTGGAAGTGCGGGTCATGCGGATATATCCTGAAAGGACCGACACTTCCGGAACAATGTCCATCCTGCTTTAAAAAATGTGAATTTAAAAATGTCACCTGTTATACGCCGGAATGCGGCGGTCCGGGGAATATTGACAAAAAATTGTGAAATAAAAGAGGATGATTCTGTTTTATTAATGGAACAATCAGAGAGATACCTGGCCCTGGACGTATTGCGGGGAATGACTATTGCACTCATGATTCTGGTTAATACACCGGGAAGCTGGCAATATATTTACGCACCCCTGCGGCATGCCGAATGGCACGGTTGCACGCCGGCGGATCTGGTGTTTCCCTTTTTTCTTTTCGTCGTTGGTGTTTCCCTGTTTTTCTCATTGGCCAAATATCCAATCAACTTGAGCAAAGATTCCCTTTTGCACGTCGGTCGCAGAACGTTTTTGATTTTTGCCATGGGAATCTTCATCAACTCTTACCCCCAATGGATGACGGATTATTCACAGTTGAGAATCATGGGTGTATTGCAAAGAATTGCCCTGGCCTACGGTTTTGCCGCACTAATCGTCATGAGTGCGCCGCGCAGGTGGCTTCCCGGCATCGGAATTTTTATTCTGCTTGTCTACTGGGGCATCCTCTACTTTTTTGGCGGGCCAGACTCATACAGTCTTCACACAAACGCCGCAATTCCCTTTGACCGCGCCATTCTGGGTGAAAGCCATCTTTACAAGGGCTTTGGAATCCCCTTCGACCCGGAAGGAATACTCAGTTCCCTGCCGTCGGTTGTAACGGTTCTCATCGGCTATCTGGCAGGAATGATGATTCAGAAAACAGCAAAAGATCGCGTGTTAATAAAGCTGTCTATCTTCGGGATTGTTTGCACCATCACCGGATACATCTGGGGAATAGTTCTCCCCATCAACAAGCCATTATGGACCGGTTCCTACGTACTTTACACGTCGGGTCTGGCCTCCCTGCTTTTTACCCTGCTCATTTATATGATCGACATAAAGAGATATATAAAATGGAGCCTGCTCTTTTCAGTTTTCGGAATGAATCCCCTGTTTCTTTTTATCCTGTCCGTCGTCTGGGGCAAAACCCTGCGCCTCATAATCCGTATTCCCGACAGCGAGGGTAACACGGTGACCGGAAGCGTCTGGCTGTATCAAAATATTTTTGTGCCACTGGCCGGTAACATGAACGGTTCACTCGCGTATGCACTGGCGCACATTTTGTTCTTTTGGCTGATTGGTTATACTCTTTATAAACGCAGGATTTTTGTTAAGGTATGATTACGATTCTGAATCAAAAACCCCGAATTCTTGTTTGTTGCTTCTTGTAAAATTGAGAGCGAGGCGCACGGGGCGAAAAGAATTAAGTAAAATTCAAAAATATTTATCCCGCACCGCCTCTACCCTCGCATGAGCTGATTTCAGGCGGACATCTATTATCAATTAGCAATTCCCCTTCCATTCCAATACGGGGAACCATCTTCATCCCGCAGTTTGAGTATTTCTTTTCCCTTCTTAACTTCCGAAGCAATAATAGCCGGTTTACCCTGATAAGTGATTTCTGAACATTTTACTTCAACTTCGTCGTTTGGTTTGATCTTGATGTCCTGGCCATCAATAAACCAAACCGGTCCCAAATGAATGGTTATTTTTTTCTCGTGAGTTTTTACAATAACATAAACACCATGGATCAGGCCATTCATAAGGGATATTTTGCCGATACTGATTACTTCTCCACTGACAGTTTCCATCGTTTTCGATTTGGAAATTTTGCCATAAGCAGTTCCCATACCCAACCTCCTCTGCCTCTTTCCTCCCCCTCCTCTTTGCGTAAAAGATACTTAAGCGACAAAAAGGACGGGATGGAAATCAGCACTGTCAAAGATCCTGTAATCTGTTCATGTTCAACTCCTTTCCGGTGATAACATTTGTCCACCTGTCTATCAGCCAAAAAATTAAAAAAGATGCTTTTCAATATTTTTTACCCTGCGGGTTTACCATGGGCACAAAACGCACATCGATGATCGACTGCTGCTCGAGAAGGCCTTTCTTCTTTATCATCACGACCAATTTCTGCTCCCATGCCCCTCCCACAGGAATAACCATTCTGCCGCCTTCCTTTAATTGATCTTTCAGCGGCTGGGGAACTTTTGTCGGCGCACAAGTGACGATTATCGCATCGAAGGGTGCTTCTTCCGGCCATCCCTTGTAACCGTCGCCGATTTTGACATGCACATTTCTATAAAGTCCGGCAAGAATCCGCTCGGCCCTTCTTCCCAGTATCTCGACAATTTCTATTGTGTAAACGCTTTTACAGAGCTCGGCCAGAACCGCAGCCTGATATCCTGACCCCGTTCCGATTTCCAGCACCTTCATATCCGGCCCCGGTTTGATTACTTCCGTCATCAGGGCCACGATGTAAGGCTGAGAAATGGTCTGCCCTTCCCCGATCGGCAGCGGATAATCGCCGTAGGCCATACTGCGGAGTTCGGCAGGGACAAATTGATGACGTTTAACCGTTCGCATGGCCTTGAGAACTTTAGGGCTGCGAATCCCCCTGGCCTCGATCTGTTCGGCAACCATTTTTTCTCTTTTAAAAGCATAATCTTTCTCGGCATCAACCTCAGCCCGACAGTTCAACGCCGGCAGGCATAGACAAACAGCTGTGATGAAAATCAAGAGGCATGCTTTTTTCTTTGATCTAATTTTCTGAATGACCATCAAAGGAATTCCTGAAAGCAGCACGCATACGCCGATAAGAGAACCACGTCCTGTGAAAGCGAGGCTGGAATAAAGCATAAACATGCAGATGGCGCAAAACATGAGCGGTGTCAAAGGATACAAGGGTACACGAAAAGGCCTTTTTTCGTTGGGATATTTATGCCTCATCCAGAAAAGTGATACAGCCACCATCAGGAAAAAGAGCCAGAAAACGGGAGCGGTATATTCCACCATCAGGACAAACCCGTCGGGCGTTCCCGTTCCCAAAACAACAAGGACAAGGGCAACACATCCCTGGACGAGCAGTGCGTTGACGGGCGTTTGCTGCAGGCCCTGCCATCGTCCCAGAAAGCTGAGAAGCGGGAAATCACGCCCCAGCGCATAACAGGACCTCGCCCCGGTAATGATGGCGGCATTCATTGTGCTTGTTGCCGTAAAGAGAATCAGCAGACTGATCAAATCAACAGCCGGCATACCCAAAGTCTTCTTCATCATTTCGGCAATGACGGCGCTGGAGGACGCCATGCCGGACAGACCAAGACTTCTCAAAAGAGCTATATTGACCAGCAGATAAACTCCTGTAACAGTACCTATGCTGTAAAGCAGCACCTTCAACAAATTGCGTCGGCCTGACCGTACTTCGGCGGAAAGAAACGATGCTTCGTTCCATCCCCCGTAGGTCAACAGGACAAAGATCAAGGCCTTCCCCAGTTCCTTCTTTTCCGGGATTATTTTCCCTCCCTCAAAAACCGGTTGTGGAGTAGTCATCAGGATTCCAATGAGTGATACCGTTATCAACCCGATTATAATACCTCCAACAAGTATTTTCTGCGTTAACTTGCCTCGTTGGATGCCCGCGATATTTACCGTCGTAAGCAGAAGAATTATCAAAGCCGCGTATTTGGAGGCGGAAAACGGCCCCAAATGAAATATTTCAGAGGCATAGTCACCAATAATAAAGGCCACCATGGTGATGAAACCTGTCTGGATGACGGTTATGCGCGCCCAGGCATAAAGAAAGGAAGGAACCGGACCAAAAGCTTTGCGCAGGTAATGGTAATCACCCCCGGCATGCGGATCGGCGGACATCAGCTCCGCATAGCATAAAGCGCCAATCAATGACGCCATCCCGCCGACAAGCCAGAACAAAAGCACCATAGTGTTGCTTTCGGCGCTGGCAGCTACAATGGACGGGGTTTTGAAAATACCCACGCCCAATACGACGCCTACAACGATAGCAACCGCATCAACAACGGAAAGAGTCTCTTCGGGTTTGGCATTCCCAAGCATTGGATCTTCCCTTTCTCTGAAAGGTCAGGCCATGTTGCTTTACTCAAATTGAATCCCGCAATAACCGGATGAGTAGGAGGAGAAATGGAAATTCGATATTAATACCAGGTTGCATTCAAAAATCAGTTGCATCAAAGAGCAGGCTCTCCCTGCAGCATCTGCAGCACCGGCCTCACATTTAAGGAAGCCGACAATTTACGCCAATTAATTTATTGGCAGCAAGTGCAACTTGATATAATCTGCAGCATACGTATTTTGAAAACAGTATAGAAAAAACTGCAATGAGTGTCAATATCGATAAATTTCATTAATTTCGATTATTTAAGGATATCGGTAAATATAATTTATGATCAGTACGGCAAAAGTCTTAATTTTTCTTATTGAATTACTCAACTGCTACGCCACCATTTATTACTCCAATTTTATTTTTTTCTACCTGCGGCACACGTTCGGCTTTGGAGAAGTGGAAAATTTGCTGACTGCGGCCAGCGGCGGCTTTGTCTACATTATATCAGCCTGGCTGGGCGGTAAATCGGCCCAGCGCTATGGCTGCATCAGAACACTTTGCATGGGAATCTGCGGCGTAATATCAGCAATGGTTATGGGCATGATATTTCCAATGCCCACCGCGCAGGTCATGGTGTACTGCTTATGGACTCTGGGAATCTGCTTTACCTGGCCATCTCTGGAAACTCTGATCAGCAACAAGAGTGGCGGGCAGTTGCCCAGGATAATCGGTATCTATAATGTCGTTTGGGCCGGCGGCGCCGCTCTGGCGTACTTCACGGCGGGGATGCTGATTGAGATACTGGGTATAACCAGTGTTTTCTGGATTCCCCTCGGTATTACAACAGCTGAGTTGGCCCTGGCGTTATGCGCTGCCTGTTGGGCAAATAAAGAAAATAATCATCAACATCATAAAGAAACTCCTGCCCCGGCTGTATTGCATCCCGCCGAGGCCAAAAAGTTCCTGCATATGGCCTGGCTTGCCAGCCCTTTTTCCTACGTCGCTATAAATACCATAATCCCCTTGATCCCTTCTATTGCAGAAAAGCTTAAACTTTCAACAGGCATGGCAGGTATTGTCTGCTCTCTCTGGATGTTTGCCAGGCTGGCCGCTTTTGCAGCCCTTTGGCAATGGAGTGGTTGGCATTATCGTTTCCGGTGGCTGGCGGGATCATATCTGATGATGATCGTCAGCTTTTTCGGAATCATCATCTCCAAATCGGTTTTAATGCTCCTGGTGACGCAAGTCGGCTTCGGCCTGTCAATCGGACTTATCTATTACTCCTCACTTTATTACTCCATGAACGTGCCGCAGAATCAGGCTGCCAATGCCGGCGTGCATGAAGCGATGATTGGAGCAGGACTGTTTTTAGGTCCGGCCTGTGGCTCTATTACACTCTATTTTTTCCCTTACGCTATTATCAGCGGCGCCTGTTCCGTGGGCGGCCTGCTTTGTGCCGGATTCTCCGCTCTATTCTTCGTAAGATATTACCGTAAGAAGACCTGAAGTAAAAAAAGGTCGGCTGTTCAATAATTAATGTTTTAGAAGCGCAAAATAGGACGCTAAACATGATCGGGAGCATCAAACTACTCTAACATATTTTGTACAATACGGGGACGCTGTCCAAGTTTATGAGTCGACGTACCTCTCTTATCTCTCTTTTCATAATATTTTATTTAGGTCAATTCATCAAAATATTATTGACTTAAATGATCAAAACAATTATTTACAAGCAATAATTTATTTTACTTGGGATTAGTACTTTTCCAAATAAATAAAAAAGGAAGGAGGGAATTTCTAAATAAGTTAAAACTTAGCATGAAACCGTTTTAGGATTATTAAGCATTGTTATTATAAAAACAAAGGAGGTAGCAAATGGCGTCATTTACATTATACTTATCTCCCTGGCAAGTCAGACTTGCTAAAGATTTTTTACCCCGCGTTGTAAAAAAATTTTCCAAGATTAAAATCGAGCCGGGCGTCATTACCTGTCCGGCATCTTACAAAATTCCCGTAGACGGTCTTTCAAAACGTGATTGGGTTCTGTATCTCACCGATGAGCAAATTGCAATAGTCCAAGAAAAATTCAATCTCAAGACAAAAATTTCTGGTATTAACATCACGGAGGCACTGATCAAAAGCAAAGCTGTTGCTTTTATGTAGGGATTGTTTCCATCATACTGGAGACAAATTGTTCTATTTGCCTCCAGTATTTTATCTTTTTATTTTTAACATTTTTTTATGATGAAAAAAAATTTTACATTATATTCATGTCTGTGGGAATTAACTTTAAAGTGCAATCTAAATTGCATCCATTGCGGTTCTGTTGCAGGAACAGTAAGAAAACAGGAATTGACCTTAGACGAATGCTTGCGGGTAGCTGACGAGATTGTTAATCTTAATTGCAAAGAGCTGACCTTTATTGGTGGAGAAATTTTTTTATATCCAGGATGGGAAAAGATTGCCGGATATTTATCAAAACACGGTATAATCGTTAATCTAATGTCCAACGGTTTCAGAATCGGTAAAAATGAAATTGAACAAATTAGATATGCAAATTTATCCAATGTCGGAATCTCGCTGGACGGAACCGAAATGATACATAATCAGATCCGGGGTAATAAACACAGCTTTTCCCGAATTCAACAGGCTTTTAATTTTTTAAACGAGGCAAAGATACCCATCGGTGTTGTGACATCTCTGCTTGCATTAAATTATCAGTGTTTGGAGGAAATTTATAAGATACTGATAAAAAACAATGTCAATCTATGGCAAATTCAGCTTGTTAATCCAATGGGAAATATGGCTGATAAAAAGGAACTTATCCTAAATCGTAAACATCTGCCAGATTTAATCGATTTTATAAGCGAAAAGAATAAAGATAAATATATGTTAGTGGTTGCAGCCGATAATGTTGGATACTATTATAACGACAATGAAACGCATATTAGAGGAACAAAGGCACCTGTATGTTTTTGGGAAGGTTGTTCGGCAGGCACTACTTCGGTATTTATAGATAGTGTTGGGAATGTAAAGGGTTGTGGAGCGCTGTATGATGAAAAATTCATTGAAGGAAATGTAAAAAATATTTCCTTAGCTAAAATTTGGAATAACAAAAATAATTTCAGTTATAACAGGAAATTCAAGACAGACATGCTTTCGGGACATTGTAAAAATTGCGATGTTGGTTCTGTTTGTAAGGGAGGATGCCGAGCATCAAATTATTTTATGACAAAATCACTATATGAAAACGCATTTTGCGCACATTTTGCAGAGAATACGGATCATTTTTTTTAATATATTTTATGCTTGCTATTCTTGCCAGGCATCTTCGAGAAAGCTGGAACGTGTTTTTTCCAAATTCTTACTGACGCCAATCTTGCAAACATCCGCACCTTCTTTCTAATTACCCTAAGTGGTATGCCTAAACTTATCTTCTACTGGTCAAACAAGTCAGTCCGGCTCTGGATGTGAACGTGCTCCAGTATGATCCACGCGATCATTTTGACTTTTCGTATATAAAAATGAAAGCTGAAAAAAGATTAATCAAAACCTTAGAAAGAAAGACTTGGTGAGTTTCGGCAGTGCTTCGCATACAATTGCCGATTTTGACGCACATTCCATGTATGCACATTTTGCGGAACTTTAATTGACAGTTTGTTGTCCGACTTCGTTTTATTTATTGTGGGCGACAGCCCCTGCTTTCCGGCGGTTTTTTTACTTTCTTCGCCGTGGGACGATAGATGATTCAATAATACGAGATTAACATTTTCTTTTCCTTCTTTTTCGTCCAACAATTACCTTGACAAAAATCCGGTCATGTTATTAAAAAGACACAACAATTAATTTCAGGTAGATGCGTGCGTGGTTCAAAAAGCAAATAGAAAAACAGAAAAACCGTCAAATCCCAATTGCAACTTGAAAATATAGGCATTCATGTCCAACAGGCTATTTTATTTGGCTCCTATTCCAGTGCAAAAAATTAATGAGTGGAGCGACATCGATCCGGCTATTGTTTCCAAAGATTTACTGGAGACAGATTCGGAGACAGAAATGGAATCCGCAGAATTACCATACAGCTGAATTAGTGATATTTCTCCGATGCCGTTCCGTCCAGAAGATTTCAATGAGAGCGATTACTTCGTTCGAGGAAATTTTAAAAACGGACACAAGAATTGTGTAAGTAACAATGTATTAACAGGACGCCATACTTGATTGGAAGTTGATCAATTAACATTTTCCCTGTCTCCCCCTGTTGATCAAGCTGTACGGCTGCCGATTGATTTTGCCTTATTGTCTGCAAATTTTGTCATTTAAATAGGAGGTTAAAATGAAATTTGGTCATATAGGCATCAAAGTCCTGGATATGGAAAAGACTCTGAATTTTTATGAATCTGTATTATCGGCAAATGTTTTAAAAGACTATATTTATGCTGAGTGCAGGCTTGTGTTTCTGGATGTTGGCGGTACGGTAATAGAGCTTATCGGCATGAAAACCAACTCCAGGAAATCAGTGGGCCCCATTGAACACATCGCTTTCAAGGTAGACAATTTGAATGAAAAAATGCAATTATTAAACGATCTGGGAATTCCTTATACAAAACCCCGAGAAGTCGGAACAGCAAGAATTGTTTTCTTTGACGGGCCTAATAACGAAAAATTTGAATTCGTCGCCAAAATATAGCGAGTGAATTTATATAGAGGTGTTGGCGGCAGCGAAAAATGAAATACTGTGCTGGTCAGTGGAGCGGCTCTGCCGCATCCGCCGGAGCCTTTTGGCAACAGCGCTTAACCACATCATGATACCGCCAACTCTTTACTACGCTCGATGCCTCGCTGTAATGCTGCTGACAGGCTCATACCTGCGCTCATTGCAGATAGTATGGCGTCGGTTATGCCGCCTGGCGTTGTGGCTTGAGCAAGATAGTGCTCGATTTCTTCGGGAGATAGTTGCCCTGGTCTGATGCTATGCGCCCATCTAAGAATAGGAGCATAGTCGGATAAGCCATATTTCTTTGCTGTCTCCAACAATTCCTGGTCATCAATATTGCAACCCGCGCTTTCCCAATAGGTCAGCACAATAGGTAAGCATGGCCCAAGTGCCGTAAACGCATGGATGTCTGATTCCTGCCCGAGAGGAACAACACGCAGCCCGAGAGAAACAAGCATTTCCCGCGCTAGCGGATTGTCTGCCGGATACAGAGCCGCAATGCCATTGTGCCGACGAAACGTATCTGGCGCACTCGTCATAACACGAACGCGCTGAGAGTCGGGGATGTGTATGGGCAAATTGCTCAGTGGTACCCCGGCCAGGAAGGAGATGAAAAGGCTGTTGCCCCTAAGGTCATAATCTCGTATGGCCTGGTAGTTTTGAGGACGCACAAGATAGAGCAGTATTCGCGATTGGAGGACAACTTTTTGGCTGCCTGCAACCAGATCAGCAAGCCCGGCATCAGCAAGCTCTCGATCAGTCGCCTCGGAACCACGATGGCAGATTGCGAGATTCCGTCTGGGAAGTCCAGCCTCCAATAGTCCTTTGGCAATTGCCCTGCCGAGGTAACCTGCGCCGAATAGTCCTATGGATGAGTCGCCGAGGAACTGGCTGATAAGTTCAAAACTCATACTGTTCGCTTCATTACGTGTTAATCAACATGAAGATCATGGCATCTGAGAAACACTCTTTGATTTGCCGGTTATGAGCCATACTCCATTAAGATTTCAATATGTCCTGTGTGCTGATCGATTCTTTCCCTGATGATGGTGAATCCACCTTTCCTGTAAAACTGAATGCTTTTAGGATTCTCACTATACACAGCAAGATTCAATTTCCTTCTCAGGGATTTTGCTTTATCCATTAATTTTTGCCCAATGCCCTGACCCTGAACATTCGGAGAGACAAACATGGCCGCCACTGTATCCCCGTGGAGAGAGATAAAACCCTTAACGGTGCCATTGTCCGAGAAGACATAAGTATCAGAAGCTGGAATATATGTCTTTCGCATATCATCAATTTTCGATTTCCAGAACTCACTCTCAATAAAGCTATGCGCCTGAGTTGACGCTTTCAGCCAAATATCCAAAACATCATTCATATCCAATGGTTCAAAATCACGTATCATACTGGTACTTCACTCATAACGTAGTACCTATCCTTATCTAACCTTCCTGCCACTTGGGATTGATATCATTTGCATAGACTCGATTCACTATTAGAAAAGTACTCGCACCTTCTGCGGGAAAGTAGTTTAAATTGGCAATCTCGTCACCGAGTTTATCCTGCTCCAGTCGCAAGGGGTTGGGATAACCGACATCTTCCCATGTATTCCCGTCAAACGGCCCAGCGGCCAATGCGGGACTGCAAAAATGTTTTAAAACATCATTGTAGACCGGTTGATAAAGTGTGTTCTTCCTTGCCGACCAGATAATATTCCTGCCCTTATATACCTTGTCAGTAGTTCTAAAATCATTTATTTGATATCCATTAAAATTTTCAACATACTTGGCGTCTTTATTTTTTTGCTCTTCTAAATCGACAGGATATTCAAGACTGTGGAAGAGAAGGTAGACATCATCGAGTTCCTTACAGCACACAAGATGGGCATGGAATAAGTTGTGCCGTCGAAGAACATCTCCCTCATTCCAATTACAGCCTTTTCCCACCAGAACAGCCGCTTGCTTAAAAAGATTATCAAAAAATACAGTAGTTGCACTCTCGAGTTTGCCAAAGTAATACCCGTTGCCGGAGGACCAGTTCACAATCCTGAATTTATCCTCGGAAAGTTTATTATTGATCTTGGAAAGATTATTGATGTCTTTCTTAGTCCAGTGCGTAATCGTCCCGGCAAACATCGCACCCGTTCGCTTCTTATTCCAGGTGATCAAATTTTTCAGTTGCTGAGGCAATTCTCCATTTATCTTCTGAATCTGCAAATCATTCGTAGAAAAATTTGACTTAACGGTTTGTTCTAACATTTTTTTAACTTCGGGACTAATGGCCATAGCATCAACCTCCTTTCAGAGCAAAACCTTTTCGCTCATCTTTATCATAGAATCCGGATCATTTCGCAGCTGTATTTTTCATTTGGCTTGTTGGTGAAACCAAACTTTTTATAGAAGGTTTCTTTTCCCGCACTCGCCAAAAGACTATCGTAAATCCTTTTCCGAAATTTTCTCTTATGTGGAGCATTATGTCTTCCATAATCTTCGTGCCGAGTCCTTATCAACCGGAGCGCAGCGATCGGCTGTATGATGATAGGCCTTGCTGTCTAATAATTCCTAGAGATTAGACAATTTAGTTGCGTCATCGTTCATTGAGCTCTCCTGTTCAGTTCAACCATTGCCGGGTTCTCTTTCAGTTCAGTGAGAGACTTGGCGTAAAAATCAATCCACTTTTCAGGATCATGCCCAAACCACTGACGCAATTTCGTTGATGGTGCCACATCTTTCAACCATATATCAATCTTTGCATCCACTTTTTTAATGCCACGGGGCCAGATTCGATCCACCAGAACCAGGATTCCGTCACTTTTTACCGGTGCGTCGTAAGCTCGTTTTATGGATATGAGCATAGCTATCTCCTTGTATCTCTAGATAAAAAATCAGCCGGAGCATAGCGATCGGCTAGATTACCCTTGTTAGCTGCTTTTTGCATTAATGTGGCTTCCAACTTCTCTCCATATCTTTGAGAAGATCGTCGACTACCATTGTGGTAGCGATAGTAAGAGATGAATGCGTTGACTTAGATCCTTGCTTCAATTGCAGCATGGCAGATCCATGGAAGTAATCTCCCTCAAGCTCCATAGTGACCTCGGCGATTAAAGTTGGTAAAAATGGGCCATTATTAGCGATTTGCTTTCCTGAAGGAGTTTTAACAAACGAAGGGCGAACAGTTTTCTCCATGACGTAGAATTGTGTAAGCAGAATTTTTTTCCCTCCTAGTGTTGATCCGAATCTTTCAATCAACTTTGTTTGGAGTATGGATAGTCGATCAACATTAAGTGATCGATCTCCATGCATTACGTAGGAAAACCAGCTTTTAGGATATGGATATCCCTCACGCTCTGCCGGGTCCCTTTTATCTATCAGCTCAAACTTGGCGGTATTTAATAATGCAACGCTTTTTTCAGTATTTTTTTTCGGACGATTAGAAGAAACCCCGACATTATTTTTTTTGTTACTGTAACCTGACGACGCATAGCTTTCTTCTTCGCGACATTTCTTGCGACAATTATCCAGTTGCTCCTTATTCCTTTTCATGCAATTGTGACGATCACTTGGATCTTCTCTGCATGCTTTTCTAGCTTCACGGCTATCTTGAATGCAGAGTTTGACGCAATTATAGGGGGCTGGACTTTTTTCTTGAGGATCAATTGGTTGAGCAGCAGATGAATCAGTTGGTTGTGCCTTGGCAGAGGGCTTTGTTGATTTAGAAGATTTTTGTTCATTACTATTTGCGGAAGTAGAATGGTTTGTTTCAGATTCATATTTATGAACTTTGCTGTCTTTTACCGTTTCAGTCGGAGGAGGGTAATCGGTTATGTGAATGTTTCCTTGCTCATCTGTCCATTTATAATAATCTGCAAAGGCAATTCCTTGGAATAAGAAAAAGATAATTAGTGTACCAGTTAAGTATTTTAACATTTTCCCTCTATCACCTTTTGATTCCGAATTAGTTTATCATAGATGACGCCGAATTAACCGGCTGGCGCGGTTTTATCGTGCCAGTCCGGGTTGAATGATGGGTTATGCGGCATTTGTGCATGTGGCATTCGTTTCTGATTTGTCACTTGCGCCCCCAAGCGGCCCCATGTCGGAAACTGAGGCAGAAATTAATGGAATGTGAAGTGCATCACATGCCCCAGGATAAGCAATCATCGATTAATAGCATCAAAAATGAATGCGGATGGACTAATCACGCTGTCAACATTGACTCCGCATGCGCGGTGGTTTAATCGATCTACCACAAATACTTGTTCACCGAGAACTGCACCTGAACGCCGGTCAGTCAACGTAATCTGGTAGCGGATAGCTCCCTGCCTAATCGGCGCATTACTGTACTCGCCCGGTTTGTCCACATCGAGGAACGCCAAAACGTCGGCACTAAGATCGTCGACTCCATAGTACGGTTGGTTGGTGCCATTAGCAGGGAAATGATAGTAGGGTGCAGATGGGTTTATGGTCGCCGCCCCAGCACCGTCACCATTTCGGCGTTCCGTAAATTCGAAACTAGCTATCTTTGTTGCTTCCGTAGAGTTACGTTTGCTGAATCCGCCAAAACCCAGAGTACGCCCGTTTTCATCCACCTCAACTCTTGAAGCACCTGACCACCCTGAAATACGCTTTGGATTAAAATCGTAGGCAATAGACCGCACAGGAGCCACAGGCTTTTCAAATAGTTTGACCCCGGCATCTTTACATAATGCTTTGAATTCAGATGTCTCATGACTCAGCAGTTTGACCGGATCGTTTGGGGCGTATTTGAAGGAATCAACTCTTCGGAATGCAAGGAGTGGAGGCATATAGTACTGCCCCTGAAAATACGATTTCTCAAAAAGGTTTTCACCATTCTTGTCCTTCAGATTATGTATTCTCGGATCGTGGTCATCGATACCGTTCTGTGAATACACGAACTTTGCGAATCCTGATTCCACACTACATAATGCATATACGTCTCCATGAGCAAGTGAAGGCATCATGAAATTTTGCTTCGAGTCGCATCGCTTAGCCAAATAATCAAGTTTGAACTCTCCTTTCACAAATTCAGTGACGATGTACTTATCGCCTTTAGGAACGATATAGATTTCGATAATATTGGCCTGAGCAGGTAGAAACTTCGTGGGCAACGACGCAAATTTTCCAACAAAGATATCATTGGCACTTACATGGTTGCTGAATGCCCCAAAAATGACAGTAAACAACACAATGCAATAACAACGGCAGAGCTTATTGATAATTAGCACGTGACTAACCTCCAAAAAGTTACTTGCCAAAGATATGGCGCCTAGCTGGCGCTCCAAATTGCTAAATATATGTGTAATCATCACCAGCCTATTATTCCAATTTATTGTATCGGTGTTGATCAGCGTTAGCTAATGGCCGCATGCTCTTACCACATAACGACAACATCAGTCAGAGCGAAGCGATCGGCTGGATTTTATTGTTGGGCATTTTTATTTTTGACGATTCCATGGTGTTTTTGCATAAGAATTACTTGTTGTATTATTCGTTTTTTTATAACCTTCACTCCGATTTGATTTTTTTGTCTGATGTATAAATCCCAAATACATCATTAATGCAAGGTTAGCAGAAAATAATGCAAGGAGTATAGGAACCTTCCCCGAGTAATTACTTGATGATATTTCACCATTTGGTCCGAATTTTAGATATAAAATAAATATAATAAGCCAACAACATAGAGCAGAACACATTTTTGCAAATGTTTTGAAATCACGACCAGCCAATGTGACAAAGAACATGTACACAGCAGTAGGGACGACACCTAGAGTGAGAGAAAGTACACATAATATATCCAAATAAAAGGCAGTATCAGATAACATTTCTACTCCTCATGACGATACTCAACAGCTACGATAAGCGGACGAGCAAAGCGAGAGCTCGCGTTAGCGAGCGGTCCGCTTATCGTCGAGTTCACTAGGAGGCGGGCGCCTTTTCCCGCCGATCCGTGGAACGGCTTGTTCGGAGGTGGTGATGCCTCTTTTCTCATCTCGCTCGTCCTGGGCATACCCAATAAGGCGCGTTAGCAAACTGAAACTGCACCATACCCCCCTTTTTGGAACACATAAATCGCCCAACCCAGCGTTTCTCGCCCCCACCTCAGATACGCTGTCTTACTTTCACGCACTCGCTTCAGCACACTCTCCACATCTGGATCATTCCGATTATCATTCGCCCAGGTTTCCGCAGCATACCACTGTAATCCTTCATATCTATCCCAGTCATCCTGGCTGCTTACGAGTGTGTAGACCGCCTCCAATCCGTGCTCTTGCCCGGCCTCTACATTCTGATAATGTGTTCCGAAGTCGTTCCGTGTCACTCCGATTGCTTCTAAATACTCTCTTTCCGGTTCATGCCGCCAATATGGCTCTCCCACAACAATCCAACTTTCCGGGGCTGCCATCTTCTGCAGCGCGTTCAACGTCCCTCGATGCCCGCCATAAATCCAACTCGCACCGATGCAGGCTACCAGATCAAAGCTCTCTAAGGTCTCCGGGACATACTTGGCCCCGTCCATCTCCAAGAAATGGAGTTGGGCATCCGGAACCCGTTCTTGATGCTTCTTGTGGACATCAGCAATGCAGTAGGGAGAGAAATCAACTCCTGTCCCTGTCATTTGTCGGTACCGTTCTGCAAGCCTGATGAGAAACTCGCCCTTTCCAGTGGCGATATCAAGCACGCGTGCCCCAGGTTTCAGAGGCAGAAGTGTGATAAGCTGTTCAAGTTTCTCAAGGCTCATCGGATTGCAGAGAATGTGCTCCCGATGCGTGATGTCAAAGAACTTCCACATGTCCATGCGTATACCTCCTTTATCAATGCCATCCGAACGAAAAGATGAACCGGAGCAGCCCAGCGGGCTACGATCGGCTGTATTGATTTTGTGTACGCCCGGCACGGGCGTGAACTTATGGGGTGTAAGTCCCCTGTATGTGAATCCTGTTAATGTGCAAACATTAACAAAAGTACTAGCCAAAGGCAAGGGCGGAACCGTGAGGGACCGTCCGAAGGAAGCCCGAGTGCAAAGCTATGAGCCAAGCCTGCCCTGAGCATGCCGAGGGGAACAGAAATAGCATACAAGGCTGAGTCTCCGGGCAAGTCAGCACAACATGACAAAGCCCAGGATTCGGGAGATACGGTAAATGCTGCGGTTGCATAGTCACAGTTCACGTTTCCCCGATCAGGTCGGGGACATGCTTATCCGGGGAGACCTGCCCGGTTGGCAACTCCTTCGAGAGTGGCACCCGTCATGGCAACATGCCGTGGGACCGGACAGGAGTCAGCAGAGGCCATATTAGGCGCGAGGAAACAAGCCCGGCGAAATGGAAAACCGGGAAAGACTTACCCCGCCGAAGGGCCGAACACAGAGAAGGGAAGAACCTCTATGAGCTCTCATGACATGATGAATCCGCACGGAGGAGTGTACATGGGGCGCGGCGTGGAATCGTTCAACCCAAATGAGCGCCTGCTGGAGCGGATTCTCTCCAAAGAGAACATGGAGATGGCGTGGAAACGGGTGAGGGCCAATCACGGCGCACCTGGGGTCGATGGAATTTCCATCGAACAATTTCCCGACCTGGACGGTCTGCCCGTCATGCGGTTTATAAAGCTCGCGAGTATATCCGGGAAGGCTATCGCATCGCCGTCGATATGGACTTGTCGAAGTTCTTTGACACGGTCAATCATGACGTACTGATGCACCGAGTGACGCGAAAGGTTCGCGACAAACGGGTTCTTCGTCTTATCGAAAAATATCTGCGTGCCGTGCCGGGGTGATGGTACATGGCCGGCTTCAGGAAACCCGGTTGGGAGTTCCTCAGGGCGGGCCTTTGTCACCGTTACTCGCCAACATCATTCTTGATGATCTGGACAAGGAGCTGGAGAAACGTGCTCACTGGTTCGTCCCGACAGATCAGGCTGCCTTTCTTGGCTTCACCTTCCGTGGAACCAGGATACATTGGTTGGATAAAAGGCCTTTTGTGAATTTAAGCGAAGGGTCAAGGAACTGACCGGCAGGTCCTGGTTTGTCTCCATGGACTATTGGTATAAGAAGCTTGCCGAATACCTGCGTGGCTGGATGAACTACTTCGGGATTTCGGAATATTACAGACCGATTCCCGAGATAGACCACTGGCTGAGGAGGCGTCTGCGCATGTGCTACTTCAAACAGTGGCGCTGGGCAAGAAACAAGGTGCGGGAACTCCGCAAATTGGGAACGTCGCTTCATGCAGCTATTTCAGTGGCGATCAGCCGCAAAGGACCATGGCACTTATCCCGGACGCTGGCGACGCAAACGGGCATGACCAACAAATGGCTCAAGAGTCAAGGGCTTCTATCTGTCAAAGAACTGTGGGTTCACATTCACTACCCGGCTACCACCCGGTAATCTCTGTGAACCGCCCGGTGCGGACCCGCATGCCGGGTGCTGTGGGGAGGGGAAGAGAAAAATTTCCCCTTACCCGATTCGGAGTTACCTTTTAGAAATAATGTCTTGTTCCGGTTCCATCCAACTTATGTTTAATGATAAATTGCTGTATGAACTCTGCGTCCTCAAAAATATCATGTTGAATTAGAGGTGCACACAACCGTGAAAGATAAGTCCTTCCTATCCCCGGAGTTGAAGCAAGCTCATCAAGAAACTGAGGAGTAATATCGTCAGCATAAATAATTTTTCGTTCCTCGAAGAATCGACAAATGCGATCTGGTATACGCGAGAAATCGATATACTTAGCCAGAGGTATTCTCTTAGATGCGCGAGTAACACCTCGATAAGAAATAACCTCTTGAAATGGATTGTTTGTTCTATCAAGTGCAACAAGCAGTTCTTTTATTGCGCTATCAAGTGCGGTACGAAGTGCTTCACAACCCTTAAGTGTATGTGAATAAAATAAAATACGATAACTCGCTATATCAAAAGGAACGTCAACTTTAGATTGCGATGTCATTATGGTTTTGTTTCCAGAAGCATGAGAAATGCCCAGTTCATAAAATACATTTGCATTTTTGTTCGTAAGGTCCGCAATAATAACATCTGCATCAAGGATGCCTTCTATAATATCTTTTGATATTGATCCAGGGCGGGAAATCTCATCAACACGCCAACAATACAGGCCGTTGGAATCGCAGCACGGTTTATAAACCTCCGTATAAATTTCTTTCAATGCATCCGTGAAGGGCATTAGGACAAAACACTTTTTATTGGCATGTGTCATTATTATACCTCATTATACTTCCGAACATTGTTTATATGGATCAGCGTGAATATTGCAAACACCGGCAGTGATGTCGGCGTAAAAAACCTCTGCAGAAAACGTAAACACGAAGTTAATAGCTGAATATTAATCAATTATCAACTTATCTTTCATATTTAAATGCGTTGCAAAGGAATGCCTGAATGTATGGCAGGTTGCCCTTTTGACCAGACCAGCTTCAGTTACGTCATTTTTTACAGCTTTTTGGACAATGGATTCATCGATATGGTGCCTGCCTCGTTCCCCCGTTACTTTTATTATGCCACAATGTTTCTTGCGGGAATATCCATTGCCGGTATCATTCTTTTATTTCTCCCGTGTTCCTTAAAGTTCACTTGACTTTCATGAAAAGCATGATATAGAACATATGTTCTATTGTCAAGATTTTTTATACCAAGTCGCATTCTTTGCCTAACTTTGTTGGCTGCGTTGTCGGCTTCCTCAACGTATTATTAATACGCCTGCGGAGCCTCCTCCTTGCCGAAGCTGATGCTTTGAATGCAACTTGGTATTATTGTGAAACGCGGATACGGTAAAAGCGCGATATGTGGAAAAAGTTTGACATCAAAGCAAAAAAAAGATAGCTTGCACAAACTTAAATGGTTGAAAAAAGGAAGTATTTTTTATTTTTCAAGACGGAGGGACGGGTTTTGAACCAAAAAGCAATCAAGTTTTTAGCCTGCGGTTTTGGTTCCGGTTTGGCGCCGGTTGCTCCCGGAACATTCGGCACTTTAGCCGGAGTTCCGATTTGCCTGCTCTGTCTGCCTTTGCCCTGGTTTTGGCGTCTGCCGGTTGTCGTGGCTTTGACGGTTTTGTCCATTTATGTTTCCGGACGCGCCGAAGAAATTTATCAGAAAAAAGATGATCAGCGCATTGTAATTGACGAAATCATCGGCTTTCAGGTAACTATGTTGCCGGTAACGATTACGGCGATTCATCTTTGCGCGGGGTTTATTCTGTTTCGGATATTCGATATCTTAAAGCCTTTTCCTCTCAAAAATCTGCAAAATCTGCCGGGTGGATGGGGTGTTGTGCTGGACGATGTCGGAGCCGGTATTTACGCGGGAGTATTACTATTCGCATTTAATTGGTTGGAGATTATCTGATATGAAAATAGCAATTTTAACCATAGGCAATGAATTAATGAGCGGACGGATTGCCGACACTAATTCTTCCTTTATTGCCCGGGAGGCCAATCTGCAAGGCTGGCACGTGGAAGCTATAATGGCGGTGGAAGATGATTTTGCTGCCATCAAGAGCCGACTGGACTATCTACTGCCGCTTGCAGACGCCGTTATCTGCACCGGCGGGCTGGGCCCGACTGCCGACGACATCACTACGGAAGCTGTTGCCCAAGCCTTTGGCTTGCCGTTATACAAGGATGAAAGTGTTTTAAATCACATTAAAGACATTTTTGCAAAACGCAATCTGGCCTGGGTGGAGAACAATACGAAACAGGCCATATTTCCTCAGGGGGCGCAAGTCATTGCCAATCCGTTGGGTACGGCTGCAGGCTTTGCGCTGAAGGTTGACGGAAAATGGATTTTTGTTGTTCCCGGAGTTCCCAGGGAGACGCAAAGGATGTTTCCGGAAGGCGTTATCCCGATTTTGCGCCGGGAATTTCCGCAAAACGAACAGTATGTTGCCCGGCAAACCATAAAAACTTTCGGTGTTTCCGAAGCCGCCGTCGATAAGAATCTGGAGGATATTGATTTTGCCGCTTTGGGTGTAAGCGTCGGCTTTTATCCTGTATTCCCTGAAAACCATGTGGTTTTGGTTTCCCGCCAGAAGACGGCGGAGGCTGCCGGGGAAAAATTAAAGCTGGCTTGCGACGAAGTTGTCACCCGTTTGAATAAATACATATTTTCCTATGGCGAAGAAACTCTGGAGGAAATTGTTGCCGGCCTGCTGAAAGAAAAAAAGCTGACCATAGCCGTGGCGGAATCCTGCACGGGCGGATTGATTACCAACCGGTTGACGGATGTTCCCGGCAGCTCGGAATATCTGGAACGCGCGGCTGTTACCTACAGCAACGCGGCCAAAGTAAGCCTGCTTAATGTTCCGGCGGCGATAATAGAAAAGCATGGCGCGGTAAGTGAAGAAACAGCCCGTTTGATGGCCGAAGGCGTGCGCAAGATGGCCGGCACCGATCTCGGACTGTCTTCTACGGGTATCGCGGGGCCTTCCGGCGGCAGCGAGGCTAAACCTACCGGTACGGTTTATCTGGCGCTGAGCGATGCCGGGCAAACTATCTGCCGTCATTATGTTTACCGGTGGGACAGGAAAAGAAACAAGATGTTTTTTTCGCAGGCCGCGCTGCTCATGCTGAAAAATTATTTACAGGGGAAAGAATAATCATATGGATGCGGAAAAGAACATACGTGCTTTTCTGGCAATCGAACCTTCCGCAGAAATATTGGCGGCCGTAGCCCGCTTACAGGAAAAGCTCAAAAGGGAAATCAGCGGCAAAATTAGCTGGACGCGTCCGCAGGGCAATCACCTGACTTTGAAATTTTTCGGCAATATTGATCTTACGGATGTGGAGAATATATCGGCTGCCGTAAAAAGACAGGCGGCAACGATGCCTCCCCTGCAACTGAGCATTGAAAAAATGGGAGTATTTCCCGATTTGAGAAGGCCGCGCGTTCTCTGGGTGGGGACAAGAGGAGACGTAGAGAAGCTTATCGCACTGCAAAAAAGGCTGGAGGAAGAATTTGCAGCTGTCGGTTTTCCCGCCGAGAACAGGCCTTTTCGGGCGCATCTGACGCTGGGACGCATCAAAGATGCGAAGTCGACAGCGGGTATCGGCGAGGCTCTGAAAAAGCATGCCGACTTCAGCGCAGGGGAATTCCAGGCGGCGGAGCTGATTTTATTCCAGAGCAAACTGAGCCCGCAGGGAGCAACGTATACTAAGTTGGCAACATTTCCGCTGGGTTGAATTCAAAAGGTTTTATGTAAATAAAGAGTCATGGTTGACGAACCATAAGAATAGTGCCCAATAAAAAGAGTTTTGGCATGCAAGAGTATGAAAAGTTCATTCACTAAAGGATATGTTGTTTTTTTAGATGAAATAAAGCAACGCATTCGTACGGCTCAGTATGAAGCACTGAAATCAGTTAATAAGGAAATGATTCAGCTATATTGGGACATTGGAAAGATGATAGTTGAGCGGCAGGAAAAAGAAGGTTGGGGAAAAGCAGTTGTTGAAACTCTAGCACGGGATCTGCAGAAAGAATTCTTGGGCATGCAAGGATATTCCGTCCAGAATCTATGGTACATGCGCCAGTTTTATATGGAATATCGTTCGCACGAAAAACTCCAACCATTGGTTGGAGAAATAAGCTGGTCAAAGCACTTGGCGATCATGGGTAAATGTAAAGATTCACTGGAACGCGAATTCTATATCCGCATGACTCGCAAATTTGGCTGGACTAAAAAAGTATTAATTCATCAGATAGAAAATAAAGCATACGAGAAAACATTACTCAACCAAACTAATTTTGCCAAGACGCTGCCAGATGAAGTGAAAAATCAGGCAAAGCTCGCCGTCAAAGATGAATACACCTTTGATTTTCTGGAGCTTGGTGAAGACCACAGCGAAATAGAACTGGAGCGCGAGTTGATTGCGCGCATTAATCGCTTTCTTGTGGAAATGGGCGGTGCATTCGCGTTTTTAGGCAATCAGTTTAGATTAGAGATCAATGGAAATGAATTTTTTATCGACCTGCTTCTCTATCATCGTCGTTTGAAATGCCTTGTTGCCATCGAGCTTAAAATCGGTGAATTTAAACCGGAGTTTGCGGGCAAGATGCAGTTTTATCTGGCGGCGCTGGATGATTTGGTAAAAATGCCGGATGAAAATCCATCTATCGGTATTATTCTTTGTAAGGAAAAAGACCGAACAATTGTGGAATACACATTAAGAGAAAGTAAAAAACCAATAGGTGTTGCCAAATATAGAGTGATCGTGCGTCTACCTAAAGAGCTTAAAGGAGAACTTCCTACGCCGGAAGACATCAGAAAGCTTTTAGAAGATATCGCATAAATACTTTAACAACATGCAGCATATTTGCAAAAAAATGTTATTTGATATTTTAATAAACAATTTTACGGAGGTTTCATATGTGCGCAGATTTAGACAGATCGAAAGCC
Source organism: Smithella sp. (assembly GCA_039679455.1). Taxonomy (GTDB): domain Bacteria; phylum Desulfobacterota; class Syntrophia; order Syntrophales; family Smithellaceae; genus MVRV01. The sequence goes on along the minus strand of JBDKUX010000113.1, from coordinate 65 downwards.
ATTGATTTGGCCATAACCCAGATTGAAAGGCAATTCGGCAAGGGATCGATTATGAAATTGGGGGG
>JBDKUX010000112.1:0-9180 GCA_039679455.1 Smithella sp. | reverse complement strand
GTACTCCGTTCCTTCTTTTTAATCTGCTGCCAGTTATCTTTTACTTCTTCAATGGAATTTACTTTTGTATCGCCAAATATGTGGGGATGTCGCCGGATCATCTTTTCTTTGACCCCCTCCATTATATTATTGAGGGAAAACGCTCCGGATTCTTCTCCCATTTCGGCAAGAAACAGAATCTGAAAAAGCAAATCACCCAGCTCTTCGGCAATTGCCCGTTGATCTTTAGCTTCCAGAGACTCGATCACTTCGTAGGCCTCTTCCAGAATATATTTGCCGATATCTTCCTGCTTTTGCTTTCTGTCCCACGGGCAGCCATCCGGCGCCCGCAATTTTTTTATCAGCAGGATCAAGTCCGTTAATTCTTGATAAGTTTTATTTTCGTCAGTCATAATGAAGAGCAGATGTAGCAGTGTTTTGACTCAAATTCTACTCTTATTTTGGGGATTGGATTTACTGATTTCTCCGGTGGCTGTTTCCGTAATCCGTGTGGCGTGATTATAATTATCTGCACAAAAGGGGAACCAAAATCATAAATATAATGGTAATTATTAAGAATAGTTGATAAAATATTATAAATAATTTTTAAATATTGATTAAACAAACAGGTCATTAAAAGGATCAATCTTTCAAAATTTCCGTAGTCAATGGAGGTGTCCCGTGGATGCGAGCCCGTTGAAGAAGATGAAATATTTGATCAAAAAATGGCTGAGTGATAAATATCCCGTTGTAAACCATAAGGAGATTATTAAAGATATTTACGGTGAAGTAGATGTTACACTTGGTTATCTTCTCATTCTAACGTTGGCCAATCTCATTGCCCTCTGTGGGCTCCTGATCAATAGCGTTCCGGTCATTATAGGCGCCATGCTGATCTCACCATTAATGGGGCCGTTTCTGAGTTTCGGTTTTTCTTTTATAACCGGGGATTCGTTTCTCTGGACGAAATCCAGTCGCAAAATCATAGTAGGCGTGCTTTTAACAATCTTTGTTGCTGCTCTGGCGTCCTATATTTCTCCCCTTAACGAAGTTACCCCGGAAATTGCCGCCAGAACGAAGCCGAACGTCGTTGACCTGCTGATTGCTTTTCTTGCCGGTATAACAGGCGCCTCAGCCATTTGCACAAAAAAAAACTATCTGACCATTGTTCCCGGTGTTGCTATTGCCACTGCTGTAATACCTCCCTTAAGTGTGACCGGGTTCGGTCTGGGAAACGGAGATTTCACAATCGCCGCCGGCGCTTTTTTTCTATTTTTTACCAACTTTGTTGCTATTGTTCTTTCGGCTTGTCTTATCGTTTATCTCTACGGGTTTCGTCCACGGATGACCGGTGAAGAGGATTTAAAAAAATTAAGGCGTCGTCTTGTTTTTCTATCCTCGGTTCTTCTGGTCATATCCATTCCGCTGGTTTATACCCTATACCAGGGAGTTTCAGAAATTAAGTTGAAAAAAGCTGTTGAGTCGTCTTTAAAACAACAATTCAACAAGGAAGAAAGCCTTCATCTGTCTACATACAGATTCAATGAACTCGTCGGGGGGATGCTGGAAATACACGCTGTCGTTAATACGGTAAAATACATGAAAGATTCAGACCTGGAGTTGGCAAAACAGAAATTAGAAATCAATCTGAAACGAAAGGTCAACCTTGTAGTAGGGCAAATTAAAGTACATCCCGGGGGATTAGTTCCTCAGAATGTCAAATTTACCTCTGTTATTGCTCCTCCCAAATCATCGGCCGAAATGTTTAACGATGCCAGGAAAGACCTCATTCCGCTGGTTCGCCAAGCTTGCATGAAAGCAGATGATATCTTTGCACCTTCAAAAATAATGGATTTTTCCATTGTCTTTACGGATAAAGATGCAATGTTGTTTCTTCAGTTGAAAGTAAAAAGAGATTATGCCTTTTCCGGTGAAGAATTGGCTTGGCTGGAAAGGTTTTTCAGCACTTCATTAAATATACCGGTAAGGATCAGCGCGGAAACCGTGCCATTTGTTCCTGTTCTGCTTTTTGACGCAAAATCCGTGACTCTGACGGAAACGATGAAAAAAGATCTTGAATCCCTCAGGGAGGCCTTGGAAGGAAATAAACGGATTCTGATTCTTCTGGAAGCGGTAGCAGAAGCGCGTGTGCCTTACAGGGAAAGAATCCGTCTGGCTGATGAACGGGTCGATTCGGTTACAGTATTTCTCAGCAGGGAATATCATATTGCTCCGGCGCAAATTCGAAAAACCATTGCTGACAAAGCAGCGGAGAAACCATCCGTCAGGATTCGTCTGGATATTATACCGGAAAAAAGATGATTTCGTATTGACGGGCGTGTTGATAATTTTGAGCCGCAGGATGATCAGAGTTGAAGTTCCCGCCTCAGTTTATTTTTGACCCTGCGAGTCTTTTTAAATAATTATCGTTTTCCCTCCAAAGTATTTCTGTCCCCCCTGTTTTTTAATTGACTAAGCAGCGGTTTTCTTATAGGTTCCCATCCCAAAATATTTTTTATCGAGTATTTGAAAGGTAATTTAGATATGACAGTAAATTCTTCCCCTAAGGTCGTCATCAGTGGTTCGGGCCTCTGGACACCGTCTTATTCCATTACAAATGAGGAACTGGTTGCAAGCTATAACGCTTATGCGGAAAAGTTTAATGCCGAGCATGCAGCCCGGATAGCGGCGGGGGAAATAGAAGAGATGCCGTTGTCTTCGGAAAGGTTTATTGAAAAATCTTCCGGAATAAAAGCCCGCTATGTATATACAAGAGAAGGCATTCTGGACGTAGAACGTATGCGGCCGAAGTTTCCCCTCAGAAGCGAGGATGAACTGAGCATTCAGGCGGAAATAGCGGTGCATTCAGCTCGTGAAGCAATGACGGAAGCCGGGAAAACGGCTGCGGATATTGATGCCGTTATAGTATCCTGTGGCCATACACAGCGGTCTCATCCGGCCATAGCCATTGAAGTGCAGAATGCACTGGGAATTGAGAAGGGTTTTGGATTTGACATGCTTGTTGCCTGTTCGGCGGCGACTTTCGGTCTTCACCGGGCCTATGACGCCCTGATGTCCGGTTCGGCAAACTGCGTTTTGGCCGTCAATCCGGAGTTGATGACTCCCCAGATAAATTATTGCGACCGGAATTTTCACTTTATTTTCGGTGATGTAAGTACGGCGGTTATTATGGAGCGTGAGGAAACCTGCACCTCTGCGAACAGTTACGAGGTGTTAAGCACAAGAGCGCTGACCCGATATTCCACTAATATACGTTCGAATTTCGGGCACCTGTCGCGTGCTACGGACGATGACCCCTTCGGGAGCAGCAATCTATTTCATCAGGCAGGAAAAAAAGCTTTTGCAGAAGTAGGCCCGATTGCCATCAAACATATTAATGAACACCTGGTAAGTCTTGGTTTAACATCTAAAGATGTCAAACGGTACTGGCTCCACCAGGCGAATATCAACATGAACAAAATAGTTATAAAGAGCGTCATTGGTGAAAACTATAATGAGGAAGATGTGCCGACAATACTCGACCGGTACGGCAATACGGCATCAGCCGGGCTGATTATCGCTTTTCACCTGCACAATAAGGATCTGAAAAAAGGTGACATCGGCATGATCTGTTCCTTTGGCTCAGGCTATTCCGTAGGAAGTCTGGTGGTGCGTAAAAGATAACGCCGGTATTTGTGTCGGAAACATATTACTGCAGGAGGCAGGCTTCATTGCCTGCCTCCTGTTTTTTGCTTTATTCCATTTCCAATTCAAGCGCTACCTTTGTTGACCCTTCGGCAGGCTCAGGGCAGGCTTGACGCTGATAGTCAGTCATGGTGAGCCTGTCGAACCACGCCTCGTTGCCTCCTCCTGGCCGCCGCGGTATCATCATTGAATTGGAAATGGAATTGCTTACTTCACGATCAGATCATTCTTTACCGACCTGACTCCTTTAACGCTATTGGCGATGCTGCCCGCTTTATCAACTGCCTTTTTAGAGCTAACAAAGCCGCTTAATTGAACAATGCCCTTGCGAGTTTCGACGCTGATCTCGAATGCCTTGAGGAGATCATCCGCCGCCAGCAGCGATTTTATCTTGGTTGTGATGACAGAATCGTCAATGAATTCTCCGGTGCTTTCCTGTTTTGGCGTCGATGCACAAGCTGCAAAAGCGGTGATCACCAAAAGAAGCACTAAACAACGCATCATCATTTTCAACTTTTCCATTTTGTTTACCCCTCCTTATAATTTATTTTGTAAACGTTTTCAGATTTACATTTTCTTTAATCATCTTTTCCATGATCGCGATTTTCTCCGTGTCGTTGCTTGTGGGCAGCGGTTCAATCCCGTCGATCTGTTTGGCCGTTTCATAGGTATTAGTGGCTACCAAAAGCAACGGGATGCCCAAACTATCTGCCTTGGAGAGAATGAAGGACGAAGGCACAATATTGTTGGACAGGATTACTGCGGCCGCATCGTTTTGCAGAGAAGTCAGAATCAGGTCACTGCGGTCGCCGCTGGTAATGAGGACTTGGTGATGCCCCTGAAATAAAGGACTCTTTACAGCCTCGTCAGCGCCCATGGAGCCCACTACAACATTTCGAACTTCGCGGTTCAGGCCGGATTCGCCGGCCAGGACTTTGGCAAACATCAGCTCGGCAAGATAGCCGGCGGAAAAGTAAGTCAACTCGGGCATGGAAGGAATGACACCCAGGACAGGAACACCTGTTTGTTCAATCCTGGGAAGATAGACGTTTTTGAAATCATCGATGTTGCTGACTTTATTAATGACGATTCCCGGAAAATTAATGGTGTCCAGTCGAATGTATTTGGCGAGGAAATATATGTCGTCAATGATGATGTCATCATCGCCGCTGACTACGATCAGGAGCTTTGCATCAAGGGTTTTGGCCAGGGACACGGCGTCCAGATAGATCGATGCGCCGTAAAAGATGTCTTTTCCCGCCTCTACAAAGATAATCTCTTTGTCCTTGCTGATATTATCAATAGAGTTTTGCAGTTTTACCGCCGTCGTTTTTTCATCCAGGGAATACAAGAGCTGGGAATGGTGGAAACCGATGCACATATCTTCCGGATTTTCATCAAGATCAAGGATATTGGACAGAAGCGCGGCGTCATAGTCCCAGAGCCGTTTTCTTTTGTAAAGCAATCTTGCGCCAAAGGGTTTTAAGTAACCTATTTTTTTGTTCAGCGCTTTGGCCAGGCCAATGATCAAACTTGTTTTGCCTGCGCTTTGCCGCATGGAGGTGATGACAAATTTATCCATTGATTTTACCTCTCTTCACTTTTCTTCACTTTTGGCGAGAATGATGCGTATATCCACCGCCTTTACTCCATCGCCCTGCTCGTAAACAACGAGGGGATTGATTTCAATATCGGAAATCTCCGGACAGCGACTGATGATGGTTCCCAGAATGACAAGGGCATTAACAACGGCGGCGATATCTTTTGTTTTCTCCCCCCGTACTCCAAGGAGCAGAGGATAGGCGCGCAGCTCCTTGATCATGCTGATAATGTCCTGCGTACGGACGGGAAGGGAGCGAAAAGTAACATCTTTCATAACTTCTACATAGATTCCCCCCAGACCGGTCATAATTATCGGGCCGAAGATATTATCCCTTCTGGCGCCCACGATGAGTTCCGTTCCCGGTTTAACCATTTCTGAGATATTGACTCCTTCAATCACCGCGCCCGGAACGCGCTCCCTGCAGTTGCGCATAATGGCGCCGTAAGCGTCAATGACCTCCGGTTCATTTTCCAGGTTGAGGGCAATTCCGCCCGTATCACTCTTGTGGATGATGTCCTTGGAGATAACCTTCATAACCACGGGATAACCAACGGCGGCGGCGGCATCGACCGCACCTTTGACCGTGCGGGCCTGGATGCTTTGCGGAATGGCAATACCAGCCAGATCCATGATTTGTTGTGCTTCATGGGCAAGAAGGAAAAATCTCTCCTTCTTTTTTACATCAGAAATAATAGTCGTGACGGGTTCCATGTTCAATTTGGCGTTAGCCGTCTGATCAGATGCAGAATGACTTTCCAGGTAGTCTTTGTAGCGATACATGGCTCCCAGCGCGGAGGCCGTGTCATAAACGTCATCGGAAACAGGAATACCTCTTTTTTTTGCCGCAGCCACGTAATCGGCTGTTTTTTGACCGCCAAAAAGTGAGAATACAATGAGCTTTCCCATCTCTTTATATTTTTGAAAGTTTTTTTCAATGATGGTTTCCAGATGGTTGGCCGGTGATAGTGCGGATTCACAGTAGATGCCGAATACTGTATTAATATTGTCATCGGCAAGAGCCGCATCGAATGCCTTTATGAAATCGGAGGCTTTTGCCTGACCGGTTATATCAATCGGATTTTTAGCAGATCCAAAGGCTGGTATAGCGGGAGAAAAAACTCTTTTGAGTTCCTGGGGATCATCATAAAGATTGACGCCGTATTTTTCGCAGGCGTCCGCCGCCATCACACCGGCGCCCCCACCATTGGTTATGATAACGACATTATTTCCTCTGGGAAGAGGGTTCGCCATATGAAACATAGCCCAGTTAAAAGCCTCCTTGGTACTCTCCGCACGCAGCGCACCAGACTGGCGGACCGCGTCGTCAAAAACCTCGTCCGAACCCGCCAGAGAACCGGTATGAGAGGCGGCGGCCTGTGCGCCTTTGGAAGAACGACCTGATTTGATCACCAGTATGGGCTTTTTTAACGAGGCGTTTCGCACCGCTTTGATGAATTTCTCGCCATTGCGAAGGCCTTCAATGTACATAAAAATAACGCGGGTGGACGCATGATGGCATAGATAGGCCAGGAGATCGGACTCATCAATATCCGACTTATTGCCCACGGAGACAATGGCGGAAAGTCCAATATTTTCCACGGAAGCCTGGCCGACAAGCGTCAGGCCAAGGGCGCCGCTCTGGGTGATCATGGCCAGATGCCCCGATGGGATATCGCCGGAGACGAATGTGGCGTTTAAACAGACCTGGGAGGAATAGACGCCAAACACATTGGGGCCCAAAATCCGCATCCCCTTGGAGCGGGCATAATCAACAATTTTTTTTTCTTCTATAATATTGCCAATTTCAGAAAAACCCGAGCTGATGAGAATGGCATTCTTGACTTTTTTTTCAGCGCACGAGACGACCGCATCATAGACTCGATCCGCCGGGAGGGTAATGCAAGCCGTATCGATAGAGCCCTCGATGTCAAGGATGCTGCGAAAAACCGGCATTCCCTCGATTTGGCCGCCGCTTGGATTTACCGGGTAGATTTTTCCTGCATATCCGCCGTCAATTACATTCTGCAGTACCGCGTGGCCTATCTTGTTTTTATCCCTGGAGGCGCCGATAATTGCCAGAGATCGGGGTTCGAAAAGATACTTGATGTTTTCAGTATCTTGATCGTTCATAGTTAATCCTTGAAAGCCATTGTCATTTCACAAATGCCGGCGCTCACGGTCTTTGCGGTATCAAAGCCACCCTTTTCAAATACATGCAGCATGGACTTGTTATCTGCCAGAACATCGGCGGTAAATCCCAGGAGGCCTTGTCTTTTGGCCAGGTAAGTCAAATATGAAAGCAACTCGGTTCCGATTCCTTGCTTTTGGTAATCATCTCTTACGGCAAACGCAGCTTCTGCGGAATGCCTGCTTTCATCAATAAAATATCTTCCAACACCTATGATTTTCTGGTTCTCCTCATCACCAACTATGGCCAGAATCGCCGCTTCTTTTGTGTAATCGATAACTACAAACTCCTGAAGACGTTCATGGGGCATAGATTTACGACCCGAAATAAACCGCCGGTACAAACTGCTGTCCGAAAGAGAATAGACAAAATCCTTGAGAAGTGGTTCGTCACTGATTTTAATTGGCCGGAAAAATATCTTTAAACCGGTTTTGGTAGTCCGGTAGGTTTCCAGTTCCTCGGGATACCTTCCTTTTTCCCCCGGGATGAAGGCCTGATCCTGATAGATCAGCCCGGCCTTTTTTGCCTCAGAGACGAGCCAGGGGCGAAATTTAGGATGAGCAATGGCAATGAGATCCATGGCCCGTTCACGTATGCTTTTCCCATGAATATAGGCAATGCCGTATTCGGTAACAACATAGTGGATATCACCGCGAATCAATGTTGTTCCGGCCCCTTCTTGAAGCGCCGGCGTGATCTTGGATATGCTTTCATCTGCAGTTGTTGACGACAGGGCAAGAATGGCCTTGCCGTTGCGGGACAGGAAAGCCGCGCGCATAAAATCGGCTTGTCCACCGATCCCGCTGTAAAAAACCCTCCCGATAGATTCGGCCGTAGCCTGTCCGGTAAGGTCGATTTCCAGAGCGCTGTTGATGGCCACCATATTTTCATGCTGGGCAATCACGATGGGGTTATTCGTATAGTCTATCGTCCGGAATTCTATATCAGGGTTATCATGAATAAATTCGTATGTATCCTTGTGACCCATACAGAATGTAGCTACGGATTTTCCCCGGTTGATGGTTTTTTGAGTATTGTCAATAACTCCTTTTTTCATCAGGGCGGCAATACCGTCGCCGAAAAGCTCGGTATGTACGCCCAGATGCTTCTTTTCCGAAAGACTGTCCAAAATGGAATTGGCAACGGAGCCGTATCCGACCTGGATTGTATCGCCATCCTCGACAAGGCGTGCAATGTTTTTTCCGATCTTGCGGGTAATTTCCATATTGGATGGCGGGGTGTATTCCAGGAGAGGCTCGTTATACGGCAGAAGAAAGTCGATGTCATCGATGGAAATAAAAGAGTCTCCATGAACGCGCGGCATCTGATCATTTACCTGAGCGACAACGCAGACAGCGTTTTCCACGGCGGCTTTGACGATATCCAGACTTACGCCCAGACTCAAATGGCCGTGGCCGTCGGGCGGGGACGTTTGAATAAGGGCAACATCAACATGGGCAAGTCCCCTGTGAAACAAGGAAGGTAACTGGGACAAGTGGATTGGCGTGTAATCCGCCTGCCCCGTATTGATGGCATCTCTCGTTGTATTACCGATAAAGAAAGAATTGTGCCGGAAGTTCTGCTTGAATTTTTTTTCGGTATAGGGGGCGACGCCGAGAGTTCTTACGTGGATGATTTCCGCATCGAAAAAGGCGTGGGGTTTGGACTCAACATAACGAATCAGCCCCGAAACAAGATATTGCGG
>JBDKUX010000111.1:0-2177 GCA_039679455.1 Smithella sp. | reverse complement strand
AGGCCTTTATTGAATGAAACGTGGAGTTCATCAATAATGGCAAAATTTTTAATGCTCAAATCATTAAGCATTTTTCTTTCTTTTAGCTCCCGAAGTTAAACCGCCCCAGCCGAGTTTGGAACGCAGGATGTCCCAGTAATTCCGATGAGGTGAAAGAACGAGCTTTGTTACATAGTTTGACTTTTTGACATCGATAACGTCGCCTGATTTGATCCGGTAAGATTCCTGTCCGTCCAGAGTTAAAGTTGCGCCTTTTTCTTTAGACCACAGAATTGTCTGCAATTTGGAATTTTCCGGAACAATAATCGGCCGATTCGTCAAGGTATGCGGACAGATAGGATTAATAATAATCAAATTTTTTCTTGGATAAACAATAGGACCGGCGGCCGAAAGCGAATAAGCGGTAGAACCTGTGGGGGTGGAAATAATCAGACCATCCGCTTTATAAGTAGTCAGGTACATATTGTTTATCTTTATTTCCAGTTCACCTATTCTGGACAGGTTGCCCCGGTTGACCACAACATCATTCAGAACCGTACCCGTAGCTATTATCGTTTTATCGCGGCTGATGACGACGTCCAGCATCATTCTCTTTTCCGTAATATACTTGCCGGCTAAAATCAATTCCAGCGCCGAATCCATTTCACTGAGATTAATTTCCGTCAAATACCCGAAAGTGCCCATATTGATGCCGACAATGGCCACATCGTATTTAGCCAGGTTGCGCGCCGTCCGCAGCATTGTGCCGTCGCCGCCCAGTACGGCAATAAGTTCCGACTTCGAAGCGAGGTCATCCCACGACAAACCACCGCTGATATTGATTTTAGCGGCAATTTCAGCTTCGATAAATACCTCGATGCCGCGACCCTCCAGCCATTCTTTCAATCGCTTTGCATACTCGCCTGTATTTTCTTTCTGCGTGTTTGCAACAATGCCGACTGTCTTGATTTTCATAGCTTTATACCCCAAAAGTACGAGGTTCAGTAGCATAAAAAAAAGCTGCTGTCTATGGATAATTACCAAACCTGTCCGACAAGAAAGCAATTGATTTTTCAAGGTAATTCTAAAGCATAAATTCTTGACATATTCCTTCCGAATAATATACGCTGACGGCCTGTGAGGTGATGATTATGGGGTTACTTAAAGGCAATTTTTCTTTTGCGCGATTTCATGTGGAAGGTCAATTACCGCAGGCGTTCTTAAACTTCGTCAACAACCGGATTAAAGCCAATTCCTTCAGAGAAACAACCAAATCAACTGAAGAAAAAAGATTAGGGTGGGTTTCCGTAACAGATGTACTTGATGCTGATTTTGAATCAGCCAATTATGTACTGGGCGATTATCTTATTTTTTCTCTGCGTATCGATCGCAAAATAATACCGCCAAAATTGATGAAAATTAAAGTAATGGAAGAAGAGCGGCAGTTTCTTGCTGAAAGCGGTAAAGAGCGCATTAATAAACAAATAACCAACGGCATTAGAGACAAAGTAAAACTTGAACTTTTATCCAAGCTGGACCCGGTACCGTCCTTTTATGATGTCTGCTGGGCTCTGGGACAAAATACGGTTTATTTTTCTTCGCTTTCCGATAAAATTGCGGATGACTTCGTTGATTTGTTCAAAAAAACTTTTTCCTTGAGCCTTATTCGCCTTTTGCCGGAGGACAATCAACAGATTGCCCAAAAGATCGCCGAAGCTGCTGTTAAGAAAGAGGATGCCGCCCTCATCGGCCGTGAATTTATGACCTGGCTCTGGTTTAAGTCCGAGGAACGCAACGGCCGGATAAGTTTATCTCCAAATGATGAAGTCGAACTCAATTTTTTAAAAAGAATCGTCCTGGAGGCAGGAGAAGGAGAATATTCACAGGGCGTAGTGTGTCATGGAATACATGCTGAATTAAAAGAAGGCAAAGAGGCCATCCGTCAGGGGAAAAAAGTCAAAGAAGCGGGGCTCAAACTTATGCAAAATCAAAACGAGTGGGAATTTGCGCTGAAAGCCGACAATTTTTATTTCCAGTCTTTAAAACTTCCCATGGCTGACTGGCAGGAATCCGATGATGACCCTTCCGGAAAAATGCTTGAAAGAATTTATCTTATTGAAAATGCCGCCAAAGCAATTGACCAGCTTTACAATTTATTTCTGAAAATCCGTTTTTCACCCCAGTGGGATGAAAAAGAA
>JBDKUX010000110.1:0-20951 GCA_039679455.1 Smithella sp. | reverse complement strand
GAAATCAAAGACATTACCTTGCAGGGCATTGCGGCGATATCCAAGTTTATTATCCGGGACGATGTGCAGGATGATCCGGTAATTATGGGGCAAGTGGAAGGCCACATCCAGTCGCTGGAGTTGTGTTTAGCCGATCTACGCAAGCGCTGGGAAGAAAAAGTCAACCTGTACGGAGAATAAGATATGGCCAAGCAGATCGACCCGGTAATCCTAAATATGGTGAAAACCGACCTCGCAAACGCACCCAGCGGTGGTAGAACCACGGTGATGCAGTCCTGGGCTAAGCGGCTGGATGTCAGCCCGCAATCACTCTACCGGGTTTTTCCGGCTGGACGCACCCGCAAGGGAGAACGGAAGATTGCCGGGATTGAGGAAGCAGCGATTACCGTAGCCAAGATCAAGGCGCGGCCTCCCGAACATCGCGGCCAGATCACTACTGCCGACGCTTTGCGGATAGCTCTCGACAACAATTTAATCCCTTCGACCCTGTCTGCGGTACCTTCCGGAACATTCGACCGGGTATTGCGTGAAATTGGCGCGAACAAACAACGCCGCCGCATTGAGCGCTTTCAGGCCGAGCGGCCCAATGAGATGCACCATGTCGATGCCTCCAGTTCCAACTGCTTCTATGTTCATCACGAATTGCCGAATGGCGACTATGCGCTGCGCCTGCATGGCGGAACCAAGGATTACAAAAACAAGCCGGTACCGATCCGGTTGCGTCCCTGGATATACGGACTCACCGACGATTACAGCGGCTATCACTCGGCCCGTTATGTTGCTGCGCTGGGTGAAAGCGCCGGTGATAATCTTGATTTCCTTTGTTGGGCCTGGTCACAGATTCCGGGAAAAGAATTATTCGGCTTGCCGGAGAAGATCAAAGGCGATCACGGGCCTATGATGTCATCGGACGGCATCCCTGACTGGTTTGAGCGCCTGGGCATAACGATTGACCCGTCCGAAGTGCTCAATAAAGACGCTCACGGAAAGATTGAACGTCCCTGGCGCACCATGTGGCAACGCTTTGAAATCCCTTTTTTTGCCGAATCGGATTGGAAGAAATTCGAGATAAGCCTCTCCGAACTGAACATCCGCTTCGCACGGTATCAGCAGGAATATAACGAACGGGCGCACCGCTTCGAGAAGACAATTACCCGCCGCCAGGCATGGCTTAAGATCAACCAATGCGGCGGTGCCATCGCACTGCCGGAAAACGCAATCAAGACTATCGTCCGTCGCTACTCACGCAAACTTGATCAGGCCGGTTGCTTCAGTCTGGACAAGGAATTCTACGAGGTTAAAGGACTGCATGATGCCTGGGTTTGGATTTACCTGGGTATGTTTGATGACCGAATGGTCGCGGTTGATCAACGCACCGGCGAAAAGTATGAGGTTTTTGACTTCCGGCCCAATAAGCTTGGCGAATACACGGCGACAAAGGAAACTCCTTACCAGCAGGTGCGGAAAGCAGCGGCGGAGCTGACAGGTATCCACAATACACTTTATACGGAGGACGTTGTCGCGCCCGTTAACGTCACAAAGTTACCTACCCGCATCAAGCAAGTTAAAACAATCGAAAATCCACTTAATGTAGATACCTATCCGAACATTGACACGGCACTCAAGGAATTTCAGGGATTGTGCGGTTTTGTATTGGATCAGGAAAACAGAGAACAAGTGCGCGATATGATCATCGAAAGCGGTTTATCACGGCGCACAGTGATTGATTTGGCGATGGAGATACAGGCGGAGCAGGCCAGGGCTGCTCTGTAAATAAAGAATAGGATTATAAGGAGGAAGCATATGTACATGACAAAACTGGAAATATTCGGTGCTCTGGGGTACCGGGAAGACCCCTTTCGGCGGGCTCGGTTTGCTACCGGCGATATGGCGCGCACACTGCGTATCCTGACAATGGCTGTCGAATCGCGCGCGATGGTCAGCATTGTCGGGGAACGCGGCATCGGCAAGAGCGAGGCGGTAAACGTAGCACTGGATAAGTTGGGCGTGCGCCGGGTGGTCGTCAACCGGGCACAGAAAGAAAAAACCACCATCGCTGATATTGAAAAGGCTATCATCCTTGATCTATCCGACGAATCACCACGACGCGGAGCGGAAACCTGCTCCCGGCAGGTAAGGCGCATCATGGGCGAGGCGAGCCGAAAACAGCGAATCGTCTTGGTTATCGAAGAGGCGCAACGCCTGCACTCATCAACACTGCGCAGCCTTAAGACACTGCGCGAGATCGAATGGATGGGAGAGAAGGAATTATTCACTGTTATTCTTGTCGCCCAATCCGATCCGATGAACCGGGCCGGTGTCTCCGAAGTCAGACTCAGAACCGACATGGTGCGGATGCAGGGGCTATCCGCCAATGAGGCCGAGCATTACGTCAAAAGCACTGTCGGCAAACATTTCACTGAGGAAGCGCTTGAGCTTTTATCTGATCTTCCGCAGGTCAGAAACTTCCTCGAACTACAGGAACTGTGCGTACATCTGCTCAATATCGCGCTGGCAGACGGCAGAGACCAGGTAAGCGAAGAGGATGTTAAAAGCTATTGTGCGGCCAAGCCGGTGGCCGTGCCTGCCGGAGTTGCAAAGAAGAAGACGGCGGCTGTAACAAGCTGCAAAGATGCTCTGAAAGCTGTTTTGGACAGGAAAACCGGCAGACAAGGCGAAGAAATAAGAGCAGTAGCCAGTTAACGGGAGGATGAAGTGGAAGAGCCGATAAATGATAATCAACTATTTGATGCACCGATAATATTGAAAAATCTATGTACCGATTGCGAAATCAGTCAGACTCACATCGCCAGAATAACCGGAGTCTCCCGACCGGCGATCAATGTAATGCTTAATCATGGCTGTATTCCGAAAAAACCCGTCGATTTCCAGAAAATAGTTGAGGATGAAATAGGAAATAACAGCGCTGCCATAGAATGGCTACGGGAAAGGAATTTAGCCGTGGCCGATATCTGGATGCTAAACGAAGATGAGACTAAGCCTCCAACGGTATTTGACGACGCAGCTTTGCGATTCGCCGCCGATTGGTGGAAATCGATCATTTATGTGCCGTTATTGCTGCTGATGACGATACAGGTGCAGCATTTGGCTGTCTGTCTGAAGGTAGATAAAGGTGAGTCCTATGCTGAACAAAGTTAAGACCTACATTGGAAACACACCTTGGGACGAAGTAATGCAACGGCAGGAAGAACGTTGGATAAACAAAGTTTGTTGGGGAATCATTCTCGCTTCCGCCCTGTACATTATCCCGATATGTCTGAACACACTTTATGAGGTGAAGTATGGAAAAGCAATCACAAAAGCGGTCGTTACGAAAAGCGAAAAATCAGGTGCATTGTCTGGTGTTGAAAAAGCGAATCAAGAAATGGGAATGCCAAAACGAGCAAAGCAATGAGCCGCGCAAATGCGTAGGCGCAGGCTGCTGGCAATTTAAGAAAGGGTAAAAGCATGAATTTAGGCGAGATTGAAATATTGACAAAAGAATTTGCCGCAACACGGGAAATATTGGCTGAGCGGGTACGTAAAATAGAAGATATCATTGCAAAGGTCAGAAAGCATCGTTTGCCGGGAATAAAAAGCGCAGTCAATACCGTCATCGAAAAGCAGGCAGCTTTAAAGGCAGCTCTGGAAGAGGGGCGATCCCTATTTGTCCGGCCAAAGACAATGATCATGCACGGAATCAAGGTAGGATTTCAAAAGGCCAAAGGAAAAATTTCCTGGGCCGATGACGATCAGGTTGTCAAACTTATCAAAAAGCATTTGCCGGATCAGGCTGATGTTCTGATTAAAACAACGGAAAAACCTATCAAAGATGCACTGGCAAATCTTTCGGCTGCAGACTTGAAACGGATCGGCGTGACGGTTGATGATACGACAGATCAGGTTGTGATCAAATCCACAGACAGCGAGATTGATAAATTTGTCGAGGCTCTTTTGAAGGACGATACGAAAGTAGAGGAGGCGGCATGAAGATACCAATTAAAGCTCTCAAAATCATGGCCCAAAATCTTAAATTGACTCACATTGTTGTCTTTGCCTACGATGGGGAAAAGCAACACGTGGCAACATATGGCAAAACAATAGAGGGCTGTTCACAGGCTGCTGATTTCGGGAATCGGATAAAAGACCAACTTGGGTGGCCGGAAATCCTGCATGCTCAGCCTTCAAGAGTTAGAGCCCTGGTTGCTAGGATAAAAGAATTAGAACAAAAGCTGCAAGAAAATTCTGGAGACGACCAGCGAGTGACAACCAGCAATCGAGGAAAGGAATGGCTGGATTTTTCACCCGCTGTTCTTGCACACGTTGATAATTATACAATCCCGCAATGGGGCGATAAACCGAATGATCAACTGCATACCGAGTGGTCTATTGACGATTGTATGCTGGCTATTAAGAAGTATGCCAATCGCGCCGGAAAAAACAGCCGCGGCCCCGCCGAGGATCTGCGCGACCTGCTGAAGATCGCGCATTATGCCTGCGTCGCCTGGAGTAAAAGACAGGGGTTATAAAATGTCAAAACAACCGAAAATTTCAATAAATTTGTCGGGTAGAGAAACAGCACTTATTTGCTTAACGCTTAAAATGGCAGTTTCCTGTTTTCATGAAGAACGTCAGACAATTCTAAATATTCAAGAACAAATAAAAAAACGTCTTATTAAATTGGGATTGTCAAAAGAAGAAATCAAAAAATTACTGGAATAAAATGCCGCAGATAGATGCCCCGCGTGAGAAGAAATGTTCATATTGTATCCATTATGGCTTTAAGCGTGGCAACCCACGCGGGTACCGCTGGGCATACTGTTTTAAAAGAAATTCCTGGTTTCGTAATGATGTTGAGAAACCGGGAGATTATAAATGCGAGGAGTGGGAGTAATGGCAAAAGTAACAATCATCATTGAAGATACAAAGACACCGGAAAATCCTGGCTTCTCAATACGCTACAAAAAAAGGCAAGTCGCTAAATGTATTACACCGGCTGAGAAAATCGGGGATCAACTGGCAAAACAATTTAATAATAAAAAGGTTCTAGCAATTTTATGTAAGAAAGCGGGGGTTATCTAAATGGGGAGAAAAGTAGTTTGTCCATACTGTAATAAAATTCTGGATACCATGACGATTTTAATAAATGAGGACTTAGACTATGTTCTTGAGGCACTGCCCTTGTTTGGATCACGCTATTCCAAGCTGGTTAAGGGGTATGTATGTCTCTTTGGTGTAACCCCTTATCACATCAAAGCACCAAAACTGCGGAACCTTGTGGAAGATATGAAACGCCTGTTTGATGCAGAGGCTTTTACCTATCAAAAGCGAAAATACTATATCAGTCACGAGGGAATAGCAGAGGCGCTGGATATAGTCGTAAAAAGAGACTTCAGTAAATATTTGAAGAACCATAATTACCTTAAAGAAGTAATGATAAACATTTCCGAGCGTGAAGAAAAAAACAAATCACGGCAAGATGAGAAAAATTTACGGCAGCGAGAAGGAAGGCTGCTTGCTGGTGGCAGGACGGATAACAACCGCGAATCAACCGCTTCACTTCCCACTGCAGCAGAAAAAGAAGTGCATCAATCCACGGAAGAATATTGTCATCCCGATGATCTTCCGGAAGATGTGCGCAAAGGGATCGAGGATTTAAAAGCTCATTTGGGAATAACTAATAAGAGTGAGGGCGCGCAATAATGGCTTACCCAAAGACGACCAGATTCATCCCCATCAATGGTAACCAGATAACCGTCATCAAAATGGCCCAGAAAGCACTGGGAATAACCGATGATAATTACCGTGATATGCTGGAAGATCGCTATAGAGTCCGATCATGCACTAATCTCAGTTATTTGCAGGCACGCGCATTTATCGCGGAGTTGGAGAAAAAAGGGTTCACGCTGAAACCGCCTAAAGGAATTGCCCGGACGCGGAATAATCGACGCCGGGTGCTGATCTCCAGAAGAAAGGGCGAAAGCAATGTCGTTGTCATGGTCACGCCCGATGAGATCGATAAGGTCAATGCTGTGTCGGCACTGATCAAATGGCAGTATGAGGACGGCTTGCAGCGCTTTCTGGCGGCGCGTATGGGCATCAAGGACGGCAAGATACTAACAGGCAACGACGCCTATTTAGCCATTGAGGGTCTCAAAAAGCTGTTCGAAAATTACATGAAAAAAGTGCATGGCTCCGAATGGTGGACCATGCGCTTTGCCGATCCGCAAATTACGGAATACATTCGGATACACTGTCCGGAAGAATACAGATATTGAATTGAGGTGGATTATGAGTGAAGGTAGTTTGTCTAATGAGAATAGGAGTTGGCGAGATTACATCAAGAAAGAACAGCTTCCCCAGGACTATCAGCTCATCGCCGAAGTAATCGGCTTGGATAATACAATCAAGCTGGCCAAGGAAATGTCTAAAGTTTACATTTACCTCGTCAGTCCAGATACACTATTCCTGCCCGCCAAAAAACAATATATTCTTGATAGATATGCTCAGGCTGGCCCGGATAGACCATTTAATCATCGCCTTATCGCACTGGAGACCGGCCTTTCCATCCGCACGGTGTATGATATTATTGCTGACAAAAAAGAAGAACTGAAACAGACAAAACTTTTCGACGATAACGGCGACGATTGACAATTTATACAATTTAAGCAATATAGACTTTCCTTGAGCCTCCTTCCTTCCGAAGGGGGTTTTTTTGTGCACGGCGCAAAAGATTTCCTTCCTATAAAATGCAATAGTCCTTCCAATATTTGTTTCCTGTGAGCCTGACCCGGTTGCATTACGGTCAGGCATCAAGGAACGCCCATAAAGGAGTGAAAATGAATCAGGGACAACTTCAAAAAATATTTACACAGACCCCGGCTTCAATAATTGCCCGATTCGTAGAGCCATTGAACACTGTGATGGAACATTATGAAATCAACACAGTGCTTAGACAGGCAGCATTCATTGCTCAAATTGGCCACGAATCCGGCGGGCTTCGATACAAGGAAGAAATTGCAAGCGGTGAAGCCTATGATACTGGAAAGAAAGCGAGCGCACTCGGCAACACGCCGGAAGCAGACGGGGACGGCCAGAAATTCAAGGGACGCGGTCTGATCCAGATAACCGGTAAAACAAACTATCTGGCCTTTGCCAAAGCATTCTCATTCACGCTCGACGAAGCAATTGCATACCTGAAAACCGATCTCGGCGCGGCAATGAGTGCGGGATGGTTTTGGAAGAAACATGGTCTCAATGACCTGGCTGATCAGGAAAAATTTGAAACAATCACCAGGCGGATAAACGGCGGTCTGAACGGGTATGAGGAGCGAAAGATACTTTATGCCCGCGCCAAGCAAGAATTAGGGAAGGCGTAAATATGACTCCCTGGCCCAAGAGTATAGCTCTTTACGTTCTATCTGCCTTGATGGTTGCCTTTGCCGCTCTTTGTCTTTGGCAGCGTGGGACTCTAAAAGAAAAAGACAATACAATTACCAGGCAGACGGCAAGCATCGAGGCTTTAGAAAAAGAGAAGAAAGGTCTGCAAGGCCAGGTTAGCGATTATAAGGCCAACCTTGCTGCGGCGAAAACAGTACAGCTTCAGCATCAACAGGTGCAGACAACCACAGCGCAATTAAAAGAAGAAATGCAGCAGTTTAAAACAGTAACGATTTTGGAGGAATCCGATGAAAAAATACTTAGCGATTATACCTATTACTTTAATTCTCACGGCTTGCGCCGCACAGAAGCCGGAAGTAGTCATTCAAAAGCCAACGGAAAAATATTGTCCGGCTCCGGTGCGCCCGACGCTGACAGACCCCGCTGGACAGTTCGCCAAATAGTCTCAAACTATTTAGAGCTTATTGATTACATACTTAAACTTGAAGACACGGTGGAATGCTACGAACAAACATATCGGGAGGAAAAATGAGCGAGGCATTTAAAAAGATCGGATCGGTATTAGCCAGAATTTTCGGTGTGGGCGATATTTCCTTAATGCGGATACTCAGCGCCCTGGTCGTCGCCAATGTCATGATCGTTTGGACAATCATGAGCTTCAAGGCGGGCAAGATTGAAGATGTTCCGTGGGGCACCGTAGCCGTATTTTCAACTGCCTTCCTTTGCAAGGCTGTACAACGCTTTGCGGAAAATGACAGTGCAAAAAAGGAATCAATTGAATGAATATGAATCTGTTTCTGCAAAACCTTGTTTTTTGGGGGCCGGGTGCAATTATCGCCGGTATCTTGATCTGGGCAGCGTATCGTCTGCTGGATAAGTTCATTGAAAAAGTTGTCGCGGGAATGCTGGACATTGGTCAGTCCTTTGTAACGGTGCAAAAGGAACAAGCTGCATCAATGGCAAAAATGGCACAGGGTACGGAAGGGCTACGGGATTGTATTAATAATTTTGTGAACCGTGACAATCAGGAACATCGTGAGATCATAATTCTTCTCAAATACACAAGAGATCAGATCAACCAGCAGACCGAGGCGATGGATACCTTAACAGCTAAGGTAAACGAAATTATGGGTCACTTCAAGAAGGAGCTAAATATATGACAGCAGAAGCGAGAACTGAACGTTATCGGCGCATCCGGGGTGCATTATTAAAGCTCCTGGCTAATGCCCATCCAGGACCTATTGATTTTATAGTTCTTTACACCCTGATGGACGATCTACGTTACACGATGACCCATGAAGAGCTGGATAGTCATCTGGTCTATCTTGAAGAAAAAGGTTGTATCCGCAGGGAAATCCGTAAAACAACCGGAGTGGAAATAAAGCTTGCTACGATCACACCGAAAGGTCTCGACGTCCTGGATGGATTTGTTGAAGAGTGCGGCGTGGATGTGAGGTTCTAATGGCCGGTAAAAGCTACATCACTGAGACTCGTGAACTTGCCTTTCGCGTGTGGCGAGAACAGGGCCAGAATATTGAACAGACGATCAAAGTAATGAAACGGGATCATGGCATTCCGATCACCAAGCCCACAATTTATTCCTGGATCGAAAAGTTCAACTGGAAGGAACGGGCTACCCGGGCGGAAGTGGAAGAACAGCGAGTTGCCGATGCAGTTGTCAGCGACGAGGGAAAAATTCTTTCCGATCTGGGAAAACAGAAGGAAAAATACGAGCGTTTCTTTGAAACTTTAGGTGATGCCGGTATTGATAATCAGGCAATCTATGCCTACACAAACCTGGTCAAGACGATTGCTGATATCAAATCAAAAACAAGTGCCTATAAATCCACGCTCTTTCTGGACTTTCTGCGGGATCTGATCGAGTGGTTATCAAAGAACGATCCGGACAGTGTCGCCATCATTGAAAAGAACTTCGACGACTTCATTGCCTTTGCAAAGGAAAAATATGCCCGTTAGTATCAAAGATAAACGCATAGATCGTGAAATCGAATCCCTGCGGACATTGATCCAGTCCAAGGCAAAGCCCTTTGTCGAGGATAAAAAAGCTCAAAAGGATAGAGTAAAAAAATCGTCTACGGACATGGAGTATTTCGGACGAACCTATTTTCCGCATTACATCGAATCGGCATCGTCCAAACTACATCAATACATCTGTACGCGCTTTCCGGCTATGATCATTCAGGCGCAGGAGACGGGCGTAGGCGACCGGGAGGCCGATGCGGCACCACGTGGAAATGCTAAGTCTACTTGGAGCACTCTCATTCTCCCGATATGGTGTGCAGCTTTCAAATACCGGTCATTTCCCCTCATTGTTTCCGAAACGGCAGCACAGGCCGAGGACTTCATTTCTTTTATAAAAGCTGAGCTGGAAACAAATGAGCGTTTAAAACAGGATTTTCCCGATCTTTGCGGAGAAGGGCCGGTTTGGCGGGCAAATACGATCATTACCCGCAACGGGGTTAAAATGCGAGGCGTCGGTGCCGGACAGAAACTGCGCGGTATGCGCCACGGAAGCAAGCGGCCGGATTTAGTTATAGGCGACGATCTGGAAAACGACGAGCAGGTAGAATCACCGGATCAGCGCAAAAAGCTGGAGAAGTGGTTCTTTAAGGCACTTATGAAAATTGGCCAGCCCGACACGGTATATATTGTAGTGGGAACAATCCTCCATTACGAATCGCTTCTGGCCGGTCTTTTGAAGAAACCAGGCTGGAAGGGACGCAAGTTCAAAGCAGTTTTGAAGTATTCAGATTCCAGACTTTGGGAAAAATGGGAAGAAATATTCTCCGATATTACTGCTGGAAAAGAAGAAGCGGAAGAAAACGCCGATTGGTTCTTTGAGGAAAACAAACGGGAAATGCTGGCCGGGACGGAAGTGCTCTGGCCGGAGCGGGAAAGCTACTATTACCTCATGAAGATGCGCCTCTCTGAGGGACCGGCATATTTTAACTCGGAAAAGCAGAACGAACCGCTCAATCCAGAAGATGCAGTTTTCCTGGAAGAGTGGATTCAGTATTGGGATGATAACGAAGTTGACTTGACCGGAATTCCGCAAGCTGGAGCATGCGACCCCTCAATGGGCAAGAAATCGAGGAATGCCGATCCCTCAGCCATAGTTGGCGGCAAGATGAAGAACAACATCATCTACCTGACCGTAGGAGATGTGGAAAAGCGCCATCCCGACAAGATATTAAATGACATCCTGGACTATCACGCCCGGGAAAAATTCTCCGAGTTTGTTGTCGAGGATGTGCAATTTCAAGAATATTTTAAGGATTCCGTTGAGGCTGAGGCCCACAGACGCGGCCTGACCATCAATATCAAAGGCGTTAGACCGAATATCGACAAAGATTTGCGTATTATTACGCTCCAACCCTGGATCAAAAACGGCTGGATGCGGTTTAGACGCCACGGCATGCAGGCACTGATCAATCACTTCATTTACTATCGACCGAAAGGCAAAGGCGGACATGATGACGGTCCGGATGCGGCGGAGATGTTAAAGACGCTGCTGGAAAAAGGCGGCATAAAATACGCTTACACGCCAGTAACAAAAAAAGACATGAAAGAAATGACACGCCCGGTCGTTTGCACGGCTGGTCTCGGACGCGGAAAAGGGATCTGGTAATGGAAAATTACAAGCATCGCGCAAAAATGCCCCAGAAACGATTTGAATGGGGAAAAGGCTATATTGGGTTAGGTTTTTTGCTGAAGCTGTTTATAACTATGTCAACGCGCGCGACAAGGGGATTTAAACATGCTGTTTGATTACCTCGGACGCCCTATTGAAAAAGAATTGCTTACCCGTGAGATCGCCGCACCCACTCTGGCAGGAATTCGGACGATCTGGTCAAATCAGATTGCCTCCGGTCTTACCCCTGATAAGTTAGCACGAATCCTTCGGTCGGCTACTGATGGTGATCATGATGATTATCTGACTTTGGCCGAGGAGATGGAAGAGCGCAATCTGCATTATGCTGCCGAGCTGGCAAAACGCAAATTGGCCGTTTCGCGTCTGCCGTTAACTGTGGAAGCGGCAAGCGACAACAAAACCGACCAGGAACTGGCCGATGCAGTACGCGAACTGGTCCGCCGTCCCGGCACAAAAACTCTAATCAAAAACCTTTTGGACGGCATTGCCAAGGGGTTCAGCACCGCTGAAATTATCTGGGATCGATCCGGATCCCGTTGGATGCCTAATTATAAATGGCGTGATGGTCATTTTTTCACGTGGGACATGATCAGCAAATCCGAATTACGCCTACGCGACGAAGCAAATGCATTTGAAGGGATTCCCCTGGCACCATACAAGTTTATCGTCCACAAGCCGGTTATCAAATCAGGTATTCCCATTCGTAACGGTCTGGCGCGTCTTGCCGCCTGGTCTTTCATGTGTTCCGGCTATACAGTCAAAGACTGGTTGGCCTTTGCCGAGGTGTTCGGCATGCCTCTGCGTTTGGGCAGGTATCAAAACGGTGCGGAGAAAGACGATATTGCCGTCCTGAAAATGGCCGTGGCTAACCTGGGCTCGGACGCCGCCGCTGTTTTTCCCGAGTCAATGAAGATTGAACTTGTCGAAGCTGCCAAATCAGCGGGAGCTAATGATTTCTTCAAAATTCTGGCCGAGTACCTGGACAACCTGATCAGTAAGGCAATTCTTGGTCAGACTGCATCGTCCAGCGGCACACCCGGAAAAATGGGTGATGAAAAGCTACAGTCGGAAGTCCGGGATGATATCCGCGACGATGATGCGGAACAAGTAGCAGAAACACTCAACCGGGATCTGGTTCGTTCCTTTATCGATCTGAATTACGGCCCGCAAAATA
This sequence comes from Smithella sp., assembly GCA_039679455.1. Taxonomy (GTDB): domain Bacteria; phylum Desulfobacterota; class Syntrophia; order Syntrophales; family Smithellaceae; genus MVRV01. The sequence continues at coordinate 8,703 of JBDKUX010000110.1, read as the reverse complement.
ATTACCCAACAGTATGCCTGCGGGCGGTCAAGCAGGAGGATATCAAAACACTTTCCGAAGCCCTGGATAAACTGGTACCTTTCGGACTGCGCGTGGAGCAATCCGTTGTCCGCGATAAAATGGGGCTTCCTGATCCGCCTGAGGGTGCGGAGTGTTTAACTGCCCCCGCATCAGCAGAACCGAAAGACAAAACACCGGCTACTAAGCAAGCAACTAACCGAGAAATTAATACCTGCACTCATTGCGGTAAAGCATTGAATCAAGAAGCCGAAAATGAAGCTGATGCTGTAGATGCCCTTGTTGATGAGTCTTTAGAAGATTGGGAACCAGTTATAAAACCATTGCTGACGCCTGTCGTTGATTTAGTCAATGAACTGATCCAGGCCGGAGGCACGCTGCAGGATCTACTGAACAAACTATCTGATTTATATCCTGACCAGAACGATGACCGCTTAATTGCCGAACTTGCTCAGGCGCTGTTGAAAGCCCGCGCAATGGGCGATGCCACGGATGAGGTGTAATTTGACTCCGAAAAGAAAAACATTTCCCGGACCGGTACCAAAGGAAGCCGTCGATTACATCAAAAATAAAGGCTGGAAACCTGGCTGGGATTATCGGGATGTTTGGGGTGAAGAACATGCGGTAGCGTTCACCGTGGCTAAGGCGACAAGAATGGAGATTCTGGAGAGTATCAGGATAAAAGTTGAGCAAGCGATAACGGATGGAATTACCCTGAGGCAATTCCAGAAAACATTGAAACCGACTCTGCAATTGCTTGGATGGTGGGGACAAAGAAAGCAAGAGGATCCTCTGACTGGTGAAGTCAAAAATGTTCAACTGGGCAGCCCCAGGCGCTTAAAAACGATCTTTGATGTAAATTGCCGCACAGCGAGAGCAGCCGGACAATGGCAGCGGGCCGAGCGTACGAAAAAAGCGTTGCCTTACCTGCTTTACCAGGTGGGATCTGCAAAAAGGCACCGTCCCGAACATCTGAGCTGGAATGGGACTCTCTTACCGGTTGATGATCCCTGGTGGAATACGCACATGCCGATCAACGCATACGGCTGCAAATGTCATGTGCGCCAGGTAAGCGAAGTGGAAAAAAGCGATCTGGAAAATACGGGAATTACCGATCCGAAAGCTCCGGCTGAAATCAATCCTGAAACAGTTCTGCCCACGGGAAGGCTGGAGCGGCGAATGATACCGGTAAAAACAAAAGCCCCGGAAATTAGATACCGTGACTGGCTAAACAAGCGAACGGGAAAAACGATCCGGGTACCTGAGGGCATCGATCCCGGATTCGACAACAATCCTGGTAAAACCAGGTTAAAAAACGTTGCTGATTTTCTGGCAGGCAAGCTGGAAGGGGTAAACTCAAATATCGCTCATGCAGCTATTCGTGACATTCTCAGCTCTTCGGATTTTACAGCATTTAGAGAAGTACCCAGCAATCCAGTCCTGGAGATGGCGATTAGAATGCTTGGTCAAGCCGAGGTAGAACGGCTGCTACAGGCAACAAAAGCACCAAAGCCGATTTAATGACAAAGGTGAACCAAATGAAATTTAAGAAAGCAATAAACACAGAAAACGGCATTCCCCTGGCTATTGCCCTGAATATCGAATTGCAGCTTCAAGCAGACGGCACCGTACCCGACTGGATTCAATTGCTGCCTGCCGGGACGGAAATCAAAGGGCGCGATGGCCGCACCTGGATCAACGATCAGCCAGCGATTGTACTTGCCGCATTCACCGACGACGGAAAGGACCTTCCGATTGACTGGGAGCATTCTTCTGAAAAAAAGGCTCCTTATGGTGATCCTGCTCCAGCTGCAGGCTGGATCAAGCAAATGGAAATACGGAACGGAGAAACGTGGGTTCAGGTACAGTGGACGCCCAGAGCAATCGAGCAAATCAAAAATCGAGAATACCGCTATATCAGCCCTGTTTTTGTTTATGAAAAAGCAACGCTTAGAATCGTCAGAATTACATCAGCCGGGTTGACTAACCAACCGAACCTGTACCTGACGGCGCTAAATAACGAAAATAAAAAGAATAGAAAGGAGAATATCTCTATGGAGTTAGTACAATTGTTGGCGGCATTGGGCCTTCCGGCTACCGCAACCTTTGCCGAGGCGTTGAACAGTATTTCAAGGATAAAACAGGATTACTCTATCGCACTTAACCGGGTGGAAAATCCATCTTTGGATAAGTTCGTACCCAGGGCGGATTATGACAAAGTCGTTGAGAAGGCAACAAACGCGGAAAAGGCTTTGAAAGATAAGGCCGATGCCGAACTGGAAAAGGACATTAATACGGAAATCGACGCGGCATTAAAAGCGGGGAAAATTACTCCGGCAACTACCGATTATCACAAAGCGCAATGCAGGACCGAAGGCGGTCTGGATCGCTTTAAACAGTTCGTCGCGGCCGCTCCGGTTATTGGGGATAATACGGATCTCGATAATAAGAAACACGGTGGAGATAGCGGGATTGATGCAGATCAAAAGGCGATTAATTCCATGTGCGGCGTCGATGATGAAACATTCAAGAAATACGGCAAAACTGAAGGCTAGAAGCCTGTAGTAATTAATGAGGAGGAAATCTTTATGAATCAAATTATCCTGGGAATAATGGCGCTGTTGATCATCTTTGCTCTGGCAGTGTCATGTAAAAAGTATTTTAGGGAAGGTATCTACTGGAAGTTGAAGAGTCAGCGCGGGGCTTTGTCTGCAGATAAGAAGATGGAATACAAGGAAGGCATGGATATTCCTTGCCTGGTAGCCGCAAGTACGAATATTTATGCTGGAGCAACCGCATGCGTAAATGCCGCGGGCTATCTTGTTCCGGGAGCGGATACGGCCGGTTTAATATTTCAGGGAATGTCCAGGGAATACGTTGATAATTCTTCCGGAGCAAATGGTGCTCAAACTGCTGTGGTCAAGCGTAGAGGATTAATAAAAATGACCTTTGCAACGGCTATCAGCATTGCCAATGTTGGTGATAATGTCTTTTTGGTCGATGACGATACGGTCGATCTTACTGCTAACGTAACCAACAAGATATTCTGCGGTATTATTGCCGAGTATATCGATACAACGCATGCCTGGGTAGATATCGAACCGGCCATCAAACAGGCGGATGTCGCAACGCATATTGCCGATGCATCCGCCGCTCACAGTGCCTCTGCCATATCTATAGCTGATGCAGGCGGCTTTACAGCAGAAACAACCGTGGAAGGGGCCTTTCAGGAAATATATCCGAAAGCGCCGGTAGCAATTGCTGATCCGGGAGCGGCTGGTGCAATACCGGTAACAAAATCCGGATCAGTCGCTATAACGACAGCGGCGGCGGAAACACGAACTATCGCTATTCCGGGGAGGGCAGGTATTACTCTGGCGGTCAGTCTTGATGTTGACGGCGGTGATTGCACAATTACGGTTGCCGCGCCGATCAATCAAACCGGCAACAATACGGTTGTGCTGGGTGATGCGGGAGATACCATTGTGTTGACTGCAGTCCAGAAAGCCGGTGCTCTGGTATGGCGTGTTCTCGTCAATGATGGATGCACATTGAGCACCGTTTAAAAGCAACTAAAAAATAAGGAGAAAAACATGATTATAAATCAGGCAAACCTTGCGGGTATTTATAGAACATACAGCACAATTTTCAATCAGGCGCTTGATCAGGCAGAAAGCATGGTCAACCTTATTGCCATGCGAACGCCATCAAGTGGAGCGAGTGTCGATTATACATGGTTCGGAAGCTTTCCTATGCTGCGGGAATGGCTGGGTGATCGCGTAATTAAAGATTTAGCAGCATTTCATTATGAAATAAAGAATAAACGATTCGAAGCTACCGTTGGCGTCAACGCGGACCATATCGAAGATGATCAAATCGGCATTTATAGTCCAATGGTTCAGGAATTGGGCCGTTCCGCGAAAGTACATCCTGATATTCTGGCATTTGCATTGATGGCAGCCGGATTTTCCACTGTTTGTTACGATGGTCAATATTTCTTTGATTCCGACCACCCGGTCAAAGGTGCCTCTGTTTCCAATACTGGAGGCGGTGCAGGAAATCCCTGGTTTTTGCTCGATCTTTCCAGAGCTATCAAACCGATTGTTCTGCAGATACGCAGACCCCCGCGTTTTGTCTCTCTGGATAAAGAAACCGATCAAAATGCTTTCATGCGTAATGAGTATCTTTATGGAGTCGATGACCGTAAAAATGTTGGATTTGCATTATGGCAATTGGCATACGGCTCCAAGGCAGCTCTTACCGAGGCAAATTATGTGGCTGCAGGAGATGCCATGATTGCTTTTACAAACGACGAAGGTGTTCCGTTGGGAATCAAACCTACGCATTTGATAGTTGGCGGCACAAACAGGGCAGCAGGTAAAGCTATTATTGAAAAAGCCTACAAGGCTGGCGGCGAATCAAATGAATGGTTCCAGGATACTAAACTCGTTGTATGTCCCTGGCTTAGATAACCAATATTAAATTTAAAAATGGCTGGATTATACCCGCCTTTCTCTGACGAAAGGAGAAAATATGTTACGTATAGTAAGCAAAAAAACAGATTTCCGTCGTTGCGGCGTAGCGTTTACCGAGAGACCGGTTGATTATCCCAATAACAAATTCACGCCTGAGCAGATTAAAGTACTCAAAGCCGAGCCGATGCTGGTTGTAGTTGAAATACCGGATGAGCCAAAAAATGAAACAATGGCGGAAGGGCAAATTGACGAACAGGCTGAACAGAAACTCGATAAGAAACCGGGAAAGAAATAAGGCTCTGAATTATGCCCTACGCAACCCAGCAAGACATTATAAACCGCTACGGATCTAACGAACTAATTGTTGCCGCCGATCATGATGAGGACGGAGTAGCGGATGCGGATGTAGTCGAACAAGGGCTTAAAGACTCCTCTGATGAGATAGACGTTTATATCGGAGGAAGATACACCCTTCCCCTTGACACAGTTCCTCAGGTGCTTATGCGCCTGTGCGTGGATATGGCGCTTTATCACATGTCGAAGCCGCCTGCAGTCACGGACGAAAAGCGACGGCGTTATGAAGATGCCGTAAGGCTGCTTGCAAAAATTAGCGAAGGCAAAGTCACCCTGGGATCAAATGATCCTCAGGGTTCCGGCAATGCAGGTGGATCATTTTTTCAATCCGCACCGGCCCGTTTTACCAATCGCAGGGGAAGATTATGAGTGCGGGCCTCGTTTATGATTTAAGCGGTCTTAAGAAACTGGAAGCACGTGTGCGCAGGCTGTCCAGGTCAAATAAGCCGGAGCTTCTGGATATCGTCGGTGCATTGGTGGAAAGTCAGACACGACGCAGAATCCAGAGTGAGAAAGAAAGTCCTACAGGTAAAACCTGGCCCGCTTGGTCGGCAAAATATGCTGCGAAAAGGCCATCGGGAAGAACATTGCTGATGAATGAAGATCATCTTCTGGACACGATTACATATCTCCGGGTTGACCAGGACAGCATAGAAGTCGGATCAAACATGATTTATGCCGCTACTCATCAATTCGGAGATGACGACCGGAATATCCCGGAAAGAGCATTCCTGGGAATATCTGAGGCAAATGAAACGGAGCTGATCCACAATATCGATAACTACCTGGATGGATTTATAAGGCGCTAATTATGACTTTTAACGACGTACGCACAGCAATAGTTAGTACTCTTAAGGCGGATACGGCGCTTGCTGCATTGAAGGTAGATGTCCGCACGCATCGTGGCCGGTTTACGCTGGATGACCTAAAAACAGTGGCGGCACGCCCCATGTCCATACTGGTTTCCTGCCTCGCGGTTAAGAAAGTCGACTTTCAGGCAGGGCAGATTGACTGCAGCTGCGTCTGGGGAGCTTTTGTTATTGCCGTGGATAAACCGCAAATGAGCCGCGACGAAGCTGCTCTTGCGATTGTAACACGCCTGCTAATGAAAATTCCGGGTAATCTATGGGGATTGGATATCTCCGCACCTGAAGAGATTGAGGCAATGAATCTTTATTCGGGAAAAACGGATGAAAAAGGCATGGTCATCTGGGCGATAACCTGGGAACAAGAAGTCACACTGCAGCTCACAGATTTAGATACATTAGACGATTTTCTGAAATTCCATGCGGATTGGGATCTGGCTGATCCGGACGGACAATATGAAGCAACCGACGATGTAAGCCTGCCGGGACCGGCAGATATCTAAAAAAGAAAGGAGATTAGCTATGGCTGATATTTTAATAAAACCGGCACAGCCGGGCTTGCTAGTGCGGGATCCCATAACAGGCGTGCCTCTGGCCGCCGATGGAGAACGCAAACCGAGAAGCACGTACTGGATACGACGCCTAAATAATAAAGACGTGGTCGAGGTAGCTTCTAAAGCAATCGAAGAGAAAGGATAAGATAAATGACAATTTCATTTAACCAAATACCGATGGATATCAGGGTACCGGGTGTTTATATCGAGACCGACAATTCCCTGGCTGTCGGTGGTCTACCGGTTGAGCATCATCTGATCCTCGTTATGGGCCAACGATTGACGGCCGGAACGGTTGCTGCTCTGGTACCGACACGGATTACCAATAAAAAACAGGGTGAGGCTTATTTTGGCCGTGGATCAATGCTTTCCGCAATGATCAATGCACTGAAGGATGCCAACGGCTATACGGAAGCATGGGCTGTGGCGCTGGATGAAGATTCAGCAGGCGTACAAGCGGCGGGCGCTATAACCATTGGAGGCGTTGTTTCTGCAGCCGGAACGCTTTATACCTACATCGGCGGCAATAGAGTAAAAAATGCTGTTGCCGCAGGTGAAGCTACAACTGCAACGGCAACTAATCTGGCGGCTGCAATTAATGCAAAAACGGATTTGCCGGTTACGGCAGCCGTGGACGATTCCAATAAGAGCAAAGTCAATCTGACCTGCAGATGGAAAGGCGAAACGGGCAATTCAATCGATATCAGGCTCAACTATTATCAGGGTGAAAAAACACCTACCGGCATGACTGTTACAATCACGGCCATGACGGGCGGAACATCAAATCCGGACATTGCCGACGCGATAGCGGCCATCGGTGACGAACAATATCACACGATAATTGCACCCTGGACGGATGCGGCAAACCTGGCGGCGCTTTACACGGAAATGGAACGCAGATGGAGCGCCCTGGTCAAAAAAGAAGGGCATGCCTTCACTGCGGCTGCCGGAACTCACGCGACTTTGTCTACATTGGGCAATTCCCGAAACGATGAAACACTGACTATCATGGGAGCGCAGACGTCGCCGACTACACCCTGGGAAATAGCCGCCGTTGTCGGCGCGGTTGATGCCTATGAATCCGATCCGGCCAGGCCCAGGCAAACCCTGACTATGACCGGTGTTCTGGCACCGGCTCCCGAAGATCGTTACATGCTGGATGAAAGAAATATTCACCTTTACGATGGCATTTCCACCTTTACGGTTGATGATGGCGGATTGTGCCGCATAGAGAGACTCATTACCACCTATAAAACAAATGCTGCCGGTGTGGATGATGTAAGCTATCTCGATATAGAAACAATGAGAATCATCGCTTATCTGCGCTATAGTACAAGGGTACGTATTGCTCTTCGTTATCCACGTCATAAGCTGGCCAGCGACGGGACGGAAATCGCACCCGGCCAGGCTATTGTGACGCCAAAAACTATAAAGGCAGAAATGATTGCTTTGTTTATCCAGTGGATGGATGCAGGACTGGTGGAAGGTCTGGCGCAGTTCAAAAAAGATTTGATTGTGGAACGGAATGACAACGATCCGAATCGTGTCGATGCTATTATACCGCCCGACGTGATCAACCAATTCCGTGTATTTGCGGCATCGCTGCAATTCAGACTGTAAGAAAGGAGAAGTAAATCAATGCAGGTACTTGGAAGAGCTACCGTAAAATATAACGGCAATGCACTCCTGACGGATAAGGGAGCGAAACTAAATATGGGAGGCGTGGAACGCAAACCCGTCGAGGGTGACACGGTTCACGGCTATGCGGAGGAAACGAAAGCACCTTTTATCGAGTGCAATATCAGCCTGGCCAGAGGTAAATCACTTGCGGAAATTAAAGATATTACTGATGCCACGGTTACATTTGAAGCGGACACGGGTCATGTCTACACTCTCACTAATGCCTGGTCTTCCGTGCCTCCGGAAATAACTGCCGGAGAAGGCGGAAAGATTCCCGTCAAGTTCTATGGCATGAAATGTGATGAGGTGACCGGATGAGTACGGCAGATATAACACTCAAAAAAGGTTTGAAAGTTGGTGAAGTCGTTCATACCGCGGCGGTGATCCGGGAGGCAACGGGCGGCGATTTTATCGAGGCTACGGAAGAAGCCGAACGATTGTGCCTAACCCCTGAAGGCAATTATATTCTGGTTGCGAGTCCTGCGCTGGTGGGCATTAACACATTACGACGCCAGATTGTAAAAATCGGCGATCATGTAGGCCCGCTCACACTAAAGGAAATGAAGCTGCTCTCCGGTCAGGATATTAAGCTACTACAGGAAGCGGCTGAAAACCTAGAAAATGCATCTATGGAAGAAGTTGCCAAGCGGGGGGGATGATCATGCGGCACAGGGATAGTATTTTTTCCTGTGTCGCAGCCCTGGCCATAAGAACTCATTGGTCTGAAAAAACAATTTTATCCCTGCCCTTGCGCAG
>JBDKUX010000109.1:0-25910 GCA_039679455.1 Smithella sp. | reverse complement strand
CCGTCGCGGTCAGACCGGCCGCGGCGGTCACGATCTCAGTCATTTCCGGACGACAGGTTCCCTGATTATACACCCAGAGGAAATCACGGCGGGCGCCGGCATGGAGAAAGAGACCAGTTTTGTCGATGGCTTTGATCCGCCAGTCTTCGAACTGAAAGATGCCCTTTTTCCCTTCCCCGAGATAAATCGTGTTGCGGCAGATTTTGACCTGATCGCCGCGCTTTTCGCCCAGCATGATGCGGACGGAGATGTCTTTGTCTATCAGTTTTTTCGAGCGGTTGCGCTCGAAGGCCTCGTCGGTGAAATAGATAATGGTGTAGGTGGGGTTGTCCAGTACGACCGGCGGATGGTTGAAAAGGAGTTTGAGTCCATAGGCTATCTGGGCATACTGTTCCGGAACAAGGAAACGTGCGGAAACGCCATCCTGACCATCGCCAATGAAGATATCTACGGAAACAATAGTTTCTTTTTTCAGCAGCGCCAGCATTTGAGCAGCCAGTTGCGCTTCTTCTTCACCAAAGGAATGATCCACGCTGTTGCGGGTATGAGGCGCTGAACGGGACATGGGCTCGGAATCCGCAGCCACCGAGCCGATCTGGGTTTGAATGACTCCTTCCTGTCGCAGGGCGATTTCTTTCAATTCGTCCAGCGAACAACCCTCGATAAGACGGCCTTCCTGTCTGGCGGTTTCATAAAGCTGCTGTGCCGCTGCCTTGAAAACATTCATTGGACTCCTCCCTGGCTGAGATTCTGATCCGCATTGCAAAACACGGCGGAACCATTCTGAATTTGTGACTTTACCCCTATCGTTAAGATCATCCCTTCTTTGTTATTAAGGCGTTTAAGCCTAAGATAATCGCTTATTATCTCTATGGCTTGCCTCTCAGATATTGAGAAGGCCATGTAATATCGGCACTGAGCACCTTCGCTGCTTCCAGAGGCCAATAAGGGTTCTTCAGCATTTCACGGCCCAGTAAAACGGCATCTGCAATGCCGGTGCTAACGATCTGCTCCGCCTGAAACGGCTCCGTTATATAACCGACCGCAGCAGTGGGGATCTTTGCCTCCTTACGCACAGCCGCCGCAAACGGCGTCTGAAAGCCCGGCCCGTCAGCGATCTTTGCATCTGAAACCAAGCCGCCAGTCGAACAGTCAATCAGGTCTATCCCAATGTCCTTAAGCAAGCGAGCAAGATGTATGGTCTGGGGCAGATCCCAGCCCCCTTCTACCCAGTCGGTCACTGAAACACGCACAAATACCGGTAGATTTTCCGGCCAGACATTTCTTACGGCTTCAGCAACCCGTAAAGGCAGCCGGACGCGGTTGGCAAGGCTCCCTCCATATTCGTCGCTGCGTTTATTGGAAAGAGGCGAAAGAAATTGATGGCAGAGATAGCCGTGCGCCATATGAATTTCAACCACTTCATAGCCCGCGACAAGGGCGTATTTTGTCGCTGTGGCAAACTGGGAAACAACTTCATCCAACTCCTTTATGGTCATCTCTCGCGGTACGGGAAAGGATGGTGCAAAAGCTACAGGCGAAGGTCCCAACGTTTGCCAGGCTCCTTCCGGTTCAGTCAGGGGTCTATCGCCGCCCAACCAGGGAATTGTAACTGATGCCTTTCGTCCCGCGTGGGCAAGTTGCACTCCGGGGACTGCACCCTGCGCCTTGACAAAGGCTGTAATACGCTTGAACGCTTCGGCGTGTTTATCCGACCATATGCCCAGATCTCCAGGAGAAATCCTGCCTTCCGGTGCTATCGCTGTCGCTTCCTGAATAAGAAGTCCAGCACCACCGACGGCGCGCGTGCCGTAGTGAACGAAGTGCCAATCTGATGGAAAGCCGTTTTTACTGCTATACATATCCATGGGGGAAAGAAATATACGATTCCTGAATTCAATATTTCTAAGTTTTAATGGAGAAAATAATTGACTGTTCATGTTTCATTCTCCTTCCTTTTTTTATTTATCATATCATGCTTGAGGAAAAAACACCGGGCGAAAGGAAACAGGCGAGTACGGACAATGCTGTTCCTCTCTGACCAACCCCTGATACCTGCACCTCATGTTCAGTCAGAGTTCAGCAGTATTTTGATTAACAACGCACCCTGTTCTCCATGTTATATTGCCGCTGTTGGTTGTAGGGTATCCAATAATTATTTAATTGTATTTATTACGGACTGAATATTTAAAAACACTTCAGGGCACTATGATATATTTGCCCTCGTCATTGAGCGCATAGCAGGCGCGTTTTTAACCTTCATAATAAGTAATGTCCTGCGGCACTTCATCAGCTTTCAGTCTCAGCCCTGCCTGTGAGCATATTGACGACCTCGTAAAAATGCCGGATGCTGCGTTGCGCTTCATCCTTCGTCACTGCGGCGTACGCTAAGTACGCCTCATTCCTCAGTATTCGCACGCCTTGCCTGCGGCCTTTTTACAAGGTCGTTATATTTTCAGCATATTGGTGTTGCGGATTGTTCTTATCCCATTTTATTACAGCGCAAAGAAAAATCTATTTTGTAAATTTCTTCCCGATTTCATTTATTTTTTTGCCCAGAAACGGCTCAAAATGATGCCACTCGAAGGGATGCTCACGGGCAAAAAGAATAAGATCGTCGGCGTAAATCTGCACCGACTCCAGCACCGCCTTTTTTCGCTCCGTACGCGTGGCGGCGCAGACCTTCCGCCCCGGGGAAACTCTGACATGATATTTCCCGGCTGTATCCGAGTAAACAAAAAATGTTAAAAGCGGTGCACCCGTCATCAGGGCAAACAAATGCGGCGTATCCGGCAGGCGCGCTTCATATCCCAGAAAGTTCACAGTAACATACGTCTGCTCACCCCAGAGGCGGTCTCCCGTCATGGATACAATACCGCCTGCGCGCAGAAAGTTAATCGCCGGGAGGAGGGCGAAAGGTGATTTTTCCTCTTCGCCGGTGGCCACAATTTTGATACCGGTTTGGGCGAGTTTTTCTTTTTGGATGCTTTCAATCTGTTCCTTTTGTTTAGCGCCCAGAAAAAGCATGATCGGCAGCCCCTCGCTGTTCAGCTTTTGCGCGGCTAACTCCCAGTTGCCAATGTGCGACATTACCACAATTGCCCCGGTTTTGTTTCTCACGGCTTTATCCAGATGTTCCCATCCCTCCTGGATAAATTCCGCCTCCTTCTCCGCCCAGGGAATGAAACGGTGGATGTAAACACCGGTGAAGTTATGGTATTGTTTCCAGACGCAATATAAGTGATATACAAAACTGCGCTCAGGAAAAAGCGCTCTGTAGAACTTCAGACTTTGGGCAACACGCGCCGGAAAAAGAAAAAAATAGCCGGATGCGATGCACCAGGAAAAGGTACGGAAAAACCACAAACCCAGGTGGCGCGATAAATAGATTGTTAATTTGTAAAAATATTTTCTCATAAAACATATTGAATTCTACTAGACTGTACTTTCCTCTTGCTGCACAAATAAAGTTTGCGTGGGATAGGCGAATTCAATTTTTTCCTCCTGGAAACGGCGGAACATTTCCAGGTTGATCGCCTGCTGGATATTCATATAAAGGTTATAGTCCTGATCTTTTACAATATAGACGACTTCGTAGTTAAGGGCTGAGTCGCCGAACTTCTTAAAGTGGACGCGGTCAAAATTAACCTTCTCCTGCGTTTCTATAATCTCCCGGACAATATTGTTGATAAGCAGTAATTTTGAAGAAGGAGTCTGGTAAGTAACTCCGAAATTGAAGACAACGCGCCTTTCGGTCATCCGTTTGAAATTCTGGATGCGGCTTTTCAGTAAATCATTGTTGGAAAAGATCAGTTGTTCACCACCCAGACTGCGCAGACGGGTCGTTTTCAAACCGACGTGTTCAACTGTTCCCTTCAACTGATCAACAACAATAAAATCACCGACGACAAAAGGTTTGTCGATGACAATAGACAGTGAAGCAAAAAGATCACCCAGAACATTCTGGACCGCCAGAGCAACGGCAATACCGCCTATTCCGAGCCCGGCCACCAGACTGGTGATATTGAAGCCAAGATTGTCCAGTATCAGCAGCAGAGCAATCGACCACAAAAGAAACTTGCTGATAAAACCCAAAACGGAGATCGTCGTGGCGACGGCGGCGTCATCAGCCATTCTTTTTTTCACATTGAGGCTGATTACGAAATTAAGCCCTCTGCCGACCCAGATAGAAATCTGGATTATCACCACAGCAATAAAGATCTTATTCCATATTTTAAGTATATGCGGCGGCAGGACGAGAAAGAGTAAGCTGATATAAACGGATATAACCAAAAGAGAAAAGTAATTCGTCCTGGAAAGAACGGCCAGCAGCATGTCGTCTATTTGTATGTTGGTGCGTCCGGCAAGTGCCGTCAGATGTTTCAGCAAGATTTTTCGGATAATGATTAAGACCAGAAAAGCTGCAATCAGGATACAAAGGGCGATAAGCCAGGATTGAACGGAATTGCCAAAAAATATTTTTTCAAAAAACGTCATTGTTTATCTCCCTGAAGAACAATATTAAAGTATTTATCTCCCGCAGCAGCCGGGGAATTTCCTGCTGGCTTTGCAAAAAGTAACGTGCCTTTGTTCTGGACTCGTTGCCCACACGCACCGTGAAAATGTTGTCTCCGGGCAGTTCAAAAACATCTTCATCGGTTTTGTCGTCGCCCACGAAGAATCCCTTGGAGGATGCTGTGCAGCGCATCAGATGCATCATGGCGAACCCCTTGTCCGGAGCATTCATCGGGATGAGATTTTCGACGCATTTGCCGCCGATGCGCCTCGGGTGCGGAGTTAGTTTTTCAATGACGTTAATGAGCCGGGAATGAATCGCATCATCACCTACCCAATTGCGATAGTGAATCGATACTGTTGCTCTTTTGTTTTCGATGAAAAGCCCCAGTTGATCGGCGTCGGTCAACATTGCATGCAACTGGTCTTCCCAGGTTTGAGCAAGGCGGATGAATTTCTCCTCTTCGACCTCCAATCCCGGCAGCCCCTCTGCACCGTGATTTCCAACAAGATATTTCGGGATAAAACCGAGATGAAACAAGGCATCATACCGGGAACGTCCGGTGATGACGGCCACGCTGGCCCATTTATTTAAAATGATCAGTTCCGCGAGAATCGATTCCGGTATTTGTATGTTGCAAGGTTCGGCAACTATAGGGGCAAGCGTGCCGTCGAGATCGAATGCAAACAGTGTGCTGCGGTCGATGAAATCATGCAATGCAGCGAGCCCTGCATCTGTAAAAAGATATGGTGTAGTATCAGTTGTTGTCATACATTGCGCCCTATGCGCTCGGATATTTTTTCCCGCTGCCGGATCCGGGAAGCGTCGAGCAGCATCTTTCCCGCCCAGCGGTAGACGTTAAAATCGCGTACTATTGCGCGCATACTGCGCATTCGTTCCTTTTGTTCGAAATCCGGCATGGTCAGGGCCTGGAACAATGCATCCGCGGTCTGTTCTATATGATAGGGGTTGACGATAAGCGCATCGTATAACTCATGCGCCGCGCCGGTAAACTGGCTGAGCACCAGTACACCCCGTTCGTCGTCACGGGCAGCCACATACTCCTTCGCCACCAGATTCATCCCGTCGTGCAGGCTTGTAACCATACAAACATCGGCGGCACGGTAGTAGCGGTTTACTTCTTCAGGTTCGTGGTGCTCAACCTTAAGGCAAACAGGTTGATAGGAACCGTTGGAGAACCGTGTGTTGATATGCGCGGCAAGAGAGCGAACCTGGGCATCTAATAGCTGGTAGTCCTCAAGCGCAGAACGGGAAGGAGCGGCTATCTGAATGAACGTGAACCGTCCGATCATTTCCGGATGGAGTTCCAATAAACGTTCCACAGCCCGCAGGCGCTCAAGAATGCCTTTCGTGTAATCAAGGCGGTCCACACCAAGGCCAATCAGACAATTTCTGCCAAGATTCAGGGATTGTTGCACATTGTCGCGGCATTTCTCAATTGACGGCTGGGTTTGCTGCCAAAGAGGGGGCCATTGGATGGAGATGGGATAGGTTTCCACCATGGTCAGCTTGCCGCTTTGGAAAATAGTTGATGATGCATGCTCGATTCTGGTTTCGAGATAACGGTCAACGGTCTCCAAAAAATTCTTGCAGTGAAAAGGTGTATGGAATCCCAGGATTGTGCTGCCCAGCATACCCTGGAGCAGCTCTTCGCGCCACGGGCAGATGCCGAATGATTCCGGATTGGGCCACGGAATGTGCCAGAAGGTAATAATAGTAGCCTTGGGCAGGATGTCATGGATCATTTTCGGAAGGAGGGCAAAGTGGTAGTCCTGTATGAGTACAACGGGATCTTCTTTGTTTGCTTCCTTGATTACGGCGTCGGCGAAGCGTTGATTGACTGCTGTATAATATTCCCAGTCGCTGGTTCGGAAAATGGGGCGGACATGGGCAATATGGCACAGAGGCCAAAGACCCTCGTTGGCAAAACCGTAGTAATAGCCATTTTCCTCCTCAGTGGTCAGCCAGATGCGTCTTAGTGTATATTCCGGATGTCCCGGCGGCACCTGCACGCGATCATTCATGTCCACGACTTCTCGATCCGCGGTGCCGCTGCCGTGGGATATCCATGTTCCGGAGCAGGCCCGCATTACAGGTTCGACCGCCGTTACAAGACCGCTGGCCGGCCGATGAATTTCAATTTCTTTCTCTCTTTTTACATGTATATAGGGTTCGCGGTTGGATACAACAAGGATTTGATCACCGGTCAGTTGCCTGTGCAGCAGCTTGCGCAGTGTATCCGGCGTCCAGGAGATAGTGACATCGTCGCCAAAGCGCCGCTCTGCGTTCATTATCCGCATCATGGCGCGCAGATCGCCAACCAGCGGCCGCAGTTCCGAGTATGACGGCGGAAGAAGAGGCTGAACGATTTTTTCTCCGCGCAAAAGGGCGCGTACGCCATGCATCCATCCCCGCCAGCTCAGGTGGGCGACTAATACAGTGATGAAAGAGATGACCAGACCGATCACGGCGAACATAATGACGATATATTTTCGGGAATCCGCGCTGCGTAGCTCGACAAAACTCATGTCATGGAGAAGCATCAGAGAACCGGTCGGCGCACCGGCATAGCTTATTGGATTGATGGCAACATGAACCAATCCCTGGGGTAATTTTAATAAAGAACGCGATTCCTGCGAAGAGACAGCAGGAGACTTGCAACTGAGTTCATTGGGAAACGTTGGTGTCCGAAAGAGTATGTTCCCTTCTCCATCACAGTAGCCGATTGCAAAGAGCCGCTCATCTTTGATGGCACGGGCGAAAAGGTTATTGACCTTCGTTTTGTTGCCCTGTTTCAGAAGTTCACCCAGCGGTTCCTGCAGAGTGGCGGTGATGAGTTGGGCGCGGCTGTCCAGGTCGCGGACAAACCAGCGCAGGTTAAGTTTCTCCACCAGGGGCATCACCGCGTAAGCCAGCAGAGTCAGGGCGATGGTGAGGGGTATGACGAAGCGAAGCCCCAGCCACAATGACTGAAATGACTGAAATGAAATCTTTTTGTTGCGTAGTTTCATACTGTCATCGGTTCCTTTCAAAACACGCTGTCCCACCTCTTGCTGAGGCGGATGGCCGAGTTGATTAATCCTACCATGCTGTAGGTTTGGACGTAATTTCCCCATTGCTCTCCGGTGCGCGGATCAATATGTTCGGCCAGCAGGCCGTGCCGATTCCGCCTGGCAAGGAGGTTGTTAAAAAGTTCGCGGGCTTCTTCCGTGCGATTGAGCGCCGCCAATGCATAGATATACCAGAAAGTACAAACCAGGAATGCATTTTCCGGCACACCGAAGTCGTCAGCCTCGACATAACGGTAGACGTAATTGCCATGTTTGAGTTCCCGTTCGATTGCCGCCACTGTCTTGGCGAAGCGCGGATCGTCGGCCGACAGAAACCCGATATCATGCAGCAGCAGCATGCTGGCATCCAATGAGTCGCCCTCGAAGGCGGCGACAAAAGATTGCTTTTCATCGTTCCATGCCCGCTGGCAAATTGTGGAATGGATGCCGTCCGCATGCTGTCGCCAGTACGCGGCCCGGTCTTTAAGACCAAGATAAGCGGCGATTTTTGCCAGTCGGTCACAGGCTGCCCAGCACATAACGCTGGAAAAGCTATGTATGCGCGGAGTATTGCGCAATTCCCATAGCCCGGCATCCGGTTTGTCGTAAACGATAAGGGCTGTTTTACCTAACGGTTCCAGACGGTAGAAAAGTTCCTCATCACCCCTTTTTACGATGCGCCGGTCAAAGAAAATATGGGCCACGGCGAGAATTGACGATCCATATACATCATGTTGAATCTGTTCAGAAGCCTGGTTGCCTACCCGCACCGGTCCCATGCCTCTGTAACCGGGCAGGCTATGCACTTCATATTCCATAAGCTTTGCCTTGCCGTCGACCCCATACACGGGCTGGATATGTCCTTCCGTAGTACCGGCCACGACATTGATGAGATATCTTAAATACCTCTCCATGGTGTTGGTAGTGCTGAGACGGTTTAATGCATTGACGACAAAGTAGGCATCTCTGAACCAGCAGTAGCGGTAGTCCCAGTTGCGCGCCGAACCCGGCGATTCGGGAATGGAGGTGGTCATGGCGGCGATGATGGCGCCTGTGTCCTCAAAGGTATTGAGTTTAAGAGTGATGGCGGCGCGAATTACTTCATCCTGCCACTCGAACGGAATCCCGAGGTCACGCACCCAATCACGCCAACTGGAAACAGTTTCCTCCAGAAAACGGTGAGAAAGCTCGCCAATGGCTTCGGGAAAAGTTTCGTCAGGGCCGAGAATCAGTGTTAGCCGGTCTTCAAGAAAAAATGGGATTTCCTCAAGAATTGCCGTAAGGGATGCATCCGTACTCAGACGCAGAATCCAATCAGGGGCAACGTAGCGGATATGATGGCTGCCGTAAGTAAACGAACAGCGTTGATGTCCGTATTCATAAACCGGCCTGACGCGCAGGATAATGCGGGGCGTTCCATGAATACGCCGGATCTGCCGGATCAGCATCATGGGGATGAACATTCGTCCATGTTGGCGGAAGCGGGGGGCGAAGTCAGTTACCTCGACAATTGAACCCTGGGCATCCGTCAAGCGGGTAACAAGCACTGCGGTGTTTGTGAGATAGAATTGTTCCGTTGCAACCTGGTCCTTTAATTCAACAACACAATAACCAAAGTCTTCACCGGAACTATGTTCGCGAAGCAGGGAGCAAAAAACGGGATCACCGTCAAATCGTGGCAGACAATACCAGACGATTTCACTGTTTTCGTCAATTAAGGCGCCGATGCGGCAGTTACCAATTAATCCCAGGTTAAGAGAATTTTTCATAATAGTTACCTTTGTATTGCAATATGGTATTTATAGCTAATATTTATCGATACGTTGGAATCCATCAAGCTTTTTTCCCGTCCTGTTTGCAAACCAGATCCATTCCATGAATGGCTGCACCAAGAAGAGCCGCTCGGGGATTCATGATCACCCGCACCGGCATTCTCTCCAGAAGTTCCGACATACGGCCCTTGCACCGAAAGGCATCAATGAATGAACCCTTTTGCAGCGCCGCAATAATGCGGGGTGGAATACCGCCACCCAGATAGACGCCGCCTGAGGCCATCACCTTGAGAGCCATATTGCCTGCTTCCGCACCGAGTGTATGGATAAACACATCCAGAGCGGATTGACAAAGCATACAGGAGCGATCAGCATCAACGGCGACTCGGATTATAACGGGCACCGGATCATCAACTGCGCTTAATTCTGCAGCCAGCCAGTCGGGCTCTGCGGCGTACCCGCCATCTTTCAGATAATTGTATATATTAATCAGGCCACTGCCGGAGCATACCAGTTCAGTGCTGATATGGTCGAAGCGTTTCCACAGGTAGTTCAGCAAACCGGCTTCCAACGCATTGGTCGGGGCAAAATCAGTATGTCCTCCCTCCGACGCATGGGCCTGATAATATGTTTTGTTCCAGGTCAGATAGGCTTCACCGAGGCCGGTTCCGGGGGCGACAATGGCTATGGCGCCTGCGGGATCGGAGATGCCTTCATTGAGGGTGTATAAATCGTTTGCCCCAAAAGATGGCAGGGCGCAGGCGCAGGCCATTACGTCATTAAGTAGTCGAACTGATGAAAAACCAAATATGCAGGCGAGATTTTCTTCATCCATTACCCATGGCAGATTTGTGATTTTTGCCCGACCGTCTATAACAGGCCCGGCTACGCCAAAGCTCGCAAGATCTATATTTATCCCGTTTGCGTTTCGTAAAAGGAATTCCCGGACGATTGATTCCAAATCGGGATATTTCCTGCTGGGGAAGGTGCCCTCTGCCAGTGGAGATTTCAGACCAGCCTCGGAAGAGAAGACGGCCAGATTGGTTTTAGTACCACCAATATCACCTGCCAAGACAGTTATGCCCTTATTGTTCATACGGGTGTGTTCTCCATTTTAGGGATGGCTTTCAGCTATTGTAAGTAATTTTATATCTTTTTCCGGTCGTTTTACAAGAGACATAACTGCATCAGGAAGAGCTAATATCTTTTTCCGACGAACCATTTTTCCTCGACGGCGGCGGTAGAAGAGGCGAATACGTCAACCTGGAAATCGGCGGCTTGAATAAAACCGGTTATTTCTTTTTCGCTGCGAAAATGTTCCGGTATACAAGAATGCTTTAAACGGAATGATTCTATCCAGCGTTTCCAGGGAACTTTTCTCTCCGAAGGGACGGTGGAACGAACGAGCAGTGTACCGTTCTTTTCCAGCTTTTCATAGATCCGCCTCAGCAAAATCGGCAATTCTTCATCGGAAACATAATGCAGCATATCCAGCATGATAACGTAATCGACTTCGCCAACGACAGGAGGCAGATCAGGAGCCTTGCCTGTCTCCACCTTGCCGCGCTCTCCGATAACCCGGGAAGCGATGCGCACCCGCTCCTCATCAGGTTCCAGCCCGTATACCTTTGCTGCGGGATAAAGCTCCAGAAGCCATACCGCCGGAATTCCGTAGCCGCAGCCGATGTCGATTATTCTGCGGGGATTCTGCACATACTTATCCAGTTCTTTGAACATCGGATCAATCTTTATTTTAAACCGGGCAAAAAGCCGGGGATAAGCTTCCAGGTGACGGTAGCGTAAAACCGTGCGCTTCAAATGCTCTTTTGATCCCGGTGTAAGCGGGCCTGCAGGAAAGGCATAGGGGGTATACAATTTTTTCATCAGGGTGGGCAGGATGAAATAGCTCCCCAGGATGGAATAGCCGATGCCCAAAAGCGAGGTAAGGCCGATACTGTGCAGCAGAGAATGGCGGGCAAAGGCGAGGACGCCGAAACCGATCAGCGTGGTAAAGGAAGCCAGAAACATCGCCATCTTGATCGTATCCATGGAAGGATGATTTTCATCGCGATAACGCTGGTAGAAGCAGACATAATAAATGGAGTAATCGATTCCCATGCCCATAATGACGACCCAGAGCATAATACCGGGAATGTCCAGTGGATGGCCGATGATCTTCATTGTTCCCAGCGTTGCCACAAGAGCAAAAGCAACCGGCGCCAGTACAATAAGCGATAACATCCAATCAAGAAAAAATAAAAAAACAACCACCACAATGCCGATGCTGGTAATCAGCGCAATTTCCAGAAAAATATTTCGGAGAGTATCCCCCAGTCTTTTGTTGAACAGCCCAACATCAAATACCCCTGCAATACCCGTAGGGGCGAGGCGGGAGAAGAAATCCTCCCCATTGTAATTTCTGCCGGTGGCCAGCAGGCTGAGTTGGTTATATCCGGCATCGCTCTTTGTGATTCCCAAAAAATCCAGGTATTTTCCCGGTATCTCTTTTATTTGGGGATTTTTATTGTGTAGAGTTTTCCAAAAAGGAGCAAATGCGTCGGGAGCAAAACCGGCTGCGCGCGCAGCGTCATTTATATCTGCCTCAAGTTTGGCCAGACGCCCCGGATTCCAGAAATTCCGCCATGCCGCCAGGTTGTCTCCGGCTGTCTTTGCTGAAGGGAATAATGAAGAGGGAAGAAAAAAGGAAGACAATTTACCTTCTTTCATGTCTTTGGTGAGCAGCGGCAGCAGCTGATCGTTTTTCTCCTGCAGCTCGGCAATGTCCGCAGCCTGCAAAAAAACATAACACTTGCCGGAAAGATCCCCCCATGTTTTTTGTATAACATTTTCGGCGGTGATTGCCTCTTTGCTGACGGAATTCATGGAACTGATATCCACGTTGAACACGGGTCTGGCAAAAAAAAGCATCAGTAAACCAAAAGTCAGCGCCGCAATGAATTTCCACTTAGCCGGAGCTGATGTTTTGTTTATAAGATTGAAGAGAAAGGGATGGCGCGGGCGGGTAGCCGCGGGCATTGTCGGAAATATTACGGGAAAAACAAAGTGAACAAAAAGCAGAGCAAATGTAACACCGAGGGCGGAAAAAACACCGATTTCCGCTAGTATTTTAAAGTCACTGACGAGCAGAAGAAGAAATGCGCCCACTGTAGTCAGAACTGCCAGAAGATCTGCCGACCATACTTCATGCGCGACCTGCTTGCCGGAAGTCTCCCGGGGCTGATCCAGAAAAAGCAGGTACGTAATACCCAAATCCACGGTAAAGGCCATAATTGCTCCGCCGAAACCGACAGCAATCATGGACATGGATTTGAAGAAAAAGGAGCAAACAAACAAAGCGGCAATAGCCCCGACCGTTGAGGGCAGCAGCGCCAGAAGGCCGATAAGCGGTCGGGGGAAGGCAAATAACAGTAAAAAGGCAATTCCCAAAGTTGTTAATGTAATGGCGGCATGTGTGTCTTTTTTGGCGGTGGTTTCATTATCCAGGGCCGCGCGGTAGACGCCCGCAGCATTAAGTGTATATTTTTCTCCCTTTAATGCCGCATCCACCGGTAATGCCTTTTCTATATCGTCCAGAAGTCTGGATATTCTGGCGCCGGTTGCGGTATCTGATCCCGATCCCGCAATTTTGGCGATAATGAGAGCATGTTTGCCGTCTTCGGAAATTAACTGGTCTTGATGAAATTGTGCTTTGTCAGTAGGCATCAACGCGGAAAGCTGCCGCAGAATAATACCGGAAAATCCTAACGGGTCTTTGGCGATCATTTCACTGCGGCCGATTCCTTCGAGTTGCTCCAGAGCCTGCCGATTTTGGATAAAAGTCTCCTTAATCCGGTCCGTCTCCAAAAGCGGCTTCAGTTCTTTTTCCAGTTTTTCAGCGCTGAAAAGAAGCGGGAGACTATCGGTAATATGCGTTATTAATTCCGGAAAATATTTAGCCTCCTCATCAATTCCAACTTTGGTGAAAAGCCCGCTTTTTCTGAGCTTCTCCGTTATCAGGGAGGCTGCCGCGGCAAGTTTGTCTCTGTCTGCCGTTTCTCTGCCGACGTCGATAATCAGCCGGTCCTGAAAGGGCAAATGCTTGATGATCCGGCGGGCGTCGGAAAGCACCGGGTCGTTATGCGGCAGAGATTCCAGGATGTCGGTTTCGATTTTCAGATGGCCGGATTCCCAGAAGAATAATAGTGCGACGGCAAAAGCTGTTATCGCTACAATAGACCATCTGATCCGATACTTGTTTAGTAACATGCAAGCCAATAAATTTATAAAGTATTTTAGCCTGAAGAGCTGCCTTTCTAAACCATATTTCCCGTCGAGCCGCAAGCTAAAAGAAAACCTGCTGCAATAACTTTACAGTGTTAAAAGCCTGCTAAAGAATATTTACCAAAGCGACGATGAAAAGGATAAATGATTATCCTGAAATATTCGCGATGCGATCCCAAAGGCTGAATTTAATAAATAAAAAATACTGCGGTAATCTGAAAAATGCTGTTGCCCGAATTTTTTTAGTTATTGCCTGAAATATTTTTAATGAATTCTAAAATGCATGTCAGGCGGCTGCTAAATTCTCAATGACCGTAAAATATTCCAATATAAGATACCATGGCAATTAATAACAAACATGATCACAAAAAAGAAATAAACCTGAGACGTAAAAAAATACTCATTGTGGATGACTTTCTAAATTTCCGGCTGACTTTGAAAAATATGATCCATTCCCTGGGGGTTCTCTACCTTGATGATGCCAGAAACGGTGAAGATGCCATTCGAAAAATGGCTGCCCGCAAATACGATGTTATTCTCTGCGATTACAACCTGGGTGAAGGAAAATCGGGGCAGCAGGTTTTGGAAGAAGGCAAATATCGCGGATATATTAATTATTCCAGCATCTTTATTATGGTGACGGCGGAAAATTCCTTTGAAATGATTATGAGTGCAGCGGAATACCAGCCGGATGACTACCTGATAAAGCCTTTTGCCAAAGAAATACTGGAGAAAAAAATAAAGGATCTTATCGAGAGGAAAGAAGAATTGAAAGCTATTGATACGGCTCTATCAGCAGAAAATTATTCTGAAGCCGTTCAATTGTGCGACGACATGATAAAAAAATCACCGCGCAACCTGGCGGAAGTGTTGAAACTGAAAGGAGAAATTCTGCTGAAGAAGGGCGCATACAAAGAAGCGGCCGAATTTTACAACAAAATGGTGCTTATGGGAAATGTTTCCTGGGTAATGATCGGGCGGGGCAGAACCGCTTTGATGATGGGACAATATTCAAAGGCTAAAGATATTTTTGAAGGCATCATTGAAAAGAACGATAAAATAATGTCCGCTTATGACTATCTCACCGAGACGCTGCTAAAAATGAACGATCATCAAGCTGCGCAGGAAGTGATGATGAATGCAGTAAGCATCTCACCCAGGGCCATCCTGCGCCAGAAAAATCTGGGGGATATTGCTTATCGCAACGAGGACTATTCCATAGCTGAAAACGCCTATAAGGCAACGGTGGCGCAGGGAAAATATTCCTGTTTCAAAAGTCCTTCCGACTATACCAATCTGGCCAAAACATTGGTTCAACTGGACAGTCCGGAGGAGGGACTGGATGTACTTGCTGATGCCCGGCAGGTTTTTCCGGAGGACAGAGAAGCGAAACTGCATGTCAGTTTAACGGAAAGCTATGTCTACAAAAAAATGGATATGAATGACAATGCGGCGAGAGCAATGAACGAAGCGCAACGGATTCTGGAAAATTCAGGGGGGAAAATACCTTCCAATCTGAAACTCGAACTGGCCCGCACTTATCTCATCAATGGTGAAAAAGAAAAAGGTGAGGAAATAATAAGGCATATTATCCGGGAGAACCATGACAGCAACGCAACGCTGGATAATGTCCGCATGGTTTTTCGGGAAACCGGGATGGTGGATCAGGGACGGAAAATCATCGAAGATGTGAAAGATGAAATCTTCAGCCTCAATAACGCCGGCGTTAAACTGGCTCAGGACGGGAAACTTTCGGAAGCAATTGCTTACTTTGAGAAAGCCGTCCTGCAGTTGCCGGAAAATAAAATCATCAACGCCAATACGGCGCAGGTTCTTATGCTCTTCATGAAAGAAAACGGAATTGACGAGCAACTATTGACCGATGTCAAGGTTTACCTGGACAGGGTAAGAAAGGCTGATGAGAACTTTAAAGATTTACCGATGCTCCTGGCGATGTACAATGAGCTTATTCCCGAGAGGTTATAATGACTGATAAAATGAACTTTTCCGACATTCTGGCTTCCACGCTGCATGATACCAAGAATTCGCTGGGAATTCTTTTTTATAATCTGGAAGATATAATTGCCGGTTGCCGCGGGCAGGAGTGTCCTTCCTGTATAGAATTCTACAAACTGCAATATGAAATTAAACGATTGAATAACAGTTTGATCCGTCTCCTTTCCCTTTATAAAGCGGAAAAATCTCAACTGGCTGTTAATATCGACTATCATTCGATCAGAGATATTCTGGAGGATGTATCCATACAACATGAAGCGCTGTTGAATGCAAAGGGCATAGCAATAGAAATAGATTGCGATTCCGCTCTTTTTTGGGCTCTCGACCGCAATCTCATTGCGGGAGTTCTGGATAACATCATCAATAATTGCTTTCGCTATACGAAAGAAAAGGTTAAAATAAGTTCGTATACAGAGGACGGCTATCTCGTGATGCGCGTTGAAGATGACGGCCCGGGTTACCCGTCTTCCATGCTTTTTAATGAAAAGAATAATCCGCAATTTAAAAAAGGGATAGATTTTCAAACGGGCGGTACGGGACTGGGAATTTATTTTTCTGTAATGGCTTCCTCTATGCACGTTAACAACGGGAAAAGAGGTTTTATCTCTATTACCAACGGCGGCGCATTAAACGGCGGAGTTTTTTCCATTTATATACCGTAGAAAAGGAATGATGCATGGCAAAAAAAATAACAACTGTAACCGAACTGTTCCATCGTTTCCATACGTGTGAATTGCAGGCCAAGCAGGGCAAGATCGCTGCCTGCCTGATCACGTTTAAGGATGTCATCGAACGGATACCGGCTATTGCTATGACCGGCAAGGAAAAGAAAGAACTTCATGAAGGCGTACAAACCTTTCTTGAAAATCTTTCCGCCCATAAAAAATTCAAGGAAATCTTCGGGGAATTTACTTTTGGTGATACGGATCTGGACACCAATCTGGAATTTATCAAAAGTATGATTATAGCCCAGGAACAGGAAATTATTCAAAAAGTCGAAAAGGATGAAGAGGCAGCCGAAGCACAAAGGCTGGAAATGGTTAAAGCCGAGGAAAAGAAAAAAGAAGAGCTTAGTCAGAAAATACAGGAAGCCATTAAGCTGATTGATGAAGCAAACATGCCCGGTGCACAGGAAATAATCCAGGATAACGAAGAAATGATGAATAGAATTATTCAACACTATAACATGCTGGGTATCCAAAACCGCGAGGCAAAAAACTATGATGAGGCTATAAAAAACTATTCTAAAGCTATCTCCATATCTCCAAAGGATGAAAATTTATTTTACAATACGGCCCGCGCCTATTTTGAACAGGGTAAGCTGAATAAAGCGGAGGCGTTTTTGGGAAACGCGTTGAAATTAAACCCGGAGTTTCAGGAGGCTAAAGAATTTTTTGAATATTTACGGAAGGTGGATCAGACCAGGACCGATAACAGCGGCAACGGCGTTGAAAAAAAATCGGGACAGTCTTTTTCCAAACTGGTTTTAATAAAAAACGTAGTTGCCGATACCGTTGGCACAATTTTTAAAAAACGCGCTAGAAAAAAGAAAGGCAAATGACGGGAGAAAAGTTTGTACATCCCTAATTCCGTCAGTAAGACCGGTGTTTCCTGTTATGCGCTTTCATCTCCTCCACTAACTTGTATAACTGAAACGGGGTAAACATGCCCTTTTCAACAAAATATTTTCCTATTTGCGGCTGAATGGCCCGCTGTCTTTCCAGTAATAACGACAATTGAAATTTGGAAATGTAGCCTAAGCGCATTGCGCACTCACCGAATTTTTCCCCGTACCGGCGGGAACGCAAGACAGCCAGAATATCCGGGCCCTCAATCCATCCCCAGCTTGCGGCGATGGCGCCGATAGAAGGCCTTTGCAGCCTCTGCCAGACGACCGCCTTAATCAGTGCGGAAAGTGAAACAAGCCCCGAATAATAAAGGTACTGTCCGAACAGGAGTTTCCTGGCCGGCATTCTGCCCCGATAAAGAGGTTCCGTCTTGGGTGGACTGTGTGTTTTGCGGCGGGCCGCGGGCCGTGCCGGTTGTTGTTTACGCTTGTAGTGCTTGTGAATTAGACCGGCTTCGTCGAGGGAATATTTTTCGGGACAACTTAAAAACGCAAGCAACAGCTGATAGGCCAGGTTGATTTCCTTAAAACGTTTTTCCAGAAGGTCCGGTTTCCCGGAAACTACAAGCGCCCGGTCGGGATGCGTTTCGAAGGCTCTTTTGCGATAGGCTGCTTTCACACCGTCCGGCTTCAGGTAGCGCAGAAATTCGACCGATACATCAATATCCGTTCCGAATAAAGATTCACAGGCGTTAAATAAATCCTGTTTTGTTACTTCGGCAGGGTCCAATGTTTGGCTTCCTTCACCCGTTGTCCGGTTAGATTTTTCTACCTCTGATAAAAGAATTTAACACAGAAAATTATATAAATACAAGCGGTAAAGTAAAAAATGAACAAGCAATCTATATTAAAATACAGACCGGTAAAGGCAGCGCTTGCTTGGGAATTGGAATTATTACTTCCGACCTTCCGGCACTTGGGGATTCGTTTTGTGCCGGCGGCGGAAATCCCGCATAAACTTGCGCCCGAAAGAAAGCAGCAGGGTCGGAGACAACCGGTACAGCCACCAGAGGACACGGGCCAGCATAGGAAATACGACAATGGCTTTATTGCGTTCCACACCTTCGAGCATAAGTTCCGCCGCTTTCTCGGTTCCTATCAGTTTGACGTTTTTGCGTTCTTCGCCGTGGATCGGCCCCGGACAGACGACGCTGACTTTGACGCCCAGCTCTTCCGCTTCCGCCCGTAGAGCTATGGAAAGATTCACCACCGCCGCTTTAGAAGCCCCGTAGGGGATGCTCGTGGGAAAACTGACCAGACCGGCTATGGACCCCGTGTTGACGATGTGTCCGAAGCCCTGCCGGATCATGACAGGGTAAGCGGCGAGTGTTCCATGCAGAATTCCGAACATATTGACGTCCATTGCCCGGTGCCAGGGTTCCAGCGAAACATGCCGCAGTTCCCCCCTGGTTGCGGCGGCGGCCGCATTGTTGAACATATAGTCTAGGCGTCCGTATTCGGAAACCGTGTCGGAGATGAGCTTTTCCACTTGTTCGAAACTTGCGACGTCTACATGCGCGGCGCGTGCCCGGCCGCCCCTGGCGCATATGGCCGCTGCGAGCTTTTGCGCCGGTGCATCATCAATATCGGCCACGATGACATGAGCGCCGCGTCGACATAAAACCTCACACAAAGATAGTCCCAACCCGGAGGCGCCGCCGGTAACTATCGCCACCTTATCCTGGAATGTATCTGTCATCCTGTCTCCTTCTGCCTGGTTTGATTTCCCTGTTTGCTGCGGGGTATCTAACACAGGAAATCCCGTAAATACAAGCAGTAAAGTAAATGTAAGCTATATTCCCAGATAAGCCTTTTTAACCTCGTCGTTGTTCAGCAAATCGGCGGCTTTGCCTTCGAGGGTGACGACGCCGTTTTCCATCACGTAGGCGCGATGCGCCATTTTCAGTGCCATGTTGGCGTTTTGCTCGACAAGAAAAATAGTCATCTGCACATCGGCATTGATTATCCTGATCATCTCAAAGATTTGATTCGTCATGAGCGGCGACAGTCCCAATGATGGTTCGTCCAGCAGCAGCAGCTTCGGTCGGGCCATCAGCGACCTCGATATGGCCAGCATTTGCTGTTCGCCGCCGCTTAAAGTGCCGCCCGCCTGGTGCCGGCGATTGTTCAGAATAGGGAATAATTTAAAAATATATTTGATGTCTTTTTTGATTTGCCCGTGATCTTTGCGCAGGAAAGCGCCCAGTTCCAGATTCTCCATTACGCTCAGGCCGGGGAAGATTCTTCGTCCTTCGGGCACCTGCGAGATGCCGGCGGCGACAATTTTATCGGGGTCTTCTTTTTCAATGGGCTGGCCGTTGAAAAGTATCTGTCCGGCGCTGACGGGAACAATGCCGGAAATGGACATCAGGGTCGTCGTCTTTCCCGCGCCGTTGGCGCCGATCAGCGCGACAATTTCGCCTTCTCCCACGGTCAGGGAGACGCCCTGAAGTGCGAGGATGTTGCCGTAGTGAGTCTCGACATCAATTAACTTGAGCATCGTTTTGCACTCCAAGATAGGCTTCGATAACTATCGGATTACTGGTGATTTCCGCAGGCGTTCCCCGGGCGATTTCTTCACCATAGTCAAGAACAAAAATATTCTGCGCCAGGTTCATGACCAGCTTCATGTCATGTTCGATCAGCAGGATAGACAGATGATGTTCTTCCCAGAGCCGGATGATCAATTGTTCGAGCTCCCTGGTTTCTTGGGAATTCATCCCCGCCGCCGGCTCGTCCAGAAGAAGAATCTGCGGATCGCAGGCCAATGCCCGGGCAATCTCCAGCCGCCGCTGCGCGCCGTAGGGCAGATTTCGGGCCAGTTCATTGACGTACGCGGTAAGCCCGATGTATTCGAGGATGCGATAGCTGTCATTCACGATCGCCTTTTCCTCGTCACGGGTGCTTTTCGGACGGAATATCGCCCCGGTAATTCCGGAATGCGTACGGCAGTGGCGGCCGGTCATGACGTTTTCCAAAACGGTCATTCCCCCGAAAAGGCGGATATTCTGGAAGGTGCGCGCCAAACCCAGTTTGGTAATCTGATTGATTTTCATTCCGTTGATGCGCCGGGATTTCCCCTGAGCCATATGCACTATAATGTCGCCTTCCGAAGGCGTGTAAATTCCCGTCAGACAGTTAAACAGCGTAGTTTTTCCCGCGCCGTTGGGGCCGATGAGGGCGACGATCTGATTTTTCCTGATTTCCAGGCAGACGCGATCCAACGCCTTGATGCCGCCGAAATTCATGGTCAGATTTTTTACTTCTAAAACAATATCCATAAAAATCCTGTTCAATTTCCCTCGCCGGATTGCAGTTTATGAAATTCATATTTTTTGCGCCTGTCGGCCAAAATGCCCTGAGGACGGAAGACCATCATTATAATCAGCGCCGCGCCGAATAGGAGCATCCGGTAATCGCTGAATACGCGCAAATATTCGGGAATCAGAATCAGGGCCAGCGCGGCGATAACGACGCCGACAACAGACCCCATGCCGCCCAGAACGACAATGGATAAAATCATAGCCGATTCGAGAAAAGTAAAACTGGCCGGATTGATGAAGGTTGTTTTGGCGGCAAACAGGACGCCTGCCATTCCCGCCCAGGTTGCGCCCAGCGCAAAGGCGGCCAGCTTGGCTTTTGTTTTATCGATGCCCATGGCCTGGCAGGCAAGTTCATCCTCGCGCAGAGCAACCCAGGCGCGTCCGATGCGCGAGTGCTGCAGGCGATGGATGACAAAAATAGTAAAAATGCACATTAAAATCAATAAAAAGTACATGTAAATGGCGGATTGTTCCGGCGTCAGTTTTATGCCGAAAAAGCCGGGGCGCGGGATATTGGAGATGCCGCTGGGGCCGAAGGAAAATTCGTTCCAGTTTTCGAGAACCAGGCGGATTATTTCCGCGAAGGCAAGCGTCACGATGGCCAGGTAATCGCCGCGCAAACGCAGTACAGGAAAGCCGACCAGAATGCCGGCGAAAGCGGCGAGGCACGCGCCTACAGGCAGAGCGCTCCAGAAACCGAGGCCGAAATGATAATTGAGCAGGGCATAGCTGTAAGCTCCGACGGCATAAAAAGCCACATAACCGAGATCCAGCAGGCCGGCCAGCCCCACTTCGATATTTAATCCCAGCCCCAGCATGACATAGATCAGGGCGGTGGTCATAATGTTAACCTGGTAGTGGGAGAAAACAAACGGGAATATCAGAGCGCAGAAGGCAATAATGATCAGGGCGGGGCGGTAGAGGCGCGGCTCATCCATTATGCGGTGCAGCCGCGAATGACCTGCCGGTGCTTGCGCAATGGCGTCGCCTTTCTTTTTCTGGAAAAGCAGCCAAAAGAAAGAAAGTATAAATCCGCCCAGCCCGACAAAAATTAAATTGCGCCAGCGCCAGACAACGACATTCTCAATAGTATTGACTTGGATTACCATGATGGGGAAGGTGAGCAGGATCAGCCCCAGAGATATAAAAAACGATTTTTTAAATTCTTCGACAAATTTCATCGTTTCTCTCCGGTCTTATACCTTTTGCTGGGAGGAGCGGCCCAGAATTCCTTCCGGCTTGAAAATTAATATCAGGATCAGCAGGGCAAAGGCAAACACGTTTTCATAATCACTGGATACATAACCGGTGGCGAAGCTTTCGGTCAATCCCAGAACCAGACCGCCCAGCATAGCGCCGGGAATGCTGCCTATGCCGCCGAGAACGGCGGCGGTGAAGGCTTTAATGCCGGCGGCAAACCCGATGTAAAAGTTTATTCTGCCGGTATGCGAACCAATCAGGACGCCGCCGATAGCGGCAAGGGCCGAGCCGATGATGAATGTACGGGAAATAATCCGGTTGACATTGATGCCGAGAAGCATCGCCATTTCGCGGTCCTGCGCAACGGCGCGCATGGCTTTGCCCATTTTGGTGAACTTTAAAACCAGCGTCAGGCAAATCATCAGCACGGCGGCTGTAAAAATGATCATAAATTCCGACGGAGCTATCCATTCAGCAATAATTTCCGGCAGCTCAAATTCTTGCAGCAGGTCCGGAAAGGGCAGAAAATCGGATGTCTGGGCGAGCATGATATAATTCTGCAGGAAAATAGACATACCGATAGCGCTGATCAGCGGTGAAAGCCGGGGAGCCTGACGCAGGGGTTTGTAAGCTATTTTTTCAACGGAAAAACCATAGGCCGAGGAATAAAGGACGGCGATAATTGTTGCCAGCAGCAGGACAGAGATGCCGGTCAAACCATGCATGGTCAGAATGGAAGCCACGATCAGAGCGGTGAATGCGCCGATCATGTAAATTTCACCGTGGGCGAAATTAATCAGCTCAAGAATACCGTAAACCATGGTATAGCCCAGGGCGATCAGAGCGTAAATGCTGCCCCGGGTGATACCGCCAAGAAATAAATCCCAAAAAAAATTCACCTATTTTAACTCCACATATGCTCCTTTGCGTACCTGATAAATGGAAAAACCTGTTCCAACGGCGTCTCCCTGCTTGTTGAATTTAATTTTTCCCAGGGGTGTGTCTGTTTGAAAAGTGCGCAAAGCTTTGGCAACCGCATTATAGTCAGTTGATCGGGCCTTGTTCATGGCATTGAGAACCGCCTGAACGGCCGCATAAGCGTTCAGATAAAAAGCTCCTGGCTCCGAACCGTATGCTTTCTTATGTTCGGCGATGGCTGTAATAGCTAGGGGATTTCTGGTTGTATCTTTGGGTCCGGAGGCATAGACGCCCTCGGCATAGGCTCCGGCCACTTTAATAAAAGTCTGATCCTTGACGCCGTCGTCGGAGATAAAGGCGGTTTTCATTCCCTTTCTGCGCATTTGCTGCACAATGGAAGCGGCTTCGGGATGATAGCCGCCGTAAATTACGGCATCTGCTTTGGCGTATTTTATTTTCTGAACAATGGCCGAATAATCCACCGCGCCCGGTGTGATTCCTTCATAAAGCACCACCTGTGCTTTTCCCGAGGCTTTAATGAATTTGTAAGCGTACTCGGCAAACCCTTTGCCGTAATCGCCTTTATCATGGATAATCGCAAATCTGGTGAACTTCAGTGTCTGCATTGCAAAATTGGTGGCCAGTCGGGCCTGTGTATCGTCGGGGGCGATTGTGCGGAAGAAATTGGGATACTGACCGGACATGGTGAGTTCGGGATTGGTTGCCGAAGGCGAAA
The DNA here is from genome assembly GCA_039679455.1 of Smithella sp. Taxonomy (GTDB): domain Bacteria; phylum Desulfobacterota; class Syntrophia; order Syntrophales; family Smithellaceae; genus MVRV01. Next base: position 2,450 of record JBDKUX010000109.1, on the reverse strand, counting down.
TGACGATAATTTTGGCGTCTTTATATGTGCGTAAAGCTGCCTTGGTCGAGCCGCTGCAGATATGACCGATGACGGCGTGAACTCTAGCGGAAACAAGTTTCGTAGCGACATTTGTGGCCAGCTCCGGCTTGCAGGCGTCATCTTCAATTACCAGTTCCACTCTTTTACCATTAACACCGCCCTTGGCGTTGATATTTCTGACTACCAGCTGGGCCGCCCTGACCGTGGGCAATCCGTAGGAAGCCAGGTCGCCGGAATGAGAACCGGCGATGCCGATTTTAATGGTATCCGCCGCCTGAGCCGTTGTGCCGATGACAAGCATCAGGGATAACAGCAACCCGAAGAAATATTTAAGAATAGAATGGTTTTTCATACTGGACTCCTTGATAAAAATTGTGAGGGTTTATTACTTGAAAAGGTTCATGACGTCAAGACTTGAATCCAATATTACCGATTCAAAGAAATGACCCAACTTGTTTGCGCATGATGGCGAAAACGCCATTGCTTCCTAATAGTCTTGCAGGCAGTGTTTTTAAAGGTGTGCATCCTTTCAACTGGTGTTCAATGAAATTTATCGAATTAATTATTGTTTGACATCCCGAATATTTAAGAGCGTTACGCAAATTGCCGAAATATGAGAATTGAAAGGACCATGATTATCCATGCACGGGAAATCACGGAGCAACTTGTAAATCTATTTGATTCCTTGCTATCTTTATTATCGCTATTTGTGGCGGACAGGAGATAAATAATTGTTAACCGATATGCCCTCTTCGCAAAAGGTGCCGGAGATTTGAAGATCGGAGACTGAAAGATGATTTGTCCAAAATGTGGTGCCGAACAGGCAGAAGGAAAGCTGGAGTGCATTCGCTGCGGCGTCATTTTTGCCAAACTGAAGCCCGAAGACTTTGATCCATTACGCGGCCGGTCAAGCGCTTCAAAATCATCTAAAAAAGCCAAACAGCCCATATCAATGATAGCATTAATTGTCCTGCTGCTCATTGGACTCGGTTATTTCATACACAATAAAATGGAGCAGAAACGGATCGCCAACATTGGAATTGTCGAGGAGCAACCCTTGCAGGAGAGTACTGATGCGCCGGCCAGGCAGTTCCTGGGTTTTGAAATTCAGCCCGTCGCACATTATGAGATTCGCGCCAAAGTGCTGTCAATCAAACGCTACACGAACGGGAGCTGGGCAAAACTTTCTCCGCTGGATTTTGCATTGGGCTGGGGGCCCATGTCTGATAATGCCATCACCAAACAACTTAATATCAGCCAGGATAATCGTTGGTATTATTACAGATGGAGAAATGCTCCGCCAATTGATCCTGCCCTAATCGTCCGCAACTCCGCCAATACGCATATTGTCCCGGCTGATAACAATATAAAATCGAGTCTGTTCAAGGTACGCAACGGGGAAATTGTCAAATTAAAAGGCTATCTCATCAATGTAAAGCATCCTGAAGGCGGATCCTGGCATTCCTCATTAACCAGGGAGGACAGCGGCGATCACTCCTGCGAATTGATGTGGGTGGCAGAGGTAGCAGTTGAATAATTATTATAGACACGGGCCGCATCCGGGAAGGTCAAGGGAAATCTCCGTTTCCCCTGTTGAAATTTCTCATCACGGATGTTCCCTAAATACCGTGGAAGGAGAATTAAATGACGGAAGCGTTGATTATCATTGATATACAAAATGACTACTTTCCTGGTGGAGGCATGGAGGTTGTCAACTCGGAAGCAGCAGGTCTAAAAGCCAAATTCTTATTGGAAGCATTTCGCAAACAAAATAACCCGATTGTTCATATCCGGCACATATCAACAAGAGAGGGGGCAACTTTTTTATTGCCGGGGACAACGGGCGTTGAAATACATAACTGTGTGTTTCCTCTACCCGATGAAAAAGTTATTATCAAACATTTTCCCAACAGTTTCCGCGATACCGAACTGGAAAAGTTTTTACGGGAGAAACACGTTGATAAGATTACTTTTTGCGGGATGATGTCGCATATGTGTATAGATGCCACCGTCAGGGCCGCATTCGATAAAGGCTTTGCCTGCACTGTCGCGGATGATGCATGTGCAACAAGAGAACTGTCGCATGGCGGTGTTGATGTTCCGAGTTCAAACGTTCATGCAGCATTCATGGCTGCCCTTGGTACAGTCTATGCCCAGGTTATATCAACCGGGGAAATTATTAAGCATATTAGGGCATAACAAAATAATCGGCTTGAAGATGGATTGCCGTTCTGCTGCGCTCTATTGAATATTTTAAAGCTGTCTGTCATCCGATGGAAGCCAACAGCATATAAAGCTGTTCTACCTATTGCCTCATAAATAAATGTTACCGAGAGAAGGAACTGGAGAGGAGACGTTTCCTCATAAAAGATGTTACCGAAGATGGGTAATCTTTTTGAGATTCAATTCAATTATATTTTTTAACTCAA
>JBDKUX010000108.1:0-19519 GCA_039679455.1 Smithella sp. | reverse complement strand
ATTTCTTTTGCACTATTGCTCCCTGAGTTCCTTTGCCGCTGCCGTTAGGTCCAAAAATGAGAATATTCACTTTGTTTACTCCCTCCCTGAAAGGTATTTGTTATATTAAGCTGCTGCATCAGGTGATTGCGGAAAAGCCTGTTGTCGATGCGGCAAACTTAATAATGTCCAGACATATTATGAATCCATCGATTTATAGAACGGTCTTATAATGTATTGTTTAATTTTTCGCAATGGATAAAAAAGAAACCATAAATATGACTGTAAATGTCAGCCTGATACTTTTCTATGGCCTAAGGTAGTTGACTCTGAGCCGTCCGGAACGCGCCGGAATAATTTTTTTAGGCGCTTCTTTACTGTTCAAATCTTTAATTTCCTGGTTGACTGCATCTGCGCGTGCCGAATCCGGAGGGAAATAATCCAGTGCTTTTTTAAAATGAAACAGGGCAGTGTCTTTCTTCTTCAGTGTTTTGAAGTATAAACCAAAATTATAATGAGATTCCCCCAGAATATTTAATTTGCCGTAGGTCATGGCAATATAATAGTGGATATCGACTTCGTCATCAATTTTTTTGTCTTTCAGCTTTAGGAAACATTCCAGGGCATTGTCATATTTACCCAGCGAATCATAAGCTTTCCCCAGGGCAAGAATGACATCATCATTATTCTTGTTGACGTCCCTGGCGCGCTGAAGATATTCCTGCGCCTCGTAGGCTTTTCCTATTTTCAGATATAACAGCCCCATCGATTTTAAGACGTCCACATCACGGGGGGATAAACTCAGCGCTCTCTGATAGTGAATTAAGGCATCATTTGTTTTTCCAAGTTTGTCTTCAACCAGGGCAAGAGCATATAACAGATCGACGCTTCCGGGATTCTTGACTAATAAATCCTCCAATTGTTTCTGCTTGGACTTTAAATCATCGCCGTCCAGTATCAGCAGTGCCTGAATTCTCGTTAAGTTACCAACGATGTTTTTTAATCCCTTTTGGCGATATTTTGTCAGAATCAGGCTGTCGAGATAAAACATGCGCTCGTCGGTACCGGGATGCGTTAACAGATAAGATGGAATGCTCTTGGATAAGTATTCATATCTTTTTATAATTTTAAGAAAATCCACCATTGCGGCCGGATAATATCCGGCCCCTGTCAGGTATTCTATCCCCAGGCGGTCTGCCTCCTCTTCGTGTTCCCGACTGTATTTCAGGTTTAAGCTGGCTGAACCCGCCACGGTAAGAGCGGCAATTGCCGCAGTAGCTTCACCTCCTCCCCCGAGAAAGGCACCGGCCAGGATGGCGGCGAGGGTAGCAATACTGAGCTTCTGTGATTTTTCGATGATACTGGCAATATGGCGGGCGTTGGCATGAGCGATTTCATGAGCTATGACTCCGGCCAATTCACCTTCGTTTTCCACAGCATTAATGAGACCTTTGTTAACATAAATATATCCACCCGGCGTGGCAAAAGCATTGATTGCCGTATCGTTGACTATGGAAAAATGGAACTGAAAGGGAACCTGCTTATTGCCTTTTAAAACGAGATTGCCGATTTTGACTATGTATTCGTTCAGGTGTCTGTTTTCCAAAAGCAAATGGTGTTTGACCATTTTATCGTAAAACTCTTTGCCCAGCTTCTTTTCATCATCGATGGTGAATTCGGCAAAACAAACAGTAGCCCGAAAAAATAGAACAAAAAACACAAAAATAAGAGAAATATATTGATTTTGAATGAAATTACGCATAATTACTTTTTTCTAAATTTAATGTAATTGTTCATGATCTTATCCTTTTTACTTATTTAAAGCAAGACAGCCTTTTTAAGTAATTTTCAATGAGGATTAATCAATGCATAGAAAGATGATCATTACTATCGACGGACCGGCCGGCGCTGGTAAAAGCACCGTGAGCAGGATTGTGGCGAAAAGACTGGGCTATATATATCTGGACACAGGTTCCCTGTATCGTGCATTGGCATATAAGGCTCTAAAGAATAAAATTAATGTGGATGATATGGAGGTGCTCGATAGTTTATGCTCAAACATCAGCATATCTTTAAAAAATATTGACGGTCAGATGAAGGTATACGTCGATGGGGAAGATGTCGGAGACAAGCTCCGGACGGAAGAAATAGGACTGGCCGCGTCAAAGATATCCGCTTTTCCAGTTGTTCGACAAAGATTACTCGAACTGCAAAGAGAGGCGGGCGCCCGGGGTGGTGTGGTCACGGAAGGCAGAGATATGGGATCCGTAGTGTTTCCCCGCGCCGACTATAAATTTTATCTTGACGCCGATATCGAAGAAAGAATAAAAAGGAGATATAAAGAACTTAAGAACAAGGGCGACTCCTCCGAGTTCCATTCGATTCGAAAAGATATGCTGGCAAGGGACAATCAGGATTCCAAACGGGAAATTGCCCCGTTAAAACCAACTTCATCATCCATAATTATCGATTCGACTAAAATGTCTATACCGGAAGTAGTAGAAAATATCATTCGGCAAGTATCAAATAAAATATAGCCACTAAAATAAAAATAAATAACGAAAATTACGCAGGTATTATCTTGCTATTTAATTTTCAGTATGTTAGGTGCTTTTTTTGTATTTATAAAAAACAGGGGGGTGTTGGTTAATGGTTAACAATAATAACTCAAACTTTGCTAAGGAAGATGTAGAAAAAGATTCAGCAGTGCACGCATTTCAATCGCAGGATGAAGATGTCGGTTTCAAAGAGCTCTATGAGCAGAGTCTCAATCAAATACAATACGGAGACATTGCAACTGGTAAAGTGGTGCAAATTAACGCCGATACCGTGATGGTCGATGTCGGTTGGAAAACCGAAGGCTTTATTCCGGCCAAAGAACTTAAAGACGCAGACGGGAATATGAATATTGCCGTTGGCGATGATATAGTAGTTTTCATTGATAAAAGAGATTCTGAAGGAAATTTGATTTTATCCAGAGAGAAAGCAGCAAAATTAAAAGTCTGGGATGAGATTAAGAGTGTTTGTGAAAATAATGCCACAATTAAAGGCAAAGTTATTGAAAAGGTCAAAGGCGGCCTTTCGGTTGATATTGGTGTGACTGCCTTCTTGCCAGGTTCACAGATAGATACTCGCCCCGTCAAAGATTTGGATAAATTTGTCGGCCAGACACTGGATTTTCATATATTAAAGTATGACCGGAAACGTAACAACGTTGTTTTGTCCCGTAGAACGATCGTTGCTGCCGAAAGAGAAGCTGAAAAGAAAGAAACATTAAGTAATATAAAAGAAGGAAGCGTCATCGACGGTATTATTAAAAATATTACCGATTACGGTATTTTTGTCGATTTAGGCGGGATCGACGGACTTCTTCATGTCACGGATATTTCTTGGGGACGAATTGCCAAACCGGCGGAAAATTTCCATAAAGGCGATAAAATTACGGTAAAAGTACTTTCCTTTGACCCGGAAAAAGAAAAAGTATCCTTAGGCCTGAAGCAGTTGACGGGAAATCCCTGGGAGCACATAACTGAAAAATATCCTGTCGGCGCTTTAGTCAGCGGTAAAGTTGTAAATCTGACTGATTACGGTGTTTTTGTGGAACTGGAACCCGGTGTTGAAGGTCTGGTGCATATATCTGAAATGTACTGGACGAGAGAAATCAAGCATCCCTCAAAAGTGTTGAGTGTTGGCGAAACAATAAACGTGGTTGTCCTGGAAGTTAATCCGGAAGCCAAACGTGTATCTTTAAGTTTAAAACAAACATCACCTAATCCCTGGGAAAAACTCCGGGAAAAATATAAAGTCGGCACGATTGTTAAAGGTGTAGTCCGCAACATAACTAATTTTGGTGTTTTTATCGGCATCGAAGAGGGGATTGACGGGCTGGTGCATGTTTCCGATATATCCTGGAAGCATCGAGTGACTCATCCGGCCGAGCATTTTAAAAAGGGACAGGAAGTGGAAGCCGTTGTTTTAAACGTAGATATCGAAAATGAAAAGTTTTCCCTCGGTATTAAGCAAATTGAAAAGAATCCCTGGGAAGATCTGGCCCAAAAATATGTTCCGGGCAGTATTGTAACCGGCAAGATAACTAACTTTACCGATTTCGGAATTTTTGTGGAAATTGAAGAAGGAATTGAAGGTCTTGTCCATATTTCGGAAATAAGCCAGAAACGTGTCAAGAGCTCTTCAGAACTGTATTCAGTGGGAGACTCGGTATCAGCTTATGTAAAAAGTATAGACACTAAAGCCAAGAAAATCAGGTTGAGTATTAAGGATATGGAAGCTCCTCCCCCCACTCCGGCGAAGAATCAATATCTTAATAATACGGAAAATATAGGCTCCAGTCTGGCACAGGCACTGGCGGATGTAAGGATAGGTAATCCAGCAAAAGGTGCATAAAGCATGAGAAAACATCCTGTATTTTTAGGAATGCTTTTACTTATTGTTTTGGCGGTTTTTTTATATCTTTTCTTCTATGGAATCGGTGCTCGTACGGGAAAGGCAAAAAGTTTTTCTTTAAACGATCAAATAGGTGTCGTAACTATTAACGGTGTTATTACCGATTCGCAGGAAATTGTCGAGCAATTGGAGGATTTCGGCAGGGATGATTCCATTGTAGCCGTAGTCCTCCGAATTGATTCACCGGGTGGCGGTGTCGCTGCTTCGCAAGAAATTTATGATGCCGTTATTCAACTGAAAAAACATAAAAAAGTAGTGGTATCAATGGGGTCGGTTGCTGCTTCCGGCGGGTTATTGATTGCCTGTGGTGCGGATAAAGTTGTTGCCAATTCCGGTACCATTACCGGGAGCATTTCGGCTATTATGCAGTTTGCCAATGTTGAGGAACTGCTTAAAAAAATCGGTCTGAAGGCTTCGGCGGTGAAAAGCGGCAAATATAAAGATATTGGCTCGCCTTTGAGAGAAATGACTCCGGAAGAAAGAAAAATAATCCAGGATTTGGTTGATGATATTTACAATCAATTTATCGATGTAATCGTCCATAATCGCAAAATATCAAGGCAAAAGGTAATAAGCATTGCAGACGGCAGAGTATTTTCCGGACGCCAGGCCCAGGAATATGGACTGGTTGACTACCTGGGAAATATGGGTTCTGCCGCAAGGTTAGCCAGTCAGTTGGCAGGTAAAAGTGGAAAATATGATCTTGTCTATCCCCCACAAAAACGCGCATCAATCTTTGATTATATGTTTGAAAGTGCGGCAAACCAATTTAACCGCTCTATGAAAGGAAAAGTTGAAAATTGGGGTGGTATAGGCTATTTGTATTGTCCTTCGCTATAGATATAAAATATGACGAAAAATGATCTAATTGTAAAATTACAGGAAACACTGAAAGTTTATACTCACAAAGATGTCGCTTATGCCGTAAATATAGTATTTGATTCCATGGCTGATGCATTGAAGCGTGGTGAGCGTATAGAAATCAGAGGATTTGGGAATATTACTGTCCGGGAAAGAAAAGCGCGCCTAGGGCGAAATCCCAAATCGGGCACCGAAGTTAAACTGGAAAAAAGAAAAATTCCTTTTTTTAAAACAGGAAAGGAACTGCGATTAAAGGTTGATAAGAAGTAACCGGAAATTCCAATTCCAGATTAAACATATCATTGTTGGCTTCCGGGGCGTTTGTATAAAACGCCTCGTCGTCACCTCCCGACCGACGCAGCTTCATCATAGAGTCTTAAAAAAAAGAACAAAATAAATTTCCTGATGAAGAAAAAAAGATGATAAACTAAGGGTAAATCCGGAGGACATCCGGACACCCCGGCGCTTTATCTTGATCATTATTTTCTAACTTGAAAACAGTGAAAATTAAAGGTTATCCCAGTCATTTCCAGGTGCCGCAAAATCTTTCAGTTGGTCTCTTCTTTTCTTGTGTTGCAGTTTCTTCAAGGCCTTAGCTTCGATTTGGCGGATTCTTTCCCTGGTGACACCCATCATGTCACCCACTTCTTCCAGAGTAAAAGGCCCAAAATTGCAGGCGACCCAGGTGCAATTTAAGAAAGCTTCGTTTTTCAGACGCCATTCACAGGTGGTATCGAGACACACTTCGTCAATCAAAGTTCCCTTTTTCTTGCACTTATATTGGTTAATCATATAATAAAAACCCTCATTAAGAATTTAACAATCGCGCATTATTATTTTTCTCTAATATTTTGTCAATCAAATATAGTAATCATAATTCTTATTAAAAGGACATTTTCTCTATCGGTCTTCTTTCCGGTACATAATTATGTTCAATTTTCCCTTCATTCCATTCCCGGGAAACGTATAAATTACAGTAGCAGCTGCCATACTCTTTTAAGTCATCCAGGCGGTATATACAGGGACAAAATATATCCCGGTCTTTTTCGCGATCACCGCTAGCCAGGCGGCACGGACAAGACATGTAACCGTAGCGTTCCTTGTTTACCAGGAGATCTTGAAGAATCTCCAAAACCCGGTCTTTATCTTTGTTAAAGAAAAAACCTTTGGCTTCCTGACTATTCTTTAATATTTCGTAAAGCTCGTCGGAAGTCATTTCAAATACCCAATGCTTTCTTGATATCGGCTTCCTGGAAGCCTACTATAATCTTATCGCCTATTACTATCGTTGGAAATGATCGTTGAGGATTATATCTGACAACTTCCCGCAGAACGTTTTCCCTTTCTGATCCTTCGAGTAAATCTACGTCAGTGGATTTAAACTTAATTCCACAGTCATTCAGCAATTTTTTCGCGGCTTTACAATGACTACAGGTACTCAATGTATATATTTTTACCTTATGAGCCATTATCAATACCCCTTTATTATTTTGGCTCAATATAAGTTCTATGGAAGCAATGTCAAGATGAGAAGAAAAGAAAAAATCGACTTGACATATTGCATCGCAACATATATACAGCACAAAATTGAGTTGTTTGTTAACGTTAGATCCCCACATCTGGCAGAGACTCTTCCAAATGAGGGGATTTTTTTATTGCTGTACTTATTAGATGATTATTTTAAGGAAGGTTATTTATAAAATGCAAATGGATGATGTAAAAATTCGCAATATTGGCATCAGCGCCCATATCGATTCCGGGAAAACCACTCTTACGGAAAGAATTCTTTTCTATACAAAGAGAATACATGCCATTCATGATGTCAAAGGAAAAGATGGTGTGGGGGCAACCATGGATTCTATGGAATTGGAAAAAGAACGTGGAATCACAATTGCTTCCGCTGCTACTTATTGCGAATGGAACGGTTATGAGATTAATATTATAGATACTCCGGGTCATGTCGACTTTACCATAGAAGTGGAAAGATCTCTTAGAGTTTTGGATGGAGCTATTCTCGTTTTGTGTGCTGTAGGCGGTGTTCAATCACAATCAATTACCGTGGACCTGCAAATGAAGAGATATAAGGTTCCCAGTATTGCTTTTATTAACAAATGTGATCGCAGCGGCGCCAATCCCTTCCGGGTTATTGATCAGTTGCGGGCTAAACTGGGACACAATGCCTTGGCGATGCAAATTCCTATTGGTTTGGAAACCGACCTGGAAGGCGTGGTCGATCTTATCAGCATGAAGGCTCTCTATTTTGATGGGGATAACGGGGAAGTAATCCGTATGGAAGACATTCCGGAAAAACTTCTGGCCGAAGCAAAATCAAGAAGGGAAGAATTAATCGATGCTGCATCGATGTTCTCTGATGAATTGACCGAGGCGATTCTGGAAGGAGATGAAATTACTCCGGACATGATCTATGCCGCTGTGCGGAAAGGTACATTAAAGAGAGAAATTACCCCCGTTTACATGGGGTCAGCATATAAAAACAAGGCAGTTCAGCCCCTGCTGGATGGAGTGAACCATCTTTTGCCCTGTCCCTCGGAAGTAGAAAATGTCGCGCTGGATATGGAAAAGAATGAAGAACCGGTTGTATTGGAAAATGACCCGGATAAACCGATTGTTGCGCTGGCCTTCAAGTTGGAAGACGGCAAATACGGCCAGTTGACTTATATCCGTGTTTATCAGGGAACGGTGTCTAAAGGATCGACAATTGTAAATGTCCGGAGCGGCAAAAAAGTGAAAGTCGGACGAGTTGTCCGCATGCATGCCGATCAAATGGAAGAAGTTGAGGAATTGAAGTCCGGCTATATTGGCGCTCTTTTTGGTATCGAATGCTCTTCCGGTGACACCTTTGTTTCTTCGGGTATAAATCTGACTATGACGTCTATGTATGTGCCGAAACCGGTTATTTCTCTGGCCATATCGCCGAAAGACAACAAGTCACAAATGGCCATGTCTAAGGCTTTAAACAGATTTTCCAAGGAAGACCCGACATTTAAGACTTTTGTCGATCAGGAAACAAATGAAACAATTATTGAAGGAATGGGTGAACTGCATCTGGATATTTATGTCGAAAGGATGCGCCGCGAGTACGGTGCGGATGTTGAGACAGGAAATCCTCGAGTCGCTTACCGGGAAACCATTACCCAACGTGCCGATTTCAATTATACTCATAAAAAGCAAACCGGCGGGGCCGGTCAATTTGGCCGTATTGCCGGTTATATCGAGCCCATTACCGACGCCGAATTCATTTTTGACAATCAAATATTTGGTGGTTCTATTCCTACTCAATACATTCCTGCCTGCGAAAAGGGATTTAAACAGAGCATGGAAAAAGGGCCTAAACTGGAATTTCCGATAACCGGTGTCAAGGTGGTTATCAATGATGGTGCTTTTCATGCCGTTGACTCTTCGGATATGGCCTTTCAGGCTGCCGCGCGTGGTGCATTTCGGGAAGCATATTCCCGGGCGAAGCCGGTTGTTCATGAACCGATAATGAAAGTTGTTGTCGAGACTCCGCCGGAATTTCAGGGAGCGGTAATGGGACTTTTGAATCAGCGTCGCGGCATGATTGTCGGCTCACAGGATGAAGGCACCATGTGCGTAGTGGAATCACAGGTGCCTCTGTCTGAAATGTTTGGTTTTTCCACCGTACTGCGTTCATCAACGCAGGGTAAGGCTCAGTTCACGATGGAATTTGCGCAGTACAGGCTGGTTCCTCAGTCGATTGCCGAAAAGATTGCTCTGGAAGTAGCTCAAAACAAGAAAACGGCCGCCTGAAACTGGAAAAATGTCAAGAAATACGATAGTATTAAAGCGTGAAAAAAATATAATCCGTTTATCTTATAAGGATATCGTAATGCTGAAAAAAGAAATAATATACCGCAATCCATTGGTAAAACTCGGCTATGAGCAGGAAGACATTTTGTTAAATGGTGGATTAGGCGCCGTTATGGCGCATGCCGGGGTGGGAAAAACCGCCTTGCTTGTTCAGGTGGCCTTAAACATGATGATAAGAGAAGAATCCGTTTTGCATGTGAGCCTGCAGGATGCGGTTAGCAACGTTGACCTGTGGTATCGTGAAATGTTTCACAATATTGCCGGAAGTTTTACTGAACCGGAAATTCAGGAATACTGGGATAAAATTCAGCCTTACCGTTTTATCATGACCTTCAGGGTGGAAAGTTTCAGCGTTCCCACACTGGAAGAGCGCCTGACCGATTTGCTGCAGCAAAATATTTTCAAGCCGCATACCGTGATTATCGACGGATTGAGATTTGATCAGGCCGGCCGGGAGCAGCTTTTACTTTTAAAAGAACTGGCAAAGAAGTATGCTATGAGGATATGGTTTACCGTGCATGCCCATCGCCATGAGCCTCCGGCAGATAATGGTCTGCCCGTTTCTTTCCTGCATGTCGCCGATCTCTTCGACGTTATCGTCCAATTGGAGGCAAAAGGTGATGAAGTTTATATTAAAGCTCTGAAAGGCCAGTCGGCGGATGCAAAACAGCATTCCCTGCTGCTTGATCCGGCGACAATGTTAATCAAAGAAGGCAAATAACCGAAACATGAAAGTAATATCCGTAGTTGGAACCAAGAAAACGGGCAAGACCACCCTGGTTGCCGCCCTTGTCAGTTCTTTGTCCAGATACGGCAAGGTGGGAACGGTTAAAAATATGGTTACGCATCCCGTGGATCAAGGCGATACCAAGCGCCACTTCGATGCCGGAGCGGATGTCGTCATCGGTCTTGGCGACGCCAGGCTCAAAGTAACAAGGGAACGCGGTGACCTGAATTCAGCGCTGGCCGATCTTCAGAACGAAGGAGTTGAGTTTGCCGTTGTCGAGGGCTTCAAACACAGCAGCCTGCCCAAGTTCATTCTCTCCGATATAGAAGTGACTGGATGCCTGAGAAAGGTTTCGCTTTCCGAACTGAACGACGATTTAATAACCGAGCTGACGAAACAGGTTTTGTCTCTGGATGATTATAAGAAGGAAACATGATTAATCATGAAGCCTGATTGTAATGAAATTGATGAAGGCACCAACTACATCGGCTACCGGGAGGCTTTAGATATTGTTAATGCCAACGTCCGGTCGGTGGAAGAGGAAGTACTTAATCTCAATTTATGTGTAAACCGGGTTGCCGCCGCTGATCTGGCTGCCCGCGTGAGCTATCCTTCCGTGGATGTATCGCTCAAAGACGGCTTTGCTGTTAAGTCCATCGATGTCGTTAATGCCTGCCGGCATAAGTCGGTATGCTTGACGTTGGCAGGCTCTGCGTATGCCGGATCAGGATACGGAGGGCAGGTAAAAAGCGGCAGTGCAGTGAAAGTTTGTTCCGGTGCGCCGATTCCCGAGGGCGCGGATGCGGTGGTTTCCGGTGAGTTCTGTGAAGAAGGATTATCGGGAGAGATCTTTGTTAAGGCTGATGCCGGTGAGGGGCGAAACATAATGAGCGCCGGGATCGAGGTAGAAGCAAAAACGACAATTGCCGGGAAAGGAGAAAGGCTTTTTCCCGGTCGGCTGGGACTCATGGCGGCGGCAGGCATCAGCGAGGTAAAGGTTTACCGTCGACCGCGGGTGGCGGTTATCAGTATTGGCGATGAAGTAGTGGCTCCGGGTGAAAAGCTCCACGTCGGTCAGCTTTATGCCAGTAATCTGGTCACAATGGAGGCCTGGCTGGCCTCTTTCGGCATTTCCTGTGTTGCCTCCGTAGTTGCTGATGATAAAAATTCCATCATTCAGGAGCTGCAGAAGCGTGTTTCTGATGTTGATGCGATTCTGACGAGCGGCGGTGCCTGGGGAAGTGAACGCGACCTCATCATCGGAATACTGGATCAACTGGGATGGCAAAAGCTGTTTCATTATGTGCGTATGGGACCCGGCAAGGGTGTTGCCTTTGGACTGTGGGAGAATGCGCCGGTATTTTGCCTACCGGGCGGGCCTCTCAGCAACCAGATGGCTTTTCTGCAACTGGCTCTACCTGCAATATTACGTATGAGCGGCGACAACAGACACCCACTCCCAACAGTCCCCGCCAGACTCATGGAGAATGTCAAAGGCCGCCATCAGGCCTGGACGGAATTTAAAGATACCGTCGTAACCCTTGATAATGGGGGATACAGAGTGTCACTCTATAGAAACAAAAGCCGCCTGCAGGCTATCGCCGGCGCCGGCGGACTTATCTGTATTCCGGAAGGCCAAGATTCTTTGCACTGCGGCGATGTTGTTCCGGTACAGATGCTTATCCCGTCATATTCTTATTGAAATTCCAGTTTCTCCATAGAGTCATTTTGTGCTACATTTTTTTTAATAATCTGCCGAACAACACTTTAATCAAATGAACGGAGAAAAAAATGTTTGCATGGGTTACCAATCCTGAATCGTGGATTGCACTGGGAACACTGACGGCCCTGGAGATTGTTCTCGGCATTGACAACATTATTTTTATTTCCATCCTGGTGGGGCGTCTCCCCGCCCAGAAAAGAGAGCTTGGCCGTAATGTAGGACTAATGCTGGCAATGCTCACACGTCTGGCATTATTATTTTCCATTGTTTGGGTCGCCACTTTAACGCAGCCCTGGTTTTCTATTTTCGGACAGGACATTTCGGGACGCGACATCATCTTAATCGGAGGAGGAATGTTCCTGCTGGCCAAGGCAACCCATGAAATTCACACCAGTCTGGAAGGAATTGAACAAAGCAAGCCAATAATAGAAAAAGTTACAATGGCGGCGGTTCTTTTTCAAATCGCTATACTTGATATTGTTTTTTCACTGGATTCCGTCATCACTGCCGTCGGGCTCGCACGGCATATTTCGATAATGGCGATAGCAATCGTTCTGGCCGTCGGCGTCATGCTGTTTGCCGCCAAACCAATTGCTGACTTTGTAGATGCTCATCCGACTATAAAAATACTGGCTTTGTCATTTCTCATCCTCGTCGGTGTTACATTGATTGTTGAAGGTTTCGATATACATGTTCCTAAAGGTTATATATATTTTGCCATGGCATTTTCCGTTTCGGTGGAAATGATCAATCTGCGCCTGCGAAAGCAACAGATTGAGCCGGTCAAGTTGAGAAAAGAAATCACGGAGTAAAATATTGTCCGATAACAGCAAACATAAGCTGCACCTGGAGTATCCCTGCCGGTGGGTTTATAAAATCATCGGTGCGAATCAGGAACAAATGCAGACGGCCGTGGCGGAAATCATTCAGGACCGGCCGTGCAAAGTCTCTTTTTCACGCCTCAGTGAAACAGCCCGCTACATTTCTTTAAATGTGGAACTGGTGGTGGAAAGCGAATCGCATCGAATGGATTTGTACAATGCACTTAAGGCTCACCCGGCCATAAAGATTGTCTTGTAGGCAGGGTGCGCAGCCGGTATAATAAAAAAGTTGATTATGAAGTCAGGGCTGAACAAACAAACCGTAAAAAAGACCAAAAGGAGGATGTTATGTCGAAAAAAATATTCTTAATTGCCGCCACAATATTTTGTTTTGCTTCTTCTTCCATCGCCGCTGATCCGGATATGATTAAACTGCCGCCGCCTGACCTTAAAGGCGGGAAATCGCTCATGAAGTCTTTGCAGGAGCGGAAAACGTCCCGGTTATTCAGCAGCAAAAAACTGCCGCCGGAAGTTCTCTCCGGTCTTCTTTGGGCGGCCTGCGGAATTAACCGGCCGGAAAGCGGCAAGCGCACGGCTCCCTCCGCCCTTAACTGGCAGGAAATTGATGTCTACGTTGCCCTGGAAGAGGGACTTTATCTTTATAATGCTAAAACTCATGCCCTTAACCCCGTATTAAAAAAGGATCTGCGCAAAAATACGGTTGCCGTTTTACAGCCTGCAAGAACTCAGATCGCCGGTGCGCCGGTACAGTTGATCTATGTGGCGAACTACTCGAAAATGGGTCTTGGATCGGAGGAAGACAAGATTATCTACTCCTCCGTGGATACCGGCTTCATTGCTCAGAATGTTTATTTGTATTGTGCTTCCGCCGGCTTGGGTACGGTTGTGCGCGGTATGGTGGACAAGGACAGGCTGGCGAAAGACATGCAATTGCGTGATAAACAGAAAATTATTCTGGTGCACACGGTAGGTTATCCTCAACCAAAATAAATTGTTATAAATCTTGACAATTACACGGCAATAAATTAGCTTACCTCGATTTTACCGGTACGAGAATGTCGGGAAATTTTCGTGTAAGAGGCTTATAGAGGAAACAATAATGATTGGTGTGCTTATAACTACGCATGGCAGTTTGGGTGAGGAACTTATTAGAGTGGCTGAGTTGATTAAGGGCCCGCTCAAAGGCGTTATGCATATTCCGGCGGATCAGACAAAAAGCGCTGAAGATTTGAAAAAAGAAATAGGCAATGCCATAAAAAAACTGGACAAAGGGAAAGGTGTTTTGATTCTTACCGATCTTTTCGGCGGAACGCCGTCCAATTTTTCACTATCTTTTTTAAAAGAGGGAAAGGTGGAAGTAGTTACCGGAGTTAATCTCCCCATGATGCTGAAATTATCGGATCAAAAAAGCGACATGACTTTAAGCGAATATGCCTGCATGATTAAAGAATACGGCAAAAAAAATATATCCGTGGCCAGTGAAATTTTAAGAAAAAAAGCAGCCGGATGAGTAATTGACAAAGCCTGCCTGTAATGTGGTTGCAGGCAGGTTTAACTGCCGTCTGATTCTAAAAGTATATGTGCCGTTCATTTTTATAATATTCTATCTTTATTATTTCCCTTCCAAACTAAAAATATGCAAAAAATAAAATTAATTCTGGTTGTTTCCCGGGAGTGTTCTCATGAATCCTGAAAATGATGTCATGCAGGTAGTTGTTGACTTGATGGGCAAAAAAGATTTAACAGAAATTCTGGTGATTGAAAAGGAATCATTTACATCACCCTGGACAGAGGGTATGTTCCTTGACGAACTTAAAATAGCGCATGCGCAGTGTCTGGTTGCCCGGCTGTCTCATGACAAAGAAAGCATTATCGGCGGCTACATGATCTTCTGGATAGTCGCTGATGAAGCCCATCTGCATAATGTCGCCGTAAAGAAAGAATTTCGCCGGCAGGGTCTGGCCCATGGCTTTATGAACATAATGAAAGAAATAGCAAAGCAGGCGGGCGTAAAATTTCAAACACTGGAAGTACGTGAATCGAATGCCGGAGCGATTAATCTTTACCGCAAATGCGGTTTTGTAGTAAAAGGGAGAAGGCCGCTTTATTATACGGATACGCATGAGGATGCGTTGATAATGTGGGCGGACGTATAATACCAAGTCACATTCTTTGCCTAACTTTGTTGACTGCGTCGTCGGCTTCCTCAACGTATTAGTATAATACGCCTGCGGAGCCTCCTCCTTGCCGCCGCGTTATGCTTTGAATGCAACCTGGTATAAAATGAAGACCATAAGACTGAGGGCTAAAGGTTAGAATGGCGAAGGATATTTACATCGGCGAAGTATTAAAAAACGAGGAAGTTCAGCCTCAATTTTCCCTGATGAAAATTGCGCTGCCCGCAGTTTTCGGCAAGCCTCTGCCTGGACAGTTTGTCATGATCAGAATCGCCGGGCTTGCGGAGCCCTTTTTAGGCCGGCCGATCAGTATCTATTCTTTTTCCAAGAAAAAATCTTCTTATGAAATTGAGCTTCTCTATCGAGTTGTCGGTAAAGGAACGCAAATATTGGCAGGCTTAATTTCCGGATCGCAGGTGGAAATTCACGGGCCGCTGGGCGGCAGCTACAAAATCTTTCCGGAAAAAGAAAACATAGTTTTTATTGCCGGTGGTATCGGTGTGGCTCCTTTATCAATGCTGGCGCAATATTTCTGCAAAGATGCTGGTGTTGCACGGTCTTCTCTGAACTTTTACGTGGGTGCGAAGACAGCAAAAGAAATTGTCGGCCTGGACAAGTTGACGGAGTTATGCGGTCATATGCATCTTTGCACCGATGACGGGACATCAGGCCGGAAAGCGTTTGTGACTCACGCTTTTCAAAAAGACATTAAAAAATATGATCCCGCAAATACGGCGATTTATGCCTGCGGCCCCAGGGAAATGATGAAAACACTGGCCGGAATTCTTGGCAAAACCGGTTTTAATTGCCAGGTTTCGCTGGAAGAGCGCATGGCCTGCGGAACCGGCGCCTGCATGGGATGTGCCGTAGCCGTCAGAGATGAATCAGGCAAGGCCGTTTACAGACGGGTTTGCTCCGACGGCCCTGTGTTTGATCTCGAAGATGTGATCTGGGAGTAGTTCAAGAGCATGAATAAAAAAACAAACC
This sequence comes from Smithella sp., assembly GCA_039679455.1. Taxonomy (GTDB): domain Bacteria; phylum Desulfobacterota; class Syntrophia; order Syntrophales; family Smithellaceae; genus MVRV01. The sequence continues at coordinate 3,910 of JBDKUX010000108.1, read as the reverse complement.
CGCGGCTGGCGGTGCAGATAGGCAGGCTCAAACTGAAAAATCCGGTGATGACAGCATCCGGAACATTCGGGTACGGAGAAGAATACTCCGAGTATGTAGATTTAAACCGGCTGGGGGCGATTGTGGTAAAAGGCTTATCGCTGCAACCGCGTCCGGGTAATCCGCCGCCCCGCATTATGGAAACGGCTGGCGGCATGCTTAACGCCATCGGCCTGCAGAATATCGGGGTTGATGTCTTTATCGAAGAAAAACTGCCCTTTTTAAGAAAGCATGATGTTGCCGTTATTGCCAATATCTACGGTGAATCCTACGCCGAATACCAGAAAGTAGCCAGAAAGTTAAGCTCTGTGAAAGGGGTGCACGCGCTGGAAGTAAACGTCTCCTGCCCCAACGTGAAAAAAGGCGGTTTGAGCTTCGGCTCTGATCCTAAAATAGCCGCTTTGGTAACGCGCAAGGTTAAGGAAGAAACGGATTTGCCAGTCATCATCAAACTTACTCCCAACGTCACGGATATTACGGCAATTGCCGTCGCCGTCGAAAAAGCAGGTGCGGACGCCGTCTCCCTGATCAACACTTTAACCGGTATGTCGGTGAATCTAAAAACCAGAACCCCGCATTTGAAAAATATAACCGGCGGCCTTTCCGGACCGGCCATCAAACCGATTGCGTTGCGGATGGTCTGGCAGGTGGTCAAACGCGTCTCCATTCCAGTTATCGGCATCGGCGGAATCATGAACGCCAGCGATGCCCTGGAATTTATGGTGCTGGGAGCCAGGGCTGTTCAGATAGGCACCGCTAATTTCGTCAATCCCCGTGCTACAACGGACATTCTGGAAGGAATGCAGGACTATCTTAGATATAATAATATTAAGGATATTAATGAAGTGATCGGTACTTTCAACGAAGGAGTCTTTTAATGAAGGAAAAATCACTATTAAAACCCTGCCGCGGTAGATTGTCGTCAATTTCTTTTTTTAAAATGCGAACCTGAAGTTTGTATTATCTTACAATTAGTATGCTCTGTGGAGTCTTTTTTGATCTTATTAGACCTATGGTAAATTGATGAGCGATTCATATGATAAAGTACGGTAATGTCTTGAAAGAATTTGAAGATTCATTAGCTCGTAAAGAAGGCCCAATTCCGCCTCAAAAAGCATTTGATATCTTTTCCGCCATGTGGAAAGAAGCAATCTGTCTGGGAATAATACCTTTTAAAGATCCTTTGGCAGGAATAGAAAATGATATAAAAGTGGCCAGGATAATTAATTCATGTTTGAAAAAATAATATGTTCTATTAGTTCGGCGCTGAAAGATCGTAATATACCCTACATGCTTATCGGCGGACAGGCTGTTTTGATTTACGGAGAACCGCGATTGACACGTGACATCGACATAACGTTGGGTGTTGATGTTGATAAGCTGAATGAAATTGTTATTTCATAGAAATAAGGTAAAAATATGAGAACAAAAGCTGAAGAAATAATTCGCGGTGTCTACCAGGTAGGCGGATCTAATCTGACCTCGGCGGATGATGCAGCAGTTTATCTGGTTGATTTCGAGGACGATGTCATCTTGATTGATGCCGGGGCAGGGCGCAGCACGGCGAAAATCATTCAGAATATTCAAACACTGGGATTCAATGCCGGCCGCATATCCCATTTGCTGTTAACGCATTGCCACATCGACCACATTGGCTCCGCACCGTTTTTTCAAAAAAATTTCCAGACGAAAATTGTCATTCATGAACTGGATGCTCCTGCCGTCGAAAAAGGTGATCCCGTCCGCACCGCCGCCAACTGGTACGGCACTAACTTCCCGCCGACGAAGATAGACCTGAAGCTTAAAGGCAAGGAGGAAGTTCTGCAATTCGGCTCGGAAAAATTGCATTGTCTGCATACCCCCGGGCATACCCCCGGCTCCATTGCTGCTTATCTAGATCGTGACGGCAAGAGAATATTATTCGGCCAGGATATTCACGGCCCCTTCCACAAATCATTCGGCTCGAATATTGAGGACTGGAAAAAATCGATGCATTTGCTCCTTGATCTCGAAGCCGATATCCTCTGCGAAGGGCATTTCGGCATATATCAGCCCAAACAAAAAGTGCGCGGTTACATTGAGGGTTATCTGGACGAATACGCGTGACAACTCGGTATCAGAAGGGGAAGTCTTTACCGGACAGCTTTTTAGAATCAGCCGTCGGCTTAGGTGTAATGTATTTTTCCGCTTTCTTGTGAACCGGGTGGGGATGAACAACTATCGAACGCGGTGTCGTCGGACAGGCCAGTTGACACGCGCCGCAGCCGATGCAGTATTGCTTGTCGATTTCCGGATACAGAATATTTTCCCTGTCCGTAAAGCGGATGGCATGCGTCGGACAAACTTCTCCGCAGGCACCGCAATTGTTGTGTTCCACATAGACCACGCAGACATCTTTCAGAAGTTTCGCTTCACCAATTTGAGTCAACTTTTTATCATCGAGCGCGATCCTGGTGATCGCACCGGTGGGGCAAACTTTGCCGCACACGTTGCATTCATAGTCACAATAACTCTTCTCATAATTCATCTTCGGTTGCAGAAGTCCCGCCGGGCCGTAGTCTAAAAAAGACGGGGTCAGAACGGACGTTGGACAGGCGGCAACGCAAAGACAGCATGCTGTACAGGTCTTCGAAAAATGCTCAGCGTTTAGCGAACCTGGCGGTGTAACCGGTGGATCGGAGTTTGCAAGGATGATTCCCGCAACGTTACGGATGTCCCGGTGAAATGCCGAAAGCAGAGCGACTGCCGCTGCGAAACTTCCGAAAATAAAACCCCGGCGCGCGGGAGACCAGGAAGATGATCTTGTTCTGCGCCACACGGGCCGATAGTTGATGGCAGTCGTCGAGCAGGCGTCAAGACAATTAAAACAACCGATACACCTGCTCATGTCGATTGATGCGGTTTTCGGATTGATGCAGCCGGCCTTGCAGTCGCTTTCACAGCACAGGCATTCGGAGCAGCTCTCCTCGCTCAAGGCCAGTCGAAAAATTGATACATGCGACAGCAGTCCTAAAAAGGCGCCAACCGGGCAGAGCGTGTTGCAATAAAGGCGACCGTATTTTATGGACAGATATAAAATCGTCAGCAGGAAAAATGCTGCGATAGCCATATCCGGCAGGGGAATCGGGGCGGTTTGTTTCGGGTATAAAAAAATATTTAAAGGTTTCAGCATGAGGATTCCCAGATTATATATCCAGACAAGCAGAGGGTGGAAAAAATATGAGAATATTCTTCCTGTCAGGGAGTATGGATCCAACAGATTGACCAGCCATAAAATACCGGTAAATATAGCCGCGAACGTCAACGCCAGAATAGTATAACGAAGGATATTTTGCGGTTTGGAAAAAGCATATGCCGGCTTTCGGCTTATCCTGCGTGCAAGCGCGATCACAATATCCTGGAGGGTTCCCAGCGGGCACAGAAAGGAGCAATAGACGCGGCCGAAAATCACTGTGATCAAAATAATGAACATCAGACCGGCGAAAAAAAGAGCGGCCGGTTGCGTGATGCTCCGGATCAGAGCGGGCATTAACTGAAAGGGAGGCAGGAGGTCGGCGAGAAAGACGGAAAGCTTTTCTCCTCCCAGAAACAATAAGACAAACCCGATGAATATAATACCGGAGACGATCTTACGAAGTTTTATCAACGCGGCCGCATGCTGACTGTGTGCCCGGTGCGATCGGGAAAGAATTTCTTTTTTCTTCATCTTACATCGTGAAGGTGACTATTTTCAGCTCTTTCAAATTCATGTTGCCGGTTTTCTGAGTGTGGGCGATTTTGATATAGCCGATATCATCCGGTTCCTTCCCGAATATTTTGGCGGCTGCGGCGTCAATGGCAACGATGTCCTTTGACATCAGAAGAGTCTTTT
>JBDKUX010000107.1:0-23765 GCA_039679455.1 Smithella sp. | reverse complement strand
TTGACGCAGTAGAAGATACTCTTGTCGAAGCGCTCCTTTCACTGGAAAAGGATAATGCCAGAGTGCAAAGTCTAACCGGCTTCAATTGGATTGTTAATAATATATTGAATGCAACTTAGTATAAGATCATGGGCGACGCCGCCCGCCAGCGTTCCGAGCGCCTCCATTTTCTCTGCACGCTGTAAACGCATCTCGCTTTCTTTCAATAATTTTTCTGTACGTACACGGTCGGAAATGTCTATAAAACTTTCCAGATAACAATCTCTTCCCCTGATAGTAATAGGATATACGGTTTTCAGAATATCTCTTTGCCTTCCATCTGCATGGATGAGTTTACGCTCCGAAAGATCTATAGTTTGACCAAGATCCTTGACGGGACATCTGCCGACCTCGGCGGGACAAATAAGTGAGTGGCATATCTGTCCGATAATTTTCTCTTTAGGCAGCCCGGTCATTTTCATTGCAGCTTGATTTGCTTCAACAATAACCTTGGTGTCACTGTCAATGATCACAATTCCCACGCCTACGTGATTGAAAATTGTCTGTAGTTTTGCCTCGTTTTCCTTTAATCTCTCCTGCACCTGCTTGCGCTCCGTTATGTCCTCGGAGATGCCCAGCAGATAAGCAGGTTCTCCTCTCTGGTTTAAGATCGGCACTTTCTTGGTGTGCATGATTCGCACTCCTTTATCCTGGGTCTGAATGGGTTCTTCCGGTATATCAGCAATTCTACGGGTATGAAGTACATCCCCGTCTTTCTCCGTAAAAAAATCAGCCTGATCCTTAGTAAAGAAATCGTAATCGTTTTTTCCTAACATGTCGTTCCGGCAATGCCCCAGTAACTCCTCGGCGGCACGGTTGAACAGGACAAAGCGTAATTCCCCGGCATCTTTAACGAAGATCATGTCCGGAATATTTTCAACAATCGAATCTAAAAACGCAGTCATTCTTTGGATTTGTTCATCCACCTGTTTTTGTTTGGTTATATCGCGAATAGTTCCCTGATAACAAATAACTTCTCCCGTTTTATCTTTTCTTGCGACGGAAGTGATAAGAGCGTCGATGATGGTGCCGTCTTTTCTCCGCAAGGCAAACTGTTTTTCCTGAATATATCCCTTCGTTAATAATCTGCAGATGCTCTATCCTTCGATCAGGATTTGCATATAAATCCTTAATTTGTACTTTCATCAGTTCTTCCCGGCTGTCGTAGCCGAAAAGCTGAACAGCAGCGCTATTGAGATCAAGCCATTGACCGTCAACGGATGTAATAAAGATACAATCTTTGGAAGTATTAATGAATGCCCGGTATTTCTCTTCCTGCTCCCGCAGCGTTTCTTCTATTTTTTCACACTCAGATTCTGATTGTTTGAGTTCTTTGATTCGCTGTTTTAACAGTTGATTTTCTTCAAATAGTTCTTTTTTTGTTTTAGACGGTGCCGTCATTGAATACCCCCCGGTATAATATACCTAATACGGTTGGTATTGGTAATTTGTTTGATAATTTTATCACAACTGAGCAAAGTAATGGAGTTAAAAAAGCGACGGTAAAAGATGGAGAATTTTGCGAAGGATTATTTGATTCCGAAATGCATTTCAAAAAAAAGAATGTTTCCGGTTCTTCCGGAAGCATTCTTTTTTTGTTTCCTTTTTATTCCTGTTCGATTAAATGTTCAGGCTGCACAAGCCCTTTAACAACCGATTTTCCGTACTCTCTCCCTTTGTTGAAAGCATCGATGTTTTGATCTCTTGATGCCTGGGGAACTGAATCAATAACAGCTTTTCTCAGGGCATCGGCGTGCACAAGATTCGGTTCTACTGCGGAAAAAAAACCCAGCATTACAATATTGGCCATCATCTTGTTGCCCAGCTTCTCGGCAAAACGAGTAGCGGGAACGCTGTATGTCTTGCAATTTATATCAATTTTCCGGGTACGGACAAGATCAGTGTCCCAGATCAGTGTACCGCCGGATCGCAGTTTTTTGATGTTTTTTGTATATGCTTCCTGGCTCATACAGACGAGTATCTCCGGATTTTCCACACAGGGGAACAGAATTTCTTCCGGACTGATTATTACCTGACTGGAACACGCTCCGCCTCGGGCTTCCGGTCCGTAGTTTTGCGTCATGGTCGCATGCTTTTGATCGTAAAGAGACGCCGCCTTCCCCAGGATATCACCGGACAGAACAATTCCCTGCCCACCGAAACCTGTTAATAATACATGTCTTTCCTTAAGTGTTTTCATCCTGATTACCGCACCTTCTGATCATCGGAATGCATCGGCCGCCACTGCGGTATTTGCAAGTGATTAAACTTTGCGTAGTTGTCCAAAAATGTAGGACGCTCTATATCAACAAACTTTCCTACGACGATTTCTTTATCAATATCCATTAATGCATCTTTCGGATCAATGTCACCCCGGATCACCGAGCGGCCGTGATAGAATTTCAGCATTTCCAGGGCACTGCCCATGCGGTTTCGCCGTCCGTAAGAAGACGGGCAGGGTGAAATAACTTCCACGAAACTAAAGCCGGTTTTGAACAAAGCCTCGGTAATAGAACTGCGCAGAGAGCGAACCTGCATTGCCGTCCATCTCGCTACATAAGTAGCCCCGCAGGAGGAAGCAAGATAACAAAAGTTGAAAGGCTCTTCCGGAGAACCGTTAACTGTTGTTGTTGTTTTAGCACCCAGCGGCGTGCCAGGGGACTGCTGACCGCCCGTCATTCCGTAATTGAGATTGTTTACACAGACAACAGTGATATCCATATTCCTGCGGGCGGCATGTATGAAGTGATTGCCGCCGATAGCGAAAAGATCTCCGTCGCCGGATACGACTATAACTTTTGTCTGAGGCCGCGCCAGTTTCAAGCCGGTAGCGAAAGGAAGCGCCCGGCCGTGTGTTGTATGAAATGAATCAAGTTTAATGTAACCGGCCATGCGTCCCGTACAGCCGATTCCCGAAACCATTGCTATCGAATTGGGATCCCAACCTGTATTTTTAATCGCGGCAATAACAGCGCTGAAAACAGTACCGATGCCGCACCCCGGACACCAGATGTGGGGAATTCTTTCTGTTCGGAGCAGAAAGTCCATCGGATGCGATTGAACACTTTTAGATGCTTTTGGTGTTATCATGGTTTCCCCTTTGCAGCTTTATGAATGGCTCCGAGAATCAGAGAAGGATTGATGATGGCACCGCCGTAATTGTATACCAGAGTAACCGGACAAGCGCCGCACGCACAACGTTCCAACTCCAAAACCATTTGACCGCCGTTAATTTCCGGCATGATGAAGGCCTTAACCTGGGGGGTAAGCGAACGAATCAAATCTTCCGGAAACGGCCAGACAGTTTCCAGTTTGATCAGTCCCGCCTTTATCCCGTCGTTTCGTGCATCGCGCACTGCCTGCATTGAAGATCTCGCACTGATACCATAAGAAACAACCACCACCTCGGCGTCATCAATGAACATATTTTTCGTTTTGATGATTTTATGGCGATTATTGCGAATTTTATCAACCAGCCGGCTGACCATTTCTTCCTGCCCTTTTGCATCCATCGCCGGGTAACCCCGTTCATCATGGGTTAGTCCCGTAACATGAATGCGATATCCGTCTCCGCAAATAGCCATAGGTGCTACGCCATCGGCATCCGGTTTATAAGCGAGATATTCTTCCCTGGAAACCGTCGGTTTGCGCCTGTTGATTATCTCTATTTCATCTTCACGCGGAATAATTACCCGCTCATTCATATGCCCGATCACTTCGTCTGCAAGAATAATGACGGGAAGACGATACTGTTCACTGAGGTTGAAGGCTCGTATCGTAAAATCAAACATCTCCTGCGGGCTGGAAGGAGAAAGCGCTATAATTTCGTAGTGGCCGTGGGAACCCCATCGCGCCTGCATCATATCGCCCTGTGCCACCAGCGTCGGTAAACCTGTACTGGGGCCGCCGCGCTGAACATTACAGACTACACATGGCGTTTCTGTGCAAATACCAAGACCGATATTTTCCATCATCAATGAAAATCCCGGCCCCGATGTGCTGGTCATGGATTTTACCCCGCCCCAGCTTGCGCCTAAAATAGCTGCCATAGAAGCTATTTCATCTTCCATCTGTATAAAAATACCGCCTAATCGCGGCAAGCGTTTGGACATGGATTCGGCGATCTCTGTTGCCGGCGTAATCGGATAACCGGCAAAAAAACGGCATCCGGCAGCTAACGCCCCCTCGCAACAGGCTTGATCACCATTGATAAAATGTATTCCCGTTAATACTTCTTTTGCAGACAAAATGCTTCTCCTTTGTAACCTCATTCATCAAGTTCACCGTCTTCCACGCTGTAAATGGCAAATTCGGGACAGAGAATTTCACAGAAATGACAGTTAACGCATCTGGAAGCGTCAATTACCTCTGGTATATGATAACCTTTTTTATTAAAAACAGACGACATGCGTAAAACCTGCCTCGGACAATTGGCAACACAAAAACTGCAACCTTTACAACGGTCTTCAATAACAATAACATGCCCCAACCGTCCTCTTCTGGTTTTCGTTTCATCTGAATTGCTTATTGGGTATTTTGCCTTTTTTTGCATATCATACACACTCGACTTTACGCAGTATTTCTCGTCCAAGGTTTCCTGCAAGATTGGCTACATTCGCTTTGTAATCGGGGCATTTCGGTGACAACCGGTTCCCTGGGTGTTGACTTTATTAAAGTGCACGAACAAAATAACTGTGTGCCAATATACGAATAAAGGGACTCTGTCAAGGTAAAAAGCATGAATATTATTATTGTTCGTAACTACTTGAATATTATGGATAATAAATCAACACTATTGTGCTGCACAGTAATTTGATCTCCTCATAACATTGTCGTGAAATAAAATGAAATAAATTAAATTGATTTAATATTTAATTGATAATTTATTATAAAATTGATAAAAGTTTTCGTTTTGTGAGCAGGAAATAAACACGATCGTTATTCCATCGACTATATACTGACGAGTATAATGTTGAGGTACATAATTAGTGATCATGCGGAAGTTAAATTCCGGCGCCTGTCTTTATTAAGGAAATCTTTCTTTGGTTGCTTCATGTGAAAAACAAATAATAAAAAGGTAATATCAAAACAAAAATGGGAGATGCGGGGAATGATCGAAAAAGACGAAATCGAAAAGATTAAAACCGCTGGAGAAATTTGGGAAAAAGGGCAGCTGCAAAAATCTATAAATCGCGACAAAGAACGCAAAGATGTTTTCACGAGCATTTCCGGTACGCCCATAAAAAGGTTATATACTCCGCTGGATATGGCAGAACTAAATTATAACGATGGCTTAGGTTATCCGGGGCAGTATCCTTTCACCCGCGGCGTCCAGCCGACAATGTATCGCGGACGTTTTTGGACGATGCGCCAATACGCCGGATTTGCCAGCGCACGGGAAAGCAATGAGCGTTACCGCTACTTGCTCAGCCAGGGGCAGACCGGGTTAAGCGTCGCTTTTGATCTTCCCACCCAGGCCGGCTACGACAGCGACCATCCGCTAGCCATGGGTGAGGTGGGCAAAGTCGGCGTAGCCATCGATTATATCGGAGACATGCGCGAGCTGTTCAAGGATATTCCTCTGGACAAGGTTACTACCTCTATGACCATCAACGCTCCTGCGATCGTGCTGTTGGCCATGTATCTGGCTGTCGCGGATGAACAGGGTGTACCTTATAAAAAACTCGGTGGTACTGTACAAAACGATATTCTCAAGGAAATTACCGTCCGCGGTCAGTATATTTTTCCTCCCCGGCCCAGCATGAAGCTGGCTGTGGATCTGATTGAATATTGTTTCCAAAATGTTCCGAAATGGAATTCCATCAGCATCAGCGGTTATCATATCAGGGAAGCCGGCTCCACCGCGGCACAGGAAGTAGCCTTTACTATTCTGGACGGCATCGCTTACGTTCAGGCCTGCATTGATCGCGGTCTTGCCATTGACGCCTTCGCTCCGCGCCTCAGTTTCTTTTTCAATTCCTTTACCGACGTTCTTGAAGAAACCGCCAAGTTCCGGGCAGCCCGCAGATGCTGGGCCAGGATAATGAAGGAACGCTTCGGGGCAAATGACCCCCGATCCATGATGATGCGTTTCCATGTTCAGACAGGCGGCGTCACTCTTACTGCACAGCAGCCGCTGAACAACATCGTCCGTGTTGCCCTGCAGACGTTTGCTGCGGCGCTGGGCGGCTGTCAATCACTGCACACCAATTCCTTCGATGAAGCGCTGTGTCTGCCCACACAGGAGGCCGTAACGGTTGCTTTGCGCACCCAGCAGATTGTCGCTGAAGAAAGCGGCGCCACCAATACAATAGATCCGCTGGCCGGATCATATTTTGTAGAAGCCATGACCGATAAAATTGAGACGCAGGTGACAGAATACATTAAAGAAGTGGATGAAATGGGCGGAACTCTCGCCGCCATTGACAAGGGTTTTATCCAAAAGGAGATTCAGCAAAGCGCTTACCGTTTTCAAAACGAGATTGAGAGCGGAGAACGTGTGTATGTGGGAATAAACAAATATATGATGGATGATCAGCCTCGCTCTAATCTCTTGAGTGTGGATATGAAAGTGGGAGAAAATGAAGTGGAGAAACTTCGGAAAATGCGCGCCGACCGTGATGCGGTCAAACTCAAAACAGCACTGGATAATTTACGCAAAGTCTCTCTCGACAACAAAAACGTCATGCCCGCAGTCATCGAGGCGGTCAAAGCCAATGCAACTATCGGCGATATCTGCAACGTATGGAGGGAGGTGTATGGAGAGTATAGGCCACAACAATTTTTTTAGGTTATAAAAATATCGCATTAATTGGGGAATTGTTTCATGGATAAAGAAAGGAAAATCAGGATAGTTCTGGCCAAACCGGGTCTGGACGGACATGACCGCGGCGCAAAACTTCTCGCCCGCATGTTTATGGAAGCGGGAATGGAAGTGATTTATACGGGTTTGCGGCAGACTCCCGAAATGATAGTCGAAACCGCCATACAGGAAGATGCCGACGTGGTGGGCATAAGCAGCTTATCCGGCGTACACAATTATTTTTTCCCACGGGTAACAGAACTGCTTCGCCAAAAAAACAAAAACGATATTCTGGTCATCGGAGGCGGCATCATCCAGCATGAAGATGTTGCGTTTCTAAAAGAATCCGGTGTGGCGGAGATTTTCGGACCGGGAACATCTACCAGGGAAATTGTTAAATTTATCCAGGCGCATGCGCATAAGGAAGGCTAAAATTCTTCAAGGAGAAATCATGAAAGTTCTGAAAGTTGAACATTTAGGTATTGCCGTGAAAAATAATGATGCGGCGAAAAAACTTTTTGGCGATATTCTCGGCCTTCATTATACCAAAAGTGAGACTGTTGCCGAGCAGAAAGTAAATACAACTTTCTTCGAGGTCGGCGATACGCATGTCGAACTTCTGGAAGCCACCTCGCCAGACAGTACTATCGCTAAATATATTGAAAAAAATGGTGAAGGTATTCAGCATATAGCTTTCCATGTTGAAAATATTGAAGAATGTCTTGAGGAACTGAAAGCCGGCGGCATTAGGTTAATTGATGAAAAACCCAGACGCGGAGCAGGCGGAGCAAAAATTGCCTTTCTCCATCCCAAATCAACTTTTGGCGTATTGATCGAACTTTGCGAAAAATAATAAATTAAAAAGCTGAAGTGTCAACGCATCATTAAATGAATTTGCACTTCAGCTTTTTTGATTGTTTTATCCCCGGATATTTCTACTTAGCTGCTTTTTGCAGATCTTTTACCCGATCTGTTTTTTCCCAGAGGTAATTATCCATAAAAAGTGTGCGGGGTATTTTCCGATAAATGTCCCCGTTCAGCAGATCAAATTTTTCAATCATGCCTTGCGGCGTCAAATCAAACTTTTCTTCGATTATTTTTTCCAGGCTGTCATCGGATATTTTGCCTGTTCCAAATGTATTGACGTAAATGGAAAACGGTTTGGCAATGCCGATGGCGTAAGCCAGTTGCACCGAACATTTGGAAGCAAGCCCGGCGGCGACAATATTCTTGGCTACATAGCGTGCACCGAAAGCTGCCGAACAATCAACCTTTTCCGGTGTTTTATTAACGACCGCACCGCCCCCCAGTTGAGCACCGGGATATCCGCCGTAAAACTGCACAACCAGTTTGCGCCCGGTCACCCCGGAATCCGCCGCACTACAGGAATTAACAGCGTTCCATTCCCCGGTCGGATTGAATAAAAATTCCGTTTTTTTATCTACATAGTCTTTCAAACAATCAAACGCTATTTTTTTGGCCCTGTCGCGAACCTTGCTGCGGGAAATTTTGACAAAACGATAATCAATTGAATTGGACATCAGCACTTTGACCACGCGGAGAGGTTTGCCGGTTTTGCTGTCGTAATCAACTGAAACCTGCCCTTTTCCATCCGGCGCAAAAATCGGATCCTGACAATACTCAAAGGCCCGCATCATTTTGTTGGCAAGAAGGTATGGCAGAGGAAGGAGCTCCGGCGTTTCGTCACAGGCAAAGCCATACATTATTCCCTGATCACCTGCGCCTATTTCATTATATTCGTTCAAAAGGCAACTGGTGCCCTGGTTTATATCCGGCGACTGGGGAATAATGGCATTGAGCACACCCATTAAATGTCCGTTTAAACCGACGGCTGCATGATTATAACCTAACTCAATCACGGAATCTCTAACAATTTTATCGATATCAACATATACTCTTGTCCTGACCTCACCGCCGACCATGCATATTCCCTTGCCTAAAAATACCTCGATGCCGCAATGCGGCATGTTCGCCAGCGTTAGTTTTTGTTTTTTCTCTTCATCCAGGATGGCCGCAATAATATTAGCTGCAACAATGTCGGCAACAATATCAGGATGCCCAACCTTAACACTTTCCGATGAAATCTGCATAAAATTTATCTCCTTACATTATTTATGCGGGTTCTACATGACTGAAAATAAAAAACCCGCGCTAAAGCACGGGTTTAATTGAAGTTTTATTTTTCTTCAGTGCTTTAGCACATTTATAGAGCGGAGCAATTTACTTTTAAATCACCGCTATTATCAGTCTTAATATCATACAAAAAAATTAAATCAAGAAGAAATTTGATTTTTATATATCTTTTTGTATATAAAATATTAAAATACCAGTTCAGCTATAGGCACGTATTTCATTGAATGCGCCTCAGCGACGGGACGGCTGGTCAGACAACCCTGCAGTGTATTGACGCCGTGGGCCAGTGATGAGTCCATTTGCAGAGTTTCCTTGAGGCCTGACCCGGCGATTTTCAGAGCGTAGGTAAGTGTCACATTATTCAGAGCATAAGTGGAGGTTCTCGGAACAGCGCCGGGCATATTGGTCACGCAGTAATGGATGACATCACTAACACGATAGACGGGGTCGCTGTGCTTTGTCGGTCGGGATGTATCCACGCATCCTCCTTGATCGATGGCCACATCCACAATCACACTCCCCGGCTTCATTGCAGCCACCATCTCCCGTGTTACAAGTTTCGGCGCTTTCGCGCCGGGAATCAGCACGCTTCCTATCACTCCGTCGGCATGTTCTACGGAGTCGGCTATATTCTGTAAATTTGATGCAAGCGTCGTCAGATTTCCATGCAGTACTTCATCCAGATAACGCAAACGATCCGCATTGCCGTCAATAATGGTGACATGGGCCCCCATTCCCAGAGCTATTTTTGCCGCATTGCTGCCTACAATCCCGCCGCCGATAATAACCACATCGGCCGGACGAACACCGGGCACCCCGCCCAGAAGCTTACCCCGTCCACCGTTTTCCTTTTCCAGATAGTGCGCAATGACCTGAACGGACATGCGGCCGGCCACTTCCGACATGGGCATCAGGAGGGGCAACACACCGCTGTCCAACTGAACTGTTTCATATCCTATAGCCGCAGTTCCCTTCTCCAGAAGCGCCCGGGTAAGTTCAGGCTCGGCCGCCAGATGAAGGTAAGTAAAAAGGATCAAGTCCTTCCGTAAATAAGAATATTCCGCAGGCTGGGGTTCCTTCACCTTCATAATCATTGCCGCCCCTTCCCATACGGGGGCTGCTTCCGGTAAAAGCCTGGCTCCCGCCTCCAGGTATTCCTGATCGGAAAAGCCGCTGCCCTCCCCCGCGCCGGACTGGACGAGAACTTCATTTCCTGCCTGAACCAGCATGCCGACACCGCCCGGCGTCAAGGCCACCCGGTACTCATTATCCTTGATTTCTTTTGGAATTCCTATATTCATAGAGTCTCCTGTAAATAGTTCATCCCGTAGCAAAATGTCTCTTTAAGGTAACCTAATCTTAAGGTTTGTAAATTACCGGAAAATCTGATGTCTGAAAATCATTCATCACAATTATTAATTAATCTTAACTTTACGGCAGATATTCTTTCTTTTAAACTACCTGCAATAAGTTATTAATATATCAGCATAAACAAATTAGCGGTAAATGAAATATGGGGGAACATTATGAAAAAGCATGCAATATTATTTATTATTCTTTTCGCTCTTTTTATATCTATACCATCTTTCTCAACTACAACCAATTATTTTGTTTACGATAATTATGGAGGGAATTGGTCCGATGCTGATAAGACGAAAATTAACACGGAAGATGATCTTATGTGCTGGGCTGCTGCAGTTTCCAATATCCTGTCCTGGGCAGGCTGGAGTGCAAGTTATTCAAACGCTGATGCCATTTTTGCTGCTTTTCAGTATTATTGGACTGACCAGGGAAGCCTGATGAGTTATGGATGGGATTGGTGGCTCAATGGAACTCTACCTTATTATGGCACAACGTCCTCTTATGTAGATGTTTCCGGTGGAGGCAATTATTACTCATATATTCTCTTTGCAAATTATTACCATGAAGAGACTAATGACAGTCAAGTCATGTCTGCAATTGCCGATTACCTGACCAATGGATACGGTACGACCATTGGAATCTATAGTGTCACAATTGCGCATGCTCTTACCGTTTGGGGTTACTCTTACGACGAAAACGGCACATACACAGGAATCTGGGTAACAGATTCAGACGATTATGGAACGTCTGATTTACTCCAATACTACAACGTCGTATATAAGAATGGTAAATGGTATTTACAGAATTACTATGGATACAATGATATTTATATTGGCCTTGTTGAAGCTCTTGAGCGCAATTCTACTGCATCATCGGTCCCTGTTCCCGCCACTTCATGGCTCATGGGCTCCGGACTTCTTGGTTTGATCTGGATTAGAAGGAAATTAGGCAAACATTGATGAAATTGAATAACCAATCGATCATTTTTTCTGAAAAATACCATGAATATTATGAACTCTGCTTAGTTTTTGCTCATCCACGAATATTTTTTCACGGGCGCCAATAATCAAATACCCGCCTCTCGTCAATGCATCGATAATTCTGTCGACAGGCTCTTTGTAAAACTCTTGCTTATAGTACGTGAGCAAATTATTTCTCAGGAAAATTATGTGAAAATAATCTTTCATCGGCATGACATTTGTTAAATCATTCAGTTGCCAGGTAATGTTTTGCTTCAAATCATCGGCAATAAGATATCTCCCTTCGTCATAGTGAAAAAATCTTTTCAAACAATTACCCAGTATCGTTTTGACAATATGATCATCATAAACGCCACAGGCGGCCTTATCAAGATTTTCCTGATTGATGTCGGTGGCTACGATGAAAAGCGGCGGCAACGGGTCCATTAATTCTTCTTCCAAAAGAAGCCACAGCATATTGAAACTGTATACTTCCTGGCCCAGGGCGCAGCCCGCAGACCAGACATTAACCCTGGTGGGATTTCCGGAAAGTATCTCCGGGATCAGTTTTTCTTTGATACATTTCCATAAAGTGCGATCACGAAAAAAACGACTGATGGAGACGGTCATTAATTGCTGCGTTTTCTCCCGAATCTCCGCATCCGATTTTATTTTTTCCCGGTAATCTTCTACATCCCGAACATCGAGCCTTTGCATATGACGAACAAGCCTTTGCATAACTCTTTTTCTGACTTTGCGGTAGCCCTGCCAGGAATAACCAAAATCATCAAGAAGCCGTCTGAATTGATCATCGTTCATGATGCGCAATTCCCATAAAAATATTAACTAACTTCTGATCCTCTCCTTCAGCAATGTATACCTCTTTTGCGTTTTATTATTTCTTACCGCAATCGCCATTGCCTTCTTTGTCCCCACTATCACCACCAGCTTTTTACCCCTGGTAACGCCGGTATAAAGCAGATTCCGCTGGAGCATGACATAATGCTGGGTCAAAACCGGGATAACCACCGCGGGGTATTCCGATCCCTGAGATTTATGAATAGAGACGGCATAGGCGTGAACAAGTTCATCGAGATCCGTATAGTCATAAACGATTTCTCTGTCATCAATTGTCACGATAACTTCCTTCGCCTCTTCATCAATTGATGCTATGGTGCCGATGTCGCCATTATATACCTCTTTTTCATAATTGTTCACAATCTGCATGACTTTATCGTGAACTTTATAAAGACGGCCACCGCGAAGCACGCCTTCATCTCCCGGATTTAACGCATTTTGGATTTCTACATTCAGGTTGCCGGCACCGATGATTCCCCTGTGCATCGGTGTCAGCACCTGGATGTCGTTGATGCAATTCAAGCCGAACCGCTTGGGAATCCTTTCTTTGACCAGGGTGATGATCAGCTCCAATACTTTCTGCGGATCTTCCTGCTCTATAAAATAGAAATCATCAAGTTTATCCTGGTTCGCGATTAAGTTGGGAAAGGCTCCTTCGTTGATTCTATGGGCATTGACGATAATGGAGCTTTCTTTGGCCTGGCGGAATATCTCGTTTAACTGAACAACCTCAATCGCCCCGGAATCAATAATATCCCGCAAAACATTGCCGGCTCCCACCGACGGGAGCTGATTGACGTCCCCGACCATTATGAATGTAGCGTTTACCGGCAGCGCCTTGAGCAGATGATGCATGAGCAGAGTGTCCACCATGGAAGCTTCATCAATGATCAGCAGATCGCAGTCAAGGGGATATTCTTCATTTTTCTGGAAGCCGCCCTTGCGCATATTGTATTCCAGCATGCGATGAATAGTTTTTGCTTCATGACCGGTGGCTTCGCTCAGGCGTTTAGCAGCCCGGCCCGTAGGAGCGGCCAGCATAATCCTGGCTTTAATGGCTGCAAATATCCTCAGGATGGCATTAATGATGGTTGTTTTACCTGTACCCGGACCACCGGTAATCACCATAACCTTATTTTCCGCCGCCCGCCGGACGGCTTCAATCTGTTTTTCAGCGAGGTTGATTGAAAG
This sequence comes from Smithella sp., assembly GCA_039679455.1. Classification (GTDB taxonomy): domain Bacteria; phylum Desulfobacterota; class Syntrophia; order Syntrophales; family Smithellaceae; genus MVRV01. The sequence goes on along the minus strand of JBDKUX010000107.1, from coordinate 10,400 downwards.
CTTATCCTGCACCCATTGGATGGCTTTTTCGGAATCAATCCTGCGAATGGATTTAGGCGCCGCAACCAAGTTCTTCAAACGCTCAGCAAGATATTTTTCCGCTGCATAATAACCGGCAAGGTAAACCGCTTTATTGTTTTCCTGATACTCATCAAGATCAAAATTTATATCTTCAATAACGACACGCTTGTCCAAACTAACGGCGGCTATCGCTTGAACAATGATTTCCCGGTCAATGTCGAGCATCTCCCGGCATTTCTCAATCAACTTTTCATAAGGGAAATAGACATGCCCTTCATCCGCCAGTTCATGAAGGACATAAAGTATGCCGGCTTGCGCCCGCAACTCGGAATCTTTGGCAAAGCCCATCTTTTGAGCAATCTTGTCGGCGGTGAGAAACCCGATGCCGAAGATATCCGTTGCCAGCTGGTAAGGATTATCTTGAACAATTTTAATTGCGTCATTGCCGTAGCGTTTGTAAATCTTCGCAGCATAGGCGGAGCTCACACCGTGGGACTGCAGAAAGATCATTACAGCCCGAATTTCCTTCTGTTCGTCCCATGCCTTCTTAATCATGCCGATGCGCTTTTGACCGATACCCTCCACAGCGGCCAGTTTTTCAATTTCGTTTTCGATTACATCCAGCGTTTTCTCTTTATACATTTTGACAATGCGCTTGGCCATGACCGGGCCGATGCCCTTCACGAGACCTGAGCCCAGGTATTTTTCAATTCCGTGAACGCTGGCGGGAGTGGTAGTCTGGCAGAAGACGATTTTAAACTGTTCGCCGAATTTCGGGTGATTGCCCCACTCGCCTTTCATCTTGATAACTTCGCCGGGTGTGGGATTGACGATGTTGCCGATAACAGTAACCGGCTCGCGCACCCCGTAGACTTTCACTTTAGCAATCGTATATCCGGTATCCTCGCTGGCGAAGGTAATTCGTTCGATTTGACCTTGAAGATCGGTAAGATTATTCTTTGTCATCATTTAGAAAATTGATTAATTTTTCTGTAACAATTTAGCGCAACGGCGATACTTTTGCAATATTTTCCGGATTGCCGAATCGCCAACTGGAGACTATTGCATAAATTCCTTTCTTAAGTTTGATCCAAGCAATATTCCGCATAAAAAAAGGCGTTCCAAAAATATCAACATTCCTGGAACGCCTTTTGTAATTTTACCGGGCTTTTATTAGCGGGGAACTACGTTTTCTGCCGCCGGTCCTTTTTTACCCTTAACCACATCAAAGCTAACAGACTGGCCCTCAGTCAGGGTTTTAAAACCGGAACCTTGAATGGCGCTGAAATGGACGAAAATGTCCTCGCCGTCTTCCTTCTCAATAAAGCCAAAGCCCTTACTCTCATTAAACCATTTTACTTTACCTTCTGACATAACTTGAATCCTCCTTTCCTAAATTTCCAAAAGTCGAATTCTCGCAAGACAGAATAAAAAAAACCACCAAGTCTTCAATCTAAAGAGCATGGCAGTTTCCTTTGCACTTCAAATCTTTGCAACCCAACTTTTCCTGTGCCGTTCTTCCAAAAGACCTTTAATTAACACAGTTGAAGGCTCTATACTTGACTTATAATCTAATGTCAAGCTTTATTAATTAAATTAATATTCATCATACAGCGTCCAATGCTCAAAAGGCCTCTTTTCATCCTGCGGCGACAGAGGCGCTATTTCTCTGATGAAACGTGAAGGCGACAGCGTCAGCGCTCCGGACGAACGTGTGTAATCAACAACGGGAGAACTCAAATAGAGCTGATCTTTTGCCCGGGTTACGGCGACATAAAAAAGTCTTCTTTCTTCTTCTTCACCATCCGGTTCCTTCAAGGCGCGTTGCAGCGGAATCATCCCGTCCGCGCACCAGATTAAAAAGACGTACGACCATTCCAAACCTTTGGCCTGATGAATCGTACTTAAGACAACTTTGTCATCCTTTTGATGTTCTTCCTGTTCTTCCTCCGAATTCATATTCGTGAGCAAAGCCAACTCGTTGAGAAAATCCTCCATCCGGGAAAATTTGGCCGCAAAATTCCCCAGTTGAATCAAATCATCTTCCCGCGATGATCCATCAGAATAACTATCCTGCAGGTAAACACGATATCCACCCTTGTTTAACAGGACATCAATTATTTTCTCCGGAATCCGCTCCTCCGGCGGCAACTCCAGTATTGTACCGATCGTATTGCGGCAATCTTCAATACCTGGCTTTGCCTGTTTGGGCGTTATCTTTAGAAACTCGTCGAGAAATACAGCCTCCAGCGGATTTTCTTCCTTGACTAAATATTTCCAGAGTTTTTCGACCGTTACCTTGCCGACTTTTGGATACATGATCAGGATGCGCCGCCAGGCCAGCTCGTCATGCGGATTGACGATAATCCGCATATAGGAAGTAACGTCTTTGATATGCGCCTGTTCAAAAAAGCGGATGCCGGAACGGACATCAAACGGTATATCGCGCCGGACAAATTCCATCTGCACTTCCATGGAATGGTAATGAGCGCGGTAAAGGACGGCAATCTCTCCCAGCGGCACTCCGCTGCGGGCGAGCTCCGTAATTCTCTGGGCAACAAAATCGGCCTGTTTAAGAACATTCTGCGCCGAAACCATAACCGGCCGCATTCCACTGGCGCGGACAGCCCTCAATTCTTTAGGAAACTGTTTTTCATTGTTGGTAATGCTCAAATTCGCCAGATGCAATATCTGCGGCGTGCTGCGGTAATTTGTTTCCAGCTTGAAGATTTTACACTCCGGGTAACGATTGGGAAAATTGATGATGTTGCTGAAATTCGCGCCGCGAAAAGAATAGATACTCTGGGAGTCATCGCCCACGACCATCAGGTTTTTATGTCCCGACGCTAAAAGATCAACCATGTCTGCTTGAATAATATTGGTGTCCTGGTACTCGTCGACTAAAACATGCTCAAACCGCCCGGCGAATTTATTTAACAAATCCGGATTTTCCGTCAGTAACGTACGGCAATTACAGAGCAAATCGTCAAAATCCATTACGGAAAGATCTTTTTTCCTGTGGATGTAAAGTAAGGCAATCTGATTGATTTCATTGAATAGATGCAGAAAAAACGGGTATCTCGTCTGCAGTACTTCTTCCAGTGTGTTTTGCGTATTTACAGTAAGGCTGATAATTTCGGCAATTACATTGTTACGGGGGAATTTAGTCAGTTTCGGATTAATTTTCAATTCCGCCATGCAGGTGGAAATGAGCTGGCGGGCGTCCTCACTGTCCAGAATCGTAAAACTGTTTTTATAACCGAGGCGAAAAGCGTAGCTTCTCAAAATAACATGGGCTATGTGATGAAAAGTCCCGCCGAGAATTTTTCCGGTATACGTCTGGAGAATATTTTCTATCCGGCCCAGCATGGAACGTGCGGCTTTATTGGTAAAGGTCGCCAGTAAAATACGGTCCGGTTGAACACCACTTTCCAGCAAACGAGCAACGCGATAGGTTAAAGTGCGGGTTTTGCCGCTTCCTGCTCCGGCCAGAACAAGAAGCGGACCGCCTTCTTCCATTACAACCCGATATTGCTCGGAGTTGAGTTCATTTTCATAATCAATCATTAAAGTGTAGTATTAAAGCGCCTTCTTTATTGTTTCCACAGTATCTTTGGAGCTCAAAGACAGGAAGTTTTTGAGCAATCCTTCTTTCTCGTAAAAGCCGATCAACGGAGCCGTTTTCGAATTGTACGTTTCCAGACGGTAGGATATTGCCTCTTCCGTCTCGTCAGCCCGCTGCACGACAGGACTGCCGCATTTTTTGCATTTGTCGCCCTCAGCCGGAGGATTGCTTTTCACATTGTAAATTTCCTGGCATGCAGAGTTGGAACAGGTTCTTCTGGTTGTCAACCGGTCTAAAACAACATCGCGGGGCACATCCAGATTAGCGACAAAATCCATTTTAATGTTAAGTTTCGCCAACAGCTTTTTCAGATCCTCTGCCTGGGGGATCGTCCGGGGAAAACCATCCAGAATAAATCCTTTCTGACAATCCGGTTCCTGCAGACGGGCTTCCATAATATCCATAATTAAGGAATCGGGAACAAGGTCTCCTTTGTCCATATATTCTTTTGCCTTCCTGCCCAATTCCGTTCCTTCCTTAACCGCTGCACGTAAAATATCACCGGTGGATATCTGCACCGAACCGTCGAATTCGGTCAAAAGTTTAGCTACCGTGCCCTTCCCTGCTCCGGGGGCGCCCAACAATATTATTCTCATGATTTTCCTCCATCCTTTCAAAATTCTAATCTTTGATTACTAATCGGTTAAACGAAATGCGCTTATAGTGGAAAATGTCTTTATGGTCAAGGTAATAACGGATTATGTCTATTACATAAGATTGCAGCTACTTATTCCAAGTGAAATTTATGTCCATATGACTGCCCTATGAAAAAGCAACTCCATTTATTGCTTGATTTCAATGAAATATTTCTCATAGTACGTCTCGAATCAACAGTAAAAACGATTAAATTTCCAAAGAAGAGCAAGACCCCCGCGTGAGGGTTTGTTCAACTAAGTTTTTACGCCGGTTTTGCGTCGTAAAAAATATTACTACGTTAGCTGATTGAGGAGGATAGAAATGCGTTTTTCTTTTATCGTTTTTGTCTTTATACTACTTTTAGCGAGCGTTTCTCATGCCTTTGAAATAGATGGCCTAAAAAGCGGAATATCGATGGATGAAGCAAAAAAACTTCTTGAAAGTTTTTCCTATAAGACGATTGAAGTTAAAGACAATAGCATGATAGCATCTGACGAACCAAGAGGGAGTGGCCGCTTTATCGCCCTATGTTTCTGTAAAGGCAAACTTGTCCAAGCACAAAAGCACTTAAAACCACGTTTTGATTACTTTGTCAGATTAGTTAGCGAAAAAAGAAGAGAACTTGGAAAGCCAACTGCTGCTTGGACACAACCGACAGATGTCACATCTAGCTATGAAAGCAATTCTGTTTCTTTCCGCTGGAAGGATGGGCAAACATTTATAAAGGTTACTTATAGTGAATATGGTTCAAACAACCAATTAGATATTCTTTATGAAATTAAGAATTTATGTTGGTAAGTTCCTTATTGAAATGAGCAGCTAACGTCGTTACACCGATAGCGGCCGCTGGGCCGCTCCAGCTGAGCTTTTCGTTATGCTAAAAGGAGAATAAATACTTTGGACCCGAATCTAATAGATCTAGCCAAAACTATCTCTCTCGAAGCTATCAAAGTCTTAGGTCCTGCGATAATCGCTGGATTTACCGGTTATTGGGCAGCAAGATTACAATATGTTTGCAAGTTAAAGGAACTTGAAAAAACGCACGAATTCAATGCCCGCCAGCAGTTATTTGACTATTACAAACAAAGACAAGTCAAACTGAGTGAGGGTTACAAGGAATTGAGTAATGGGCTTGGTCAGGTGATAGGTTATTCCGCAAGTGTCGAAACTATGAAAGACAATGTGGATCTCTCAAAAATTGTAAATGCATATACGGGAATGGTGGACGTTTATCTTGGAATCGTACCATTTGACATAGAAATTACTTTACGTGATATGAAGGCAAAATCGGTTGATGGCACTGATGAATATCAGAAACTATCAGAATATCGAGAAGCATCTTCAAAGCTGATGCCTATCTCCGGTAAAGCAATACAAGAAATACAAACGAACGTCCATGCCTTGCTTGAAATATATTCATTCCTTGAACGGTGCAACCAACTACTATTGGAGCAGCAGATTGAAGGTATATTCTCTAAATATGTAAATAAGGCGTAATCGGATAGCCGGGGGTTTTTCTCCCCCCCTCATCCAATGCTGCTGAATTAAGCATTGGCCAGCATCTGTATTTTTGCAAAAACCCATCGGTACAAGCTTTTTTTGGGGGTGGGAAGAACTGGAGTCAAATCTTTGCGGCCTGTTGCCCAAATACTAATTTGCAACTTTTACGGCGTGAGACGTATATATCCATACATAGCCAACAATGATCCTTTGTAAGAGCTGCAAATAGCTTTCTGGATAGTCAAAAATAAAGAATGTAAGATCAAAGAAAGCTTTTGAACGAAGGGTAATGCAAATCCCTTCTCCAAGCCACGCCCTTTTCTATAAGACAAAAGTATTATGATGTTTTATATAGCTGATGTGAGATATTCCTGAATACGCACCCGCCAAAGTCTTCGCCAGCAAGCACGCTTGAAGCCGTATCGTGTGGCGCGGGCAAACGGAAAAAGACTGGGTTCATATCTTTGATCTTGACACTTCATCTTATTTATTCAATATCATTATCTATTCACAACTATCTTCTGTATACACAGGACTGTTACTTGCATCTATAGAGCACGGCAAAGATCAGTCTATAACGTTTCCGGCAAGAGACAAAGAGATTTGGGCAACAGGCCGAATTTTCTTAACATGGAAACAATATGAATCAATATATAATTTCCCTTATTTTATCATCGTTAAATCAATAGTTTAAAAAAAGTCATAGTTACATCATGGAAATAGAACACATGTTATATTGTGTTTTTTAAATTTGTATGCTTATAAAAACCTATGACCTATTGCGTCCCCTTACCCCTATTTTATAGGACTTTGTAATATGTCATTAAAACCGGAAGAAAAAGAAATACTTGATGCATTAAAAAACCTCTTTATTCAGGTCTATTCTCAACAGTTTCAGATTTCAGCGTTGCTTCACGTATCTGATCGAAAATCTTTGTCACAAGTAAAGGAATTTCTTGAAGAGCAGGCAGAAAACGAGGATTATAAAGGGATAAATGCCGAAGCGCTTCATGATGCGCAGCAGATAGTCTCTTTATTTTGTGATAACGATCAACCCGATGACCCAGGCAAACTATTTCATTTAATACCGGGCGGGAAGGAAGAGTAGAATTTTTTCTTCATTCATTGTTATCTCCCTTCCTTTAGAACTTGAATTTATCCAGTGCTAAGCGAAGGCATCGGCATGGTGTTTTTTATTTTCAGAGGAAAGCACGGTTTATTCCAGGCAAAAGATTGGGGTCAATTCTTTGCTCTTGACACTTCAACTTATTTACCCAATATTATTATCATATTCATCCACAATTATTTTCAGAATTAGCAGGACTATTTCTTGTTTCTACTTAGTCCTTCCCTTTCATGTTTTGTGGCTTCTCGAATACTGAAGATTACAAAATTTAACTTCATTTTAATTTGACAAGACTATAAATATTGATTATTGTAGGATTAAATATATATTGTGAATGTGAAATAGCGAAAGATCCAACCAAACAACAATCAGATATCTTACAATACATTATGGATGGCAATAAATGCTGAAAGGGAATAAGGAAAACAGTGGCGTGAAGCTGGCTATCAGCGGAAAAGGTGGCGTAGGAAAAACCACGCTCGCCGCTTTTGTCATCAAAGAAATCTCCCAGCGAGGGATGAAGGTCCTGGCAATAGATGCCGATCCGGATGCCAATCTGGCGCTTGCATTGGGGATGCCCAACTACTCTTCTATTGTTCCCATCGCCGACATGAAAGAACTCATTGAAGAACGAACGGGAGTAAAGATGAGGTCAATGGGGACATTTTTCAAAATTAATCCGACTGTAAGCGACTTGCCGGAAAGACTCTCTGTTACCGAGGGGAACATAAAGCTTATGGTTATGGGGGGCGTTAAGAAAGGCGGCGGCGGTTGTGTATGCCCTGAAAATGTCCTGCTCAAATCCCTCATTTCACATCTTGTTCTCCATCGCGACGAGGCTGTAGTCATGGACATGGAGGCAGGGATAGAACACCTGGGCCGCGGCACGGCAGGCGCTGTCAACTGCTTAATTGTCGTGGTGGAACCGGGGAAGAGAAGTGTTGAAACCGCCCTGGAGACAAACAGACTGGCACAAGAGATCGGATTAAAAAAAGTTGTGATAGTAGGCAACAAAGTCCGTAATAAATCAGATAAGGAATACTTAAAAAGCAGCTTGCCCGATTTTACTTTTCTGGGGTTTATCCCGTATCATCAGGATTTCATTGAGGCGGATATCAATGGCGGGCAACCCTTTGAATCGGTTAAAAATCCGAAGGTTATTTCGGAGGTTGCAAGGATTGTAAACAGTATTTTGGCCTAGAGTCTTTCGTCTGCTGAAAAAATGAACAATATGAAAACGTCTGGGAAGAGTTATTACGAGAAGCCTTTTAACTCCTGAAAGGAGATTAGAGGAATGAATATAGTAATAATTGGTTCAAGTGCTGCCGGACTTTCTTGTCTTAACACCCTTTGCAAAATTTCCCCGCAAGCGAAAATTACCGTCATATCCGACGAGAAATATCCTCCTTACTGCCGATGCCTTCTGACTTATTACCTCGGCAATACAATGACTGAACAGGAATTGACAATCACAAAGCCTGCCGACTATCCATCAAACGTACAATTCATCCTGGGACAAAAAGCTGAGCATATAGATCCACAAACAAAGACAGTCCGCCTTTTGGACGGCAGGGAGCTTGGCTACGACAAACTTCTTATTGCCGTGGGTGCTGACGCGATAAAACCAAGCTACTGTGCTGAGGGGAAAAGAACTTTTACCCTGCGTTATCTGGATGACGCCAAAAAAATAGCCGAGACGACCAAGGGAAGAGCTGTCGTATCAGGGGGCGGCTTTATCGGAATAAAAACCGCATACGGTTTGCTGGGGAGGAATATCAAGACCGATATGGTAGTCACTTCCCCGTACCTTCTGGCCATGGTTTTGGATGAAACTTCCGCCCGGCATCTGGAGAAAGATATTATCGGAATGGGCATAGGAATTATAACCGGTGAAGATGTTACCGATATCCTCGTGGGCAATGATGAGCTAAAGGTTTATCTGAGCTCCGGCAGAGAGTTGGAGACCGATGTCGTCGTGATTGGCAAAGGCGTGAAGCCCTCTGTAGCTCTGGCGCAGGCATCAGGCATTAAAGTCAATGAGGGGATCTCCGTCAATGAATTTCTGGAGACATCAGTCCCGGATGTATTTGCCGCCGGTGACTGCTGTGCAACGATGGATCTGGCCCGAAACAAACTTCAAGCAATCGGTCTCTGGCCTACAGCCGTCGAGGAGGGCTATTTTGCCGCGTTGAACATATCCGGCACCAGATCCCATTATTTCGGAAGTATTGGGATGAACAGTTTGAAGACGAAAGCCTTTCATCTCATCTCGGCGGGAATATTGAAAGGTGAATCGGGATTGACCGTCTATGAAAAGCATATACCGTCCCGAAAGCAGTTTAAAAAAATCGTTTTCCGGGGCAATGTCCCGGTGGGGATGGCGTTTTACAATTGCCCCGAAGAAGCCGGACTGGTTGTCAACCTAATTAAAAAGGCTCTGCCCCTCATGGTAAATCCGGAAAAGGTCGTAAACGGTGATGTCAGCATAAGTGACATCATGAAACCTTTGTAAAGGAGGTCTTAATGAAAACCGTAATTGTTAAGCCTGAACGATGTGTGGGCTGCCATCAATGCAGCTTTCAGTGTGCGGTTGCCCATTCCACAAGCAAAACCTCCATGGGGGCCATTTCCGAATCCATCCTTTCCAAGCCGCGCATTCGCATCTATCTTTCCAGCGGCAAGGAAAATTTTCCAAACAAATGCCGGCACTGCGAGCCCGCCCCCTGCGAGATGGCCTGCATAACCAAAGCCATTTACAGAGAAACAAAGAGCGGTATTGTTCTCATTAATCAGGACAGGTGCATCAATTGCGGGATGTGCGCCATGGCTTGTCCGTTTGCTGTGGTCAGATATTATCCGTATATCCTCAATAGAGAGGCGGCACATAAATGCGACCAATGCATAGATCGTCAGAAAGAAGGAAAGGTCCCTGCCTGCGTTGAAGCCTGCAAAGTGGGGGCTCTATTGTTTGATGAAGTGAACAAGAAGATGGACGAGGATGCGGAGAAGCTTGCTTCTCTTATCTATCTGGGAATCAGGCAGCGGGTTGCCGAGCCTGATACATTCTCCTCTCTGGTGGCTTACAAACAGAAGCTCAATGAAATAAACCGTTGTTCAAAAATAACTTAGTCAAATAAATTCTGGGAACGGCATAAGGAGGCAGTCATGAGCGAGTTCAAAGATCTGACCATATGCAAAGATGCTCAAATAATGCTTAAGAAGGCGCAGGAAGACGGTATTGAAACAGTATGGGACAGATTAAAAAAACAGCAACCGCAGTGCGGATACTGCGAACTGGGAGTATCCTGCCGCAATTGCGCCATGGGACCTTGCCGCATCGACCCGTTCGGTGAAGGACCGCAGCTGGGAGTTTGCGGCGCCGACGCTGATATAATTGTCGCCAGAAATTTAGCCCGTATGGTGGCGGCGGGGTCCGCTTCCCATTCCGACCACGGACGCGATATTGTGGATGTTCTGCATAAAATCGGTTTG
>JBDKUX010000106.1:0-7057 GCA_039679455.1 Smithella sp. | reverse complement strand
GCATTCAAAGCATAACGCGGCGGCAAGGAGGAGGCTCCGCAGGCGTATTATTAATACGTTGAGGAAGCCGACGACGCGGCCAACAAAGTTAGGTAAAGAATGCAACTTGGTATAAGGAGTTGCTGTTTGCCTTCCATAAGTCAGTTCATTCATCGAATCAATAAAAATATCGACCGGACAATGGCGGCGGATTATTACTATGTCAGCCGGAATCTGGAAACAATTGAACGTCACAGATCAACAGATAAGACTTCGGAACCTTTCAGGAAATTAATTCATCTGCAAAAAAGGATGAATCAATCACTTCGACGCTTTGAAGAGCGCACCCGGAGTATTCCTCCTTTGCGCTTCCCCCGGGAATTGCCGATCTCGGCGAAAAAAAATGAAATTATTGCGGCAATTCAGAAAAGTCAGGTAGTAATTATCACCGGAGAGACAGGTTCCGGTAAAACGACGCAGATTCCGAAGATGTGTCTGGCGGCGGGCCGTGGATTACGCGGGATGATCGGCCTCACGCAGCCGAGAAGAATCGCCGCAACCAGCATTGCCGCACGTATTGCCGCTGAGCTTGGTGAATCCTGCGGAAAATCGGTGGCTTATAAAATCAGATTCGAAGAAAAAGCATCCGCCGAGCCGCTGATCAAAGTGATGACGGACGGCATTCTTCTTTCGGAAACAGTCGGCGACCCGCTGCTTTTGGCCTACGATACGATTATCGTCGACGAAGCTCATGAACGCAGTCTCAACATTGATTTTATACTCGGCTTTTTGCGGACATTGCTCGTCAAGAGAAAAGATCTGAAACTGATCATCACCTCGGCAACAATCGACACCGCCAAATTTTCCGAGGCATTCGGAGATGCTCCGGTTATTGAAGTATCCGGCCGCATGTATCCGGTGGAAGTCCGCTATCAGCCGGTTGATCCAGTGAGAGAAGAAAAAGGCGAAGCCACTTATGTTGATGAAGCGATTGCCTGCGTCGAGAAATTACGGCAGGAAAGACGCTTTGACGATATCCTGATCTTTATGCCGACCGAGCAGGATATCCGGGAAACCTGCGAACGTTTATCAAAACGCTGCTCAGGACTCGTCCTGCCTCTGTATGCGCGGTTGTCCGCCCCCCAGCAAAGGCTCGTTTTTGAAAAAAGCGGTGAGCAGAAAATCATTGTTGCCACCAATATTGCCGAAACATCGCTCACCATTCCCGGCATTAAATATGTTATTGATTCCGGACTGGCGAGGCTTTTGGAATATAATCCCCGCAGCCAGACAACGGGTCTGCCTGTAAAACCGGTTTCCCGCAGCAGCGCCGAGCAGCGCAAGGGACGCTGCGGTCGTGTGCAAAATGGCATTTGCATTCGTCTATATTCCGCCGATGATTATGTTGACCGCCAGCTTTATACGGCGCCCGAAATAATGCGCTCCAATCTGGCCGGTGTCATCTTAAGAATGCTCACGCTCAATCTCGGCTCCGTATACAACTTTCCTTTCATCGATCATCCTCATCCGAAAAGCATTCGGGACGGCATTGATATCCTGCACGATTTAGGGGCTATTGAGAAAAATACCGGAGATACGGAAACAGGCTCATACATGCTGACGGCTGACGGCCGGAAGATGGCGCAGCTTCCGCTCGATCCCCGCATCTCCCGCATATTGATTGAAGCACAAAAAGAGGGATGCATAAGAGAAGCGGCTATCATCGCCGCGGCCTTAAGTATTCAGGACCCCCGCGAGCGCCCCTATGATAAAACCGACCAGGCGGCCCGCGCCCATGCTCTTTTCCAGCATCCCGAGTCAGATTTCATTACTTACCTTACCATATGGGATAATTACCACGATATCTGGGAGCGCTTGCAGACACAGAACAAGCTGCGAAAATTCTGTCATGAGCATTTTTTATCCTACAGGCGGATGACTGAATGGCGTGATATCTATCAGCAGATAACCGCTATCATCTACGAAGATAAAATACCGACAAAAATAAAAAAACACGTCAAAACAGATCTGGACCAGGACCTCTATGATAAAATTCATAAATGCATTCTCAGCGGCTACATTTCCCACATCGCCCAGAAGAAGGAAAAAAACTTCTACCTGGCGGCCAAAAGCCGGGAAGTGATGATTTATCCGGGCTCCGGCCTTTTTAACCGCGGCGGAAGCTGGATTGTGGCCGCGGAAATCACGCAGACATCCCGTTTGTTCGCCCGCAATACCGCCAACATCAAAAGTGAATGGCTGGAAGAAATTGGCAAGGAGCATTGCCGCTATACTTATGCGGCGGCCCACTGGGAGAAAAGCCGCGGTCAGGTTGTGGCATTGGAAAAGGTAACACTTTTCGGTTTAACCATCGTTGAAAAAAGACCGGTTGCCTACGAAAGAATCAATCCCGAAGAAGCCAAATCAATCTTTATTCGGGAAGCCCTAGTGACGGGGGAAGTAAGCCGCAAAATCCCTTTTCTGGAGCACAATTTAGCGTTGTGGCAAAAAGCCCTCCGGATGGAGGACAAACTGCGCAAGCGCGGCATTGTCGCCGATGAAGAATCAATCGCCCGCCTTTACGAAGAAAGGCTTCCCGTTATTTCCGATATCCGTTCCCTGTTAAAATTAGTTCGGGATAAAGGAAGCGACGATTTTCTGCGGTTGCGCGAAGAAGATTTTATCGCCGTCGAACCGGATGAAAATGAATTATCCCGACACCCGGATAAGATAAAACTAGGTGAAGCGGTTTTCTCCTGCTCCTACCAATTTGCGCCCGGCAGAAGCAATGACGGCGTAACGATGAAAATCCCTCTGGGTCTTGTCTCCAAAGCAGCATCGGAAAATGTCGAGAGATTTCTCCCCAGCTTGTTGCAGGAAAAAACATTGCACTTATTGAAGTCATTGCCGAAGGCGATGCGTCAGAAATTGCCCGCCGCCCGGCAGATTGCCGCTTCTTTCATCGATCAGGCGGCCGATTCCATGAAAGCCCTGCCCCAGTCCTTGAGCCAATTCATCCAGGAGAAATACCGGATCACCATCCCGCAGGAGGCATGGGGCATGGAAAAGCTGCCGGAACATTTAAATGTACGATACAGCGTCGTTGATGAAAAAGGCGAAGAAGTTAAAGTGAGCCGCGACATCGGCCAACTGCAGGAGGAACTAGCCGACAAGGTAAACCTGAGCGCGCTGGATAAAATTCGCGATCAGTGGGAAAAGGATGACATCACAGACTGGAATTTTGGAACTCTGCCGGAAGCAATACCGCTTACCACCCGGCACGGTCTGGTGGGATATGCCTATCCTGCACTGCAGGAGGTGGATGGAACGATAAATCTCCGGCTCTTTGCCGATCAGAGGGAAAGTGAGGCCCATCACCTCCGGGGCGTTGCCGCACTTTACAGCATCCATTTTGCAGACCGGTTAAAACAGTTGAAAAAAAATATCGCCCTTACCGGCGAGCTGAAATTAATGGCGGCAAAAATCGGTAGTCCGAAACTGCTGGAGCAATCCGTCATGAACAGAGTTAAAGCCGATTTATTTTCCCTGCCCTTGCGCAGCGGGGACGATTTCCTCAAACACGCCGCTGTTGTTGAAACCCAGATCCTGCAATACGGGCAGCAGGTTCTCCAATCCATTGAACCGGTTTTGCGCGCCTTCAGCGACACACAATCCATTATACATAAATTATTCTTGAAGAATACGGGTGACAATCCGCTGCTTGCTTTCTTCAAAGATACCCAGATGGAACTTCAGCTTCTGGCTCCCGTTGACTTCGCCGAACTTTATTCGTTTACGCGGATGAAGGAATTACCCCGCTATCTGAAAGCGCTGGCACTACGAGCGGATCGCGGCAGCCTGAACCGGGCCGCCGCCCGAAAAAAAATCGAGAGCATCGCTGTTTATACCCGACAGCTCCAGCAAATAATTATTTCGGCCGGCAACGATGTTATTCCCGCGGAAGCGGGAATCCGGGAATTGCAGAGATTAAATTTTTCAGCGCCCGATTTATCGGAAGAAAAAAAGAAATTGATTGAAGAATTATTCTGGATGATTGAGGAATACAAGGTCTCTCTTTTTGCCCAGGAACTCAAAACCCCCTACCCTGTATCTCCGAAAAAGCTGGACCAGTTAATCCGGAAAATCGAAAATACAATTTAAAATCCACACATTTGTCATTCCGGGCTTGAACCGGAATCCAGTGTTTTTTTAATTATTACCGCTTCGGCAAAATCATCTGCGTGCAGCGGAAAAGCGCAATGGTTTTTTCGGATTTTTCATCCCAGACACGGGCATCCCACACCATAGTGCGCCTTCCGATATGGGCCGGTGTTCCCTCGCAGAGGATAAAGCCTTTGCGGGCTGTACCAAGAAAGTTGGTTTTTAACTCAATGGTTGTGAAGCCTTCCGCCCCCTCAGGAAGATTGATGATGGTTGCATAGCCGCAGGTTGAATCAGCCAGCGCGACAACGGAAGCAGCGTGCAGATAATTATTGGGAGCCAGGTGGTGCTTTGCAACATCCAAACGCGCCCACACACACTTCTTCGATACCGAAACCAATGTTATACCAAGCAGACCGGGGAGATAACCCTCGCTGCGCTTATTCAAACACTCAGCCAGCTTTTCGGGTGAGAGTTCTTTCCAGTTGTCCGGTATTTGTGCATAGTCGTCCATGACTTCTGTTCTCCTTTCTACAAACTACACATGCAACAAAAAGGATACCTGTGTGATATATTGCGCCTCATTTTTGTCTTTGCTCCAGCTTATCTGATGATTCATCAGAACTTTCGATAAATCATCAGTCATAAAACCAAATGCGGTAAGATTAAATCTCATCTTTTCAGGTTTCTTACAGGGTTTTCCTTCTTTTTTTCTGCATTTTGAACACAGATCACATGAGAAAGAAAAAACCGCCCGCCCGGATTTTTCCTTTTCCAGTTTCAATATATGTTTGCGGTTTTGCTTTTTCAGAAATTCGTAACAGGAGATGGAAGGATTTCCCTCTTCGGGGAACTGACTGGTTTCGGCCCAAAAAAGAAACACATCTGCATTTTTAAATCTCGTTGAGAACTTTTCAAAATCGGGGACAACCGGAGGACAAGACCACAATTTATCAAAATTGGGACATTGCATACATAAATTGAGAACTGTTTCCTTTTTCAGAAAGGGCAACAATTCAGCAACAGCAACCTTCCTCGTTTTTAAATTATAAATCATGCCCTGTTTAGTACGGAATTGTTTTTCATTTATTTCTTCCATCCGGATACCATTTAAAAATCCCTTTTAAACTCCAACTGCCTATCCAGCTGATTTCGCCGCCTGATTCCGGGAGAAGTTTGCGGCTGTGATCGAAGCAAAGCAACGCTGGTTTTCAGTTCCTTCTCATAAATATGTTTCTCAGTCAACGTTGATGTCTTTTACGCATAGATCCTCCCTTCAAATTATCCTGGTAATATTCTCTTGACCTCCAAGACCACGTTGTTTATATTCCCTCTCACCCAAAGTAAGTCCTTATCAAAACCATGCATAACCGTTAATTACGGAGTTGAAGAGATACAATGCACATTCTTCTGCAAAAACCGGCCACGAATAAAAAAGCGGGAGCATCACAAGATTATAAAATGCCGAAGACCGGTGTGTTGCAGGCCAAACTTAACATCTGCCAGCCTGGTGATATTTTCGAGCAGGAAGCCGACAAAGTTGCTGCGCGGATGATGCATTTGCCTGAGCCTGCGTTTCAAGGCGAGGTGGTCCGGCAGAGAGTAAGGGGAAGTCAAGGCCTGGAGATTGACGCAAATACTGAATCCAACATCAATGCGTTAAAAGGCGGCGGACAGCCACTGCCGGAAACAGTCCGGGCAACTTATGAGCCGCGATTCGGCTATGATTTCAGTCACGTGCGTATTCATACAGATGCAAGGGCGGCAAATATAGCTGAGTCGATAAATGCGCAGGCGTTTACACTGGGAAATGATATGGGATTTGCAGCAGGGCAATATACGCCACACACTAGTGAGGGACAGCAAATACTTGCCCACGAGCTTACCCATGTATTGCAGCAGGGCTGTTTTTCAACCACTTCCGTTATTCAGAGGGCTTTAACACCGCAGCAGAAAAAAAAGGATTTGCAGTCGGACCGATTCAAGAACGACCAAAGGCTGCAAAAAGCATATGATAATGACCCGTCAATGAAGTTGGGTGTGGAGCCGCCTGGCCCGAGTGTAAAAAGGGTGCAGGACGCCTTAAATGATGCGGGGGACTATAAGACCAATCAGACGGGGATATTTGACGCCGAGATGTTCAATACTGTCGTTCAGTTCCAGCTTGACTGGCATATTGATAACGATGGAAAGATCGGCCGTCAAACCCTGGGAGTGCTGGACCAGCTATTTACATATCCTGGTGGAAACCCGCCGCCAACTGTTTCAGATGATGTTATTGTCGCAATAGCTAAGCAAGAACGAAATAATGCGATGATTAAAGCTTTGCAGGAACTTAGAAAATTGCAGGATGATTTGGAACAGCATCCGAGCGTTATAGCTGTTTCAAAAACATTGCTGTCGATTGAAAAATGGCTATACGCCAGTCCGGACAATCTCCTGGATACGGTAAAGAAAGCTATCAAAGTAATTGATGACAATTACAAGATTTTTACGAATATAACTATTGACCGATCACTTAATAATGATTACGCACACGTCGGAGAGATAGGAAACCCCTCAAAAGGTATTGTTATCGAGAACAAATTTTTCAATTCTTCATCGGAGTGCCAAAGAGAAGTTATGGCGCATGAATACTTTCATCTGAGCGGATTAGTACATTATTATGACACGCACAACACCGACGAAGCATTAAAATGCCCGCACCATATGGCGGAATTGGTTTTCGACATTGCTACAGGAGTGACGGGCGGTTGCGGCAAACCGACAAAATGTACCGTCGTTGCTCCTTATTATTGCTCCGGCAATTAAAGATATAAATTTTATGCGGCATATTTAACCTTTGGATGTTTGAAATAATTTTGAATGTGTTTGGGCCGCTTCGCAATGGATTGCATGAACGATTTTGTTTTATGTT
>JBDKUX010000105.1:0-3060 GCA_039679455.1 Smithella sp. | reverse complement strand
CATCTCAGGAATTGAAGAAGGCGTCGGATCAGTTGCGAGCTGAAGCCGTGATTCTTTCTGTCCAGATGGCTGAAGAAATTATAAAGAAAAATATTGCAGTGCAGGATCATGAAGTAATTGTGAAGGACTACATGGAGAAGGTGGTGAATAAAAATTGATCAGCAATATTTCTAAACGTTATGCGAATGCTTTTTTTGGTATTGCGGCTGAAGAGAAGAAGCTCGAAAGCTATTACAATGAGCTCCTAAGTTTTTCTTCGATTATTAGTCAAGATAGGTCGTTGCGTGTATTTTTAGCCAATCCTGTTTTTGAGCAGAGAGTCAAAAAAAATGTCGTGGAAAAGATAATAGGTAAATTGCAGCTTTCCGCTATGACAATCAATTTTTTGAAGCTGCTGGTTGATAAGAAAAGAATCGAAGCTTTGCCGGATATTACAACCTGCTACAGGCAAATGATGGATGAGGCCCTGAAAAAAGTAAGGGTTAATGTTAAGACTGCCTTCCCTCTTTCCGACGAAATGCAATCTTACATCAGAGCCAGCTTGGAAAAGCTAACCGGTCAGCAGGTAGAAATGACTGTAGAAAAAGACCCCGTCCTTTTGGGTGGAATAGTTATAGGGGTTGGCGATACACTTTACGATGGCAGTATAAAAAATCAATTGAACAACATGAGGAATCTCTTAGGGGAGGCAAGATAAGGCATGGAAAACATCAAGGCGGAAGAAATCAGTCAAATTATTTCTGAGCAAATAAAAAGCTATGAAAAAAAGCTGGATATAAGTGAAACGGGTACTGTCTTGTCCGTCGGCGACGGTATTGCGAGAATTTATGGTGTGCAAAACGCAATGGCCATGGAACTTTTAGAGTTTCCCGGTGGCATTTTGGGCATGGTCCTTAATCTGGAAGCTGATAACGTAGGTGTTGCCGTTCTGGGTGAAGTTAGTCACATTAAGGAAGGGGATGTTGTTAAGAGAACAGGTAAGATTGCTCAGGTGCCGGTCGGTGATGCTTTGCTTGGTCGCGTCATTGATGCAACAGGAAAGCCGTTAGATGGAAAAGGGCCGATAGAGACTAGCGAGTTCCGCCGAATTGAAATGGTTGCGCCGGGCGTTATTCAGCGTCAGCCGGTTAATGAACCAATGTACACCGGTCTGAAAGCAATTGATGCCATGACACCGATCGGGCGTGGTCAGCGTGAACTGGTCATCGGTGACCGTCAGATTGGTAAAACTGCAATCTGTGTCGATGCTATAATTAGACAGAAAGATACTGGTATTAAATGTATTTATGTTGCTATTGGTCAAAAAAAATCAACAGTTGCTCAGGTTGTGGAAAATCTGAGAAAGCATGATGCTTTGTCATACACTTGTGTGGTGGCTGGTTGTGCGAGTGACCCGGCAACAATACAATATATTGCTGCTTTTGCTGGCTGTTCGATTGGCGAATATTTCCGCGATAAAGGCCAGGATGCATTAATTATATACGATGATCTTTCCAAGCAGGCTGTTGCATACAGACAAATATCCCTCCTGCTGCGTCGTCCCCCCGGGCGTGAAGCTTATCCCGGAGATATTTTTTACAACCATTCCCGCCTGCTAGAACGAGCAGCGCGAGTCAGTGCTGAGCTAGGCGGTGGTTCTTTGACTGCACTGCCCGTTATTGAAACACAGGCAGGTGACGTTTCTGCATATATTCCGACAAATGTTATTTCCATTACGGATGGTCAGGTCTTTTTGGAGCCGAGTCTTTTCTTTACAGGCATCCGTCCGGCAATCAACGTTGGTATTTCGGTTTCACGAGTCGGCGGTGCCGCTCAAGTGAAGGCAATGAAACAGGTTGCCGGAACTCTTAAACTTGATCTTGCCCAGTATCGTGAATTAGCGGCATTTGCTTCGTTCGGTAGTGACTTGGATAAATCGACGCAAGCGCAACTGGATCGCGGAGTGCGTCTTGTGGAATTGTTGAAACAGCCACAGTATCAGCCCATGAATCTTTCCAAGCAGATTGTAGTGCTGTTTGCTGGAACTAGAGGATATCTCGATAAGTATAAAGTAGATAAGGTACGTGCTTATGAAGAGCAATTACTGGGATTTGTGGAATCCAAACATTCGGCTATAATGAAAGAAATTGAAGAGAAGAAGATTATTTCACCGGAACTGGAAAAGAAAATGAAGGATATGTTGACGGAATTTGATTCTGTCTTTATCGCTGAATAAGTCAAAAAATATTAGTTGAGGAGAAATCGTAGTGGCCTCGCTGAAAGACATAAGAAGAAAAGTTGGTGCTGTTCAAAAAACAAAGCAAATTACACGTGCCATGAACATGGTGGCAGCATCAAAGTTTAAGTCAGCGCAAATGAGGATGGAGAATTTCCGCCCGTACGCTGGCAAATTTATGGATGTGCTCAACAGTTTAGCCTTGCGTGTTGACGCTACGTCCCATCCTATGTTAGCTGTACGTGATCCTAAAAAGGTCTGGGCAATATGTATGACGTCTGACAGAGGACTTTGTGCTGGGTTTAACACCAATTTGATAAAAGCAACTGAAAGGTTTATACGAGATAGAGGAAATGAAGGAAAAGAGGTCTCGCTATTCACCGTGGGTCGTAAAGGAAGAGATTACTTCAGGAAAAGGGCGAATGTAATTAATCAACAAGTTAATGTGTTTGGAAAATTTGATATGACTTTGTCCGCTTCCATCTCCGATGATGTAATAACTCCGTTCACAAATGAAGAATATGATGAACTTTATTTGATTTATAATCAATTTGTTAATGTTTCAGTGCAGCGTCCGACTGTAGTAAGGCTTTTTCCCCTGCCGTCCATTGGAGAAAAGAATGAACCTGATTCTGAAAGTGGCTTAGAATACGATTATGAACCGTCGGCCGAAGCGTTGCTGAATAAAATTCTACCTATGTACATTCATGTTCTAGTATTTCGAGCACTTTTAGAGACATCGGCGGGTGAAAATGGAGCACGTATGGTGGCGATGGATAATGCTACCAAGAATTGTGAGGATTTGATTAGTTCACTAACATTGAAGATGAACAAGGCCAGACAGG
>JBDKUX010000104.1:0-31024 GCA_039679455.1 Smithella sp. | reverse complement strand
AAGATTTAGCGGAAAATTATGCCGAATATGGAATCATGATGAGAGTAGTTGTCGAAGAATGCTCTTTTTAAATTTTTCTGCCCGAAATACCGGATAATCAAGATCCCAAATCCGACAGACTGCTAGTTAATCCCGCCCTTAAGATAACTGATCCTGGAGCTTTTGCTGCTGCATTTTAGCTTCGGCGACAATTCTTTCTATCAGCTCGGCAACGGACGGCTCATCGTGAACAAGTCCCATTACCTGACCTACGGGAAGAACACCCATTGCCGTGTCCCCTTCTTCTGTCGCCTTTTGAAAGGCTTTAAAAGCAAGCGCCATGTGGGCCAGCTGCTTCATTTGTTTGTAACCCTGTCCCAGGAGACTGAAAAATACCTTCAGGTAAGGAAGATTCATGCTCCTGGCAACCTCATAGGAATTGAGCAGCGCCATCAAGGAATTGAAGCCCTTTTTCTCGGCTTCCCTGGCGGCTTTTGTATCAAGAACGCGGCAATAAATGCCGTCAATCCGGGGAGAATAGAGGGTGTCATAAACCTGTTTTTCTATCGCCAGTTTTTTATAGTTATTATGGAGAGGACTTTCCTTGGTGGTCATGAAGCGCGTTCCCATCGCCACTCCCTCGGCGCCAAGGGCCAGCGCCGCTGCCAGTCCGCGTCCGTCGGCAATCCCACCGGCTGCAATGACCGGCACTTTCAGAGCATCAGCCAAATGGGGAATAAGCACCAGGGAGGAAACGGCCTCTCCGTGCGCCGCCGCTTCATAGCCTGTCGCAATCACGGCGTCGCAGCCATAATCCTGCGCTTTTTTCCCATGAGTGGCATTAACAACGGTGGCGACAACCTTGCCGCCATATTCGTGTGCCCGCTTGACGATCCAGTCTCCCTTGCCCAGGGCAAAATTAATTACCGGCACCTGCTCCTCCAGAAGAACCTTGGCATTATCATTGGCACCGGGAAAATAGAGGGTTGCGTTCGCTCCAAAGGGTTTGTCTGTGAGAGTGCGGATTTCTTTTATCGCCTGACGTGTCTGTGCGGCGTTGAATGGGCCGGTGGCGAGAATCCCCAACCCTCCGGCATTGGAAACTGCTGCCACCATTTTCGGCACGCTGATCCAGCTCATGCCGGATAAAATAATGGGATATTGAATACCAAAAAGTTCGGTAATGCGCGTCTTCATAGCCACTCCTTTTTCAATAAAAGACAGGCAGGGCGTCTTTTCAACGACCGCCCTGCCTGTGAATTATTAGGGATCACTTTGCCTGCAGAGCTTGGCCAACGGTCATTATTTCTGCTTCTTTGGTTCTTTCAGAGATCTCCAGAGCATATGCATTTTAAATAACTTCATTCTGGAGAGGCTCAACAAGCATGCTTATTACTTGCTGTAGTCGTAAACACCCTTGCCGGTCTTGCGCCCAAAGTTTCCGGCGCGAACAAGTTTTCTCAGGTACTGAGCGGGACGATATTTGTCACCGAGTTCCCTGTTCAAACCTTCCATAATGCGCAGCAATGTATCTTCGCCGACGAGGTCAGCCAGCGCCAGAGGTCCAATGGGGTGATTGCAGCCCAAAACCATACCTTTATCTATGTCTTCCGGGCTAGCCAAACCTTCATCCATGGCAAAGAAGGCTTCGTTGAGCATGGTGCAGAGAATTCTGTTGACTACAAAGGCCGGGGCTTCTTTGACGATGATTACTTCTTTACCGAGTTTCTTGCCCCACTCTATAGCAGTTGCCAGTGTCTCATCGGAAGTCTGATGAGCGCGAATTATTTCCAAAAGACGCATAACCGGAACGGGATTGAAGAAATGGGTACCGATCATTTTATCCGGTCTCTTGGTAATGGCGGCCATTTCCGTAATGCTCAAGCCGGATGTATTGGTGAAGAACAGGCAATGCGGGGGAACGATTTCTTCCAGTTCAGCGTAAACTTTTTTCTTCAGATCCATAATTTCAATAACAACTTCCACAACTGCATCGGCTCCGGTGGCGGCCTCTTTCACATCCAGAGTGGGTTTAATACGGCCGAGGATAGCGTCGGCCTGTTCCTGAGTCATTTTACCTTTTTTGACATCACGGCCCAGATTGTTTTTAATGGTGTTCATACCGCCATCGATAAATCTCTGCTCGATATCTCTCATTGTTACTTCAAAACCTGCCGCGGCACATACCTGGGCAATGCCGTTTCCCATCAAGCCAGCGCCCAATACACAAACTTTCTTAATTTCCATTTCCGTCTTCCTTTCCATCTATTTATTTTTGTTGGATAAACATAAGCAGCGCTTTTATCCAGTGCTAAGCGTTATTGCGGAAACTAACAGACTAGGCACACCTAAGTCAAGAGAAACATCGATAGAATTGACGGCAAAATTTATTTGCATAGCGAAACGCAATGTGCCAAAGTTACGCCATGCACATAATCATTGATGGTTATAATTTAATTCGACAGTCAGATTCTATGCGCCGTTATGAAAAACAAAGTCTGGAAGCCGGCCGCCAGGCACTGATTTCCCGGCTAAGTGAGTACAAAAAGAAAAAAGGGCATAAGATAACCGTCGTTTTTGACGGCTGGGATAAGGGAGCGGCTCTGGAAGAACGCGACCGGCAGGGGAATATTG
Source organism: Smithella sp. (assembly GCA_039679455.1). Classification (GTDB taxonomy): domain Bacteria; phylum Desulfobacterota; class Syntrophia; order Syntrophales; family Smithellaceae; genus MVRV01. The sequence goes on along the minus strand of JBDKUX010000104.1, from coordinate 28,411 downwards.
GTATTATTTACTCTTGCCGCGGCGAAAAAGCCGATGACGTGATTAAAAGATTAGCGGATAATGGTTCCGAAGAAGCGGTAATCATTTCATCCGATCGGGAAATCGCGTCTTATGTAACGAGGCGCGGTAAAACGTCCCTTTCTTCACCCGAATTTGAAATGCTGATGTTGAAAGCCATTGCTGAATCAGCCGACAGTAACTTTGCCTATGATAAAGAAGATGACGAAACAAACCATCATGCTTCCAAAAAGGGACCGGCAAAAAGGCTGCCGCGCGCCCGAAGACATGCCCAAACAAAGATCAGGAAGCTTTAGCACAGGCTTTAATCAGGAAATTTTCCAATAACATTTGCGGATCTCCAGACGATGATTTAAAACCCCTGTCAATTTCGAGCAGGTCATCCAGATAGCCGACAAGGAGCGGATATGTAAAACGTCCGCAATTGCGTAATGCATTAAAAACGACGAAAGGATGTTTGCTTGTTAAAAAATCCTTCGGTAAATCATTCGTGACAGCCAGTTCATTCAATACCGGAAGAAGGTGCTTCTGGAACCAGTTATATTCCATACTACTATTGAATTTCGGTAACTTTCCTGAGTTGACCAAAATTTTTGCCTGTAATAAAGAACGGATTTCTCTGACGATCATGGTCAGAATCATCAGGTGATGCAATCCCTGATCCAATAAAGCTTTCAGCGCCTGAAGGGCCGCCAGCTGATTTTTCCCGCTGAGGGCGGCAGTCAAATCAAAGATGGAATCTTCTTTTGTTTTGCCGACAATTTCCTCCACATCGCCGTCTTCAATAGTCGGCCGTGTACCGACAAAAAAAATGAGCTTTTCCAACTCCATTATTGATCTGCGTAATTCAAATCCTGTTTTTTTCCCTAAACTAACCCAGGCGGCAGGGGTCATTTTTTTTTGATAACGATCAAGTAATTTTTTAATTTCTTTTTGGAGTACTTCTTTTTGCGCGGCTTCCCCTTTAACCGCATTAAAATGCAAAATGATTCCCTGCTGAGCAACGAGCTTATATATTTTTTTCCTTTTATCCACATTCTCAGCAGTAAAGATCAGACAGTTTTCCTCCGGCAGGCCATTTTGAAAAATTTTCTCCAATTGCCCTGTTTTATCTGCCCCGGACATTTCAGTAAGCCCCAGATTTGAACAAATTTCCAAGACACGGGGAAGCCATTTTTCGCGGTCTTCACCCGCATCCCCGACGACTACTTTTCTCCATTGTTCATCGGAAATACGTCGCCAGCCGTTTTGCTGCAAATCTTCCAGAGCAAATCCCGCCAGCTTAAGAAAAGTTAAAAAATATTTTGCAGCCTTGGAGGGATTGTCGTCTATGTTGGCTTTAACTTTTTGTGTGAGGTCGGACAGGTTTTCGCTGGAATGGAAAATCGTTGTATCGCGGACTACCACTACCTTCCGGCTGCCTAAAAGAGAAGGTGTTAAAATGTGTTCGATCAGGCTGTCGATATCGATACCCTGACCGTCAAGAAAAAAAAGGCCGAAATCACGATCCTCTTGCGGAATAATGGAGTCCAGAATCTGCTGCAGGGCTTCATTAATTAAATATTCTTCGTCCCCGTATAAAAGATAACAAGGCGCAACAATTCCTTTTTTCAGATCAGCCAGCCATTTTTCCGATGCCATAAGCTGTGATACTCTTTAAATTATAACATACTTTTTAATATGATTTACGGCTTCTTCAGGATCGTCAATAATTTGAATAAGACTGAGGTCGGCAGGAGTAATCTTACCCTCCGCCAGCATAATTTTTTTCAACCAGTTAACAAGGCCCTGCCAGTACTCACTGCCCATCAGGATAACAGGAAAGCTTTTAATTCTTCTGGTTTGAATTAGAGTCAATGCTTCAAACAGTTCATCCATAGTACCGAATCCACCGGGCAGGATAATATAAGCTACCGCATATTTAACAAACATTACCTTGCGGATAAAAAAATATTTGTAATCAACATGAATATTGGCATATGGATTCGGTTTTTGTTCAAAGGGAAGGCGTATATTCATGCCGACAGATTTACCACCGCCGGCAGTGGCGCCTTTGTTGGCCGCTTCCATGATTCCCGGACCGCCGCCGGTAATGACGTTAAATCCATTTTCGGCTAAAAGAAATCCTAATTTTTCAGTCTTTTGGTAGTATTCATCTTCCGGTTCAACCCGGGCCGAACCAAAAATAGAAACGGCATTATGAATCTGTGACATCGTTTCAATGGCATCTACAAACTCTGCCATGATACGAAATACCCGCCATGATTCTTCGATGGAAAGAGCATCGACTACATACTGCTGCCTTTCGTCCATGTCGTAAAATTCCCCCTTGGAATCAAGACATTCTGAATAATTGAGAATGCCACAGGTTATCTTTTGCTATAATTTAACGTAATATTAAAACGAAAACATACCAAGAAAATCACGAAGCAGATTCTGTATTGCTGCAATGCAATACATTCTGTGTATCCTCGAGTGTCCTTGTGCAACGTTTAAAGCTTATAAGTATATACGCTGATCAACTAACCCTTTTACGCCTTATGCTCAGTTACTGCGGCGTCTTTGTACCTTAGCCAATCTGCGGCGTGCTTCAATTGTTTTTCGCTTTTTCTTAACCGATGGTTTTTCATAAGCACGGCGCACTTTCAATTCTTTAAACAAACCACTTTTCGAAAGCTTGTTTTTCAAAATTTTCAGGGCCTTTTCCACATCATTATCAATTACTTTTACTTCCAATGTAATCCTCCTGTTTGTTATTATTTATGATCATATCTTTTGAAAACAAAAAAAGGGCAGCACGGCAATGTGCAAATCACTTGCCGTCAACTACCCTGGATATTTTCAATTAGTTTGTAATCACGCTCCTAACTTAAGAAACAACACTTTATAAAATGCCTTTTTAACGATCAACCTATATACGCGATCCGGATCGAAAGCGCAACTAAAAAATAAAATTTACGCAAGAAAGAAAAGTTGAATTAATATGTATCAATTCTCTATCTTAAAAGATTCTCTTTTTCGCTCCATATTCCATTTTGAATTGGTATATTTTTTTATTAATTTGTTAATCAGTTCTTCTTCCGCAGAGGTTAATGTCTCCTCAATAAGTTTCAAGTTCAACACTTCTGCGAAGCCTTTTTTTAAACTGGAACAAATTTCCTTTTCATCAATCGGCAGGGCAATTTCTTCATTGATAGCCGCCACCGAATCTTTTAGTTTTAGTAATTGTGCAGAGGTACGCATTGGCAGCAAATAGGACGCCGTTCTGGCCGGATCAAAATTTATCAGCAGTGAACCATGCTGTATAAAACCACTATTGGTTCTAAATTGCGCACTGCCGCAAATTTTGCGTTCGGCAACCAGAAGCTCGTTTTTCGATGGCATAGAGAAGCAGCAAGCTTTAAAATCGGAATCATGCAAGTTGCGACCGGATTCAGCCAAAGTTGCATTAATTCCCAAATAAGCCAAACCACGGGCAATACAATTGCTTATTATTTTATACGTTCCCAGGATATCAGGTGGAAACAACTCTTCTTTATCGCAGGCTATAACCGAATATGTAACTTCATCGCAGTGGGCGACTGCTTTTCCTCCACTTATTCTACGAACAATATCAACACCGTCCGCAAGGCATTTTTCGATGTTAACTTCTTTTTTTGCATCTTGAAAATAACCGATGGAAACAGCCGCCGGCTGCCATCCGTAAAATCTTATTGTGGGATGTTTTTTATAGTTTATTGTCTCACGGAAAATGGCTTCGTCAATAGCCATATTTTCAAACGCATTATGCCGTTGAAAATTTAAAACCCTCCAATTCATAAGAGGACCCACCTCACCTAATCCCGCTCCTCTTCCTGCATTATAAAATCATGGTACCCTGTGGCATCAAGCAAGTCGTCCAGTTGTTCCATATCATCCATTTCAATCACCACAAGCCAGCCGATGTCATGAGGATCGCTGTTAATTATACCAATATCATCATTAATATCCTCGTTGACACTGACTATGGTTCCACTGACCGGTGACACTAAATCTACTACAGCTTTGGTTGATTCGATCGAACAAAATGTTTCGTCACGTTCAACATAAGTATCAATATCCGGATACTCTACAGAAAGGATTTCTCCTAAACTTTCCTGAGCATAATCCGTAATTCCCAATGTCGCCATGTCTCCGTCAATCCGCAGCCAGATATGTTCGCGGCTATAAAGGAAATCTTCTGGAAATATTTTCATAACAGCATAACCCCTGATTTTATTCGAGTATAATTATTCTTTTATCCATTTTTGTCAGCTTTTCGCAACTATTTTTTTTGACTAATACTGTATCCTCGATTCTTATACCCCAATGTCCGGGAAAATAAAGACCCGGTTCAACCGTAACCACCATCTGCGCTTTTAAAATATCCTTGGAAACAGGATTTAGGCGTGGTGCTTCATGAACTTCCAAACCAACGCCATGACCGGTGCCATGCGTAAAATACTTTTCATACTTCTTTCCCAAAACACCTCGTACGCAACTATCTATTTCAGCTGCGGCGACGCCGTCCTTAACCATATCAATAGCTCGATCATGGGCTTCTTTGACGAGTTGATAAGCATTATTTTGTTCGTCTGTCAATTCTTGAAAAACAAAAGTGCAAGTTTCATCGGAACAATAACCTTTGTATTTAACGCCAAAATCAATGACGATAAAGTCCCCCGGTTTAATTTTTCTGTCGGTTGGCTTGGCATGCGGCAAAGCTGAATTTTCTCCAGAAGCTAAAATTGTTTCGAAGGCAAGCTGTTCCGCCCCGGACTTGCGGGCAATTGTCTCCAGTTGAAGAGCCAGATCCTTTTCAGAACAACCCAGCTTAATCTCTGCTTTTAAGGCCATTATTGCTGCAGAAGAGATTTCAGCAGCTCTTTTCATCAACGAAATTTCCGATTCATCCTTATAGGCTCGGAGCAATTTCAACTCATCGCTCAAAGGCACAAAAACTTGATCAGGCAATTCGCGAAGCAATAAATTGTACATTTGCACCACTATTGATTCCGCCTCAAAACCGATATATTTAAGATTCAGTTCCTGAACAATGTCAACGATTCCCTTAATTTTATCCTTGTATTCAATTATTTCTGCATCCGACGCCTCTAATTTTGCCTGTGTAGTATAACGTCCGTCAACCAACAGCACGATTCTGTTTTTGCTTATTATCAGAATACCGTCACTGCCGGTAAACCCGGACAAATAACGTATATTGCTCATATTGAAAATTATCAGGCTGTCAATTGCAAAAGTGGAAAACAATTGATAAATAAGAGTTTTTCTTACGGGAAATATAATATCGTCATGTTGCATGCGTTTTTAACCTGCCAATATTATCCAGCCAGCATGACAAAATATTAATCACTTTATTTGTTGAATCAACGGCATCAGGAGATAATGGTTTTTGAGCAAGGACAACATTAATCGTATCCATTTTCTCTCTGGCTTGAACATTGGATGGTTCCCTTTTAATTATTTCCTCGAGAATATCCGCAGCCATTTTTAAATGTCCCTGTTTGATATAGAGATCAGCCAAAGTCATCGTATAAAATTCCGGTTTAGCGGCATCATCTTTATCTTCCTCAATACCTTCTTCACAGGCAGTATTTCCCTCTTGCTGCAACAAAGCGATTTTTTCAGTGACTTCCAGAGAGTTTTCAGAATGGGGATTTAGGGCGATAAACTTTTGATAACAAAAAATTGCATCCTGAATTATCCCTTTATTGTAATAATTATCGGCAGCCCGTAAGTAACCAAATGACAGTTTTATAATATCCTTTTCCAGTCCGTTCAATACATTCCTGGATTCTTCAATCCTTCCCATTTCAATAAGTGTTGAATTGATAAATACTCTGGCATCTAAATCAGATGGGAATTTTGCTAGCCGTTCTTCGGCAAGACTTAATGCTTCCGGAAACATTTTGCGACTTATTAATGCCTCCATCTGATTAACAAAAATCAGGCTGTTTTCTTCGAATTGTTTATTTTCCATTATTTTATTCTAAGGACTGTAAATAGCTTTTAGCTTTTTGGCTGAAAGAAGAAGCCGGGGGAGATAATTCAATTACTGACTGGAATGCTTTTCTGGCCTTTTTTGAATCTTTAATTCTTAAGTAGCACTCACCGAGCAGAAGATGGGCATCATAAAGCGATGGGTTTAATGTTATCGATCTCTCAAAATGCAGGATAGCCTCGTGAATGTTATTCTGATCGAAATATATGATGCCGATATTTTTTTCAATTTGCGGACGCAGATAAGTCATGGGCTCTTTCTGGAGAGCAGTCTGATATTTAATCAGCGCATTTTTATAATCTTTCTTGAAATAATAAGTTAGCCCGGCATTAAAATACGGCATTGCCGGTGTGTCATAAAATATATTCTCCAAGGCACGATCAAATTCTTTGAGAGCCTGATCCCACTGCCTGTTTTCCATGTAAAGGGTCCCTAAATAATTATGGGCTTCGGAATAATCATCTTTAAGAGAAATCGCCTTCTGTAACTCTGCAATGGCATAATTCGGTAAACCTTTACCGTGATAGGCTAATCCTAAATAATAATGTACTTTGGGATCATCAGGGGAGTATTTTTCGGCTTCGATCAGTTCTTTGGCGGCACTGTTAAATTCCCTCATTTGGATAAGGGATATGCCTTTATTTAAAAATATTTCACCCTGTTTTTGATGCCAGGGAGTGTTTGTACAGGCCAAAACCTGTACGAGCAAAAATAAAACAATGATAATTAATATTTTAAACGATGGTTTCATCAATTATCGCACTAAACACTCAGAACAAATGGGTAACAATTACTTTATCTTTAATTGATAATTTTTCCCTCGCCTCCCGCAAAATCAGCATTCTCCAGGATCTTCGGGGTAATAAAAATTAAAAGCTGTGTCTTCTCCTTGTCGATATTCTCGGTTTTAAATAGCCAGCCTAAGACCGGAATTTTTTGAAGCCAGGGAAGACCACTGACCGTCTTATTATCATTAGATTTTACTATGCCTCCGATAACAACGGTATCTCCATTTTGAACTACAACTTTCGAGTCTATTTCACTTTTTTTGATGGGAGGGTTGGTTGTACCTACAATCATATTTACATAATCAGGCTGATCATTGTTAGCCTTTATTTCCATGGATATTTTACCTTCATCTGTAATTTTCGGTGTTACTTCCAGTTTCAACAACGCTTCCTTGAAGCTAACGGTTGCCGGCGATGTACCTGATGCCGGCGTTGTATAAGGAATTTCAGAGCCTTGCTTGATTGTCGCTTTCACACCTTCCATGGTTACTATTTTGGGTGCGGAAATAATTTTACCGTTCGAAGTCTCTTCGAGGGCAGCTAGCTGAACTTCCACGAAAGCATTCGCTCCGCCAAAGACAATCCCCAACGCCGGGGATAAAGCCGTAGTAGCTAATGATGGAAAATTAACTGCCGCCATTTGTAAAGCTTCACCAGCGGAATTGGTCCAAGGAATTTGAGATGGATAATACTGCGAACGTTGATTTGACAAAGAAGTACTGGTACCGGCTGACATGCCAAGTCCATAACGTCCTCCTGCCGCTTGATTCATTCCAAATCCCCACTGCACACCAAGATTTCTGGTAAAACTCTCTGTAGCTTCGACAATTTTAGCTTCAATTAAAATCTGTTTTAACAATCCTTTTTCAACCAGAAGCTTTTGTTCTCTATCTTTGCGCAGGTCTTCCGCTTTACGCTGGTCTTCCTCCACTTTAGATTTGTCGGATTCATCTTTTTTCTTTTTGTCCAGAGTCATGACGCTAATGACATTACCCATTTTTTTCTTTGCTAAACCATTGACATCCAATATCGTATCCAAAGCCTGCTCCCAGGGAACATTCTTCATATTCAAAGTCACATTGCCCTTTACATCATCTCCAGAAACTATGCTCATTTCCCCGTATTCAGCCATAAGCCGTAATACACTTTTAATATCAGCATCCTGAAAATCAAGAGAAACAAGTTTTCCGGTGTGTTTTGTCACATCTTCATTGTGTTTTATCACATTTTCCTTTTTTACCGGCTTTACTCTACCTGATGACGAGGCTGCAGAAGCATACTTTTTCTTTTCCGGCAAATCAGACACATTAAAATCAATGTAAATAATTTTACCTTCCTGTCTTACTGCATAAGGTACAGATTCCTTAATCTCAATAGTTAAATAAGCCCACTTTTTGCCTTCCAGTGTTTTTTGCGCCGTAACTACACGAGAAACATTGTTCAGTGAATTTTCACTAAAACTGCGCCGTAAATTCTCCGGTACAAACATATTTTCCAACTTAACGAGTAAGTTGCCGTCTGTTTGATTTCCAACACTGACAGAGGGTTGTTCGGACACGACAAGTGAAATTCTTTCTTTACCGGGCAATTTTTCCAATAAAACATTTTCCAGATATCCTGTTTCGGTAACAACGGTCTTTGTATTATCCTGATCATCAAACGCTGCCATTACCGCCGGCACACACGACAACATCCAGAAATTTATAATAGCAGCCAAGAATATATTGAATAAACATTTTTTCATCGTTTTACCTCATCTCAGTTTTTATGAAGTTTTAAAATAATTCGTTTTGTTTTTTTTGCTTTATATTCTTCGACAATAACGCGATCAGGCAAAATTTCTACAACTTTCCCATTATTCAGACCAATACACGTTCCGACGGATAAAGGATAAAATTTCTTTGCCACATCTTCTACCATAGCCACACGCCGGTTTGGATCACCGGCAATTCCAACAAGCTTGAATTGTTCAACTTCTATTCTCTGCAGAGGGAAAATTGAACTTGCTTTCTTTTTCTCTGCCTTCTTTTTAGCGGCAACTTCTTCTTCCACAAAAGGCTGGAAAGGATCCGGTTTACCCGCAGGATTATAACTGTATGTACTTTCCGCAGGCGGTATAACAGGTACTGAAGGTACCTGTGGTTGCGGTGCCTGTACCTGCTGTTGAACCGGACCGGCTTTCGGCGGAGGAAGAGGCAACACTTTTGTAGCTTCAGCAGCAATAAGACTATCTGTGCTCAACATGCCGGCAAAAATTATTGTTAATATAAAAAAAGTTATTTTTTTCATTTTGCCTTTTCACTCATAGGTTCTTTTTTATCTACAAACATGTATGTTTTAATAGTGCAAGATGTATTAATTACATATCCTTTTCCCTTTACTTCTTTTCTGTCGCCAATGGTAATATCGGATATATTAATAATACGCGGTAACTTGGCTACTTTTTCGAAGAAATAGACAATGCTCTGGAAACTGCCGATAACCGTAACATTAACTGGAATTTCTTCATAAAATGGTTCCGCTTTCGCTGGGGGAGGGGGGGCTTTCTTACCGTCTCCAGGCTTGGTGTCGGCTTCCTTTTTTTGATCAGTTTGCCTTTGATCAGACGGCTTTAATAATGAGGCTGCTTTGGATTCTTGCTTATCCATCGTTTTCGGTATTGCCGCTTTAGGCTCAAACAACAAAAAATCAACACCGGCATCTTTACCCGCCTGAGAAACGGAATGGAAAAGTCCTGGGATTTCCCTCTGTGCAGGAAGTTTTTGCAGGGCAACGTTATAATTTTCTTTAAGCCTGGCAACATCAGCTTTATATTTGTTAAATTGCAGTGCAATTCTTTCTTTTTCTTTTATCTGGCCTTGCAATTCTTCCAGTTTCTGACTCAGGGAAGTTTTCTTCTCCATTGAATCCTTTAAAAAATAAACCCAATCAAAATAGCCGATAAGACAAATGACCACAACTATAATAGCTGCTTTTGCTTTCGGAGAAAGCTTCTTTATTTCATCCAGTGTAATGGCCATACATTAAAATCCTTTTTTCATAACACATGAAAAATTGAATTGCTGCAAAGTAATACTACTAATTTCTGTCTTTTTTGAAGAACCCAGATCAACTGATTTAATCGGCTCAAATTTCTCCATAGTCTTCATAAAATCAGCTACAACTATATTATCCTTTCCCACACCTTCGATTGTTAACTGGTCATCCTTTTGGGTAATTTTAACAAGCCAGATGTTTTTGGAAGGAACGATAGAAGCTATATCGTCCAACATCTTAACCGGTGCCAAACGGTTTTCCTCTAATGTTTTAATAACGCCAAGTTTTTGTTCCAGCTCATTTTTATATTGCTTGAACTTATCCAGGTCACCTATTTTTTTATTCAGATCGACTAGTTTTGCTTCTGATTCTTTAACCTGACCCTCCAAATTACTAACCGAAGAGTATAATTTAAATTGAATAAATATAAGCACTAGGATTAAGATGATAAAAGAGCCGCCAATAATTGATACTTGGCGGGCAATGTTTTCCTTCTTTTCTTTTTCGCGGTAGGGTAAAAGATTAATTTTTATCATTTGTCATCCATTTTTCTCAGACCTAACCCTATAGCAACAGCAGCAATCGGACTGATGTTTTCCAAATCATTGGCGTCGATATTTTTCTTATTGTAACCAATCTCTAAAAAAGGATTAATTATTTCTGTCTCAATATTTAATCTTTGCGATAAAGTCGTTGCCAAACCATGGATTCTTGCCGAGCCTCCGGAAAGAAAAACGTGTTTAATATTTTCGCCGCCAAAAGTAGAACGGAAATAATCGATTGATCTTTCAATTTCCGAACAAATTGGTTCTGCAAAATCCAAAATGCTGTTTTGCAACTCAATATTATCAGGCAGACATTCTAGCTTATTTTTCTCAGCTTCTTCGAAAGTTATATTATATTGCCCCTGCAATCCTTCTGTAATCGAATTACCTCCCAAAGTAAAATCACGGGTAAAAATCGACATACCACCTTTAATAACATTGATGTTGGTAATGCTTGCCCCGATATTAACAATAACAACTATTTCATCATTTTCATATTTGTAATTAGCTTCATACATAGTTTCCAAGGCAAAGGAATCTACGTCCATAATCATTACATTGAGCCCGGCGTCGACAAGTGCATCAAGATAACTGTTGACAATATCTTTTTTGGCGGCAACGATAATTACGTCCATCTGACTGGGATTGAATTCATTGTCACCTAAAATTTGGAAGTCATAATTAACGGCATCCATATTGTCAAACGGCAGATATTTTCCACCTTCATCCCGGATTAAATCACGTAATTCGGCTTCCTCCATTTGAGAGAAGGTAACTTTTTTAACAATTACTGAATTTCCGGAAAGAGAAGTAGCTACTCCTCTACCCCGCAAACCTGAATTTTTGAAAAGTTCTTTGAGTTTTGAAGATAATTCGTGGGCGTCGACTAAAACACCTTCCGCTATAATTCCTTTGGGAAGAGGAACCTGTAAAAATTGATTAAGCATGTAGCCCTTGTTAGTACCGATCACTTCAGCTAATTTTAAGGAACTCGACCCGATATCTAAGCCAACAATCTTTTTTGAACCGGAAAATAATTTTAAATCCAACATTAAAACACCACTAGATACGTTCAACCGGAAACTCATTCTCCATACTATTTGGAAAACCGATAAACGATATCTCCCTTTTTAACCATACCCAATTCATTACGCGCCAATGATTCTATGTAACCTAAATCACTACGCAATAAAACAATTTTCTTCTTCAACTCGTTGTTTTCTACAGCCACACCATTATTAACCAGCTTTAATTGCGCCAGCTTCTTATTCATTAAATAATTATCTATCAATCCCCTGTTGCCGAATGTTATTAAAAGCGTCATTAAGAACAAAAAACCAATCAAATATCGACCTATTTTCATTTGTAAGCGATCCTCTTACAATTTATGTATCGGTTATATCTTCAAAAACTTCATTGTATTTTTTATTTAATGCTTTAGCAACTTTCAATTGTGAATTTTTTCTAGTTGGCAAGCCTTTTTCCATTTTGGCTATTGTTTGTGGAGTCAATCCTGCTTTTCTTGCTAATTCTGATATACTTAAAGGTATTTCTTCTCTATATTTTTTTACTCTATTTTTACGTGTATTTTCTGTCATATCGTAAATATTACCCTCATTATTTTTAATAAAAACAATAGATATCAACAAAAGTCAAGTAAAAATAAATTACTATAGTATAATTTTAATTAATATTAATTATTATACTATTATTCTTTCAAAGAAGTGAATTTGGCAATAAAGATCCATGTATTTGTATATATTATCTAATACCACTCTTCCGGTTGTTTTATGTAAATTAATTTAGTTTGGATTTTATAGATAATGTAGAAATTCACATTTGTTACACCACAACTGGAACGACATTAAGCAATGCCAATTCTAAATCAAACACTGCTTTTGTTGGCGTCAATTGTTTCGGTTAATTAAATTTCTATAGAAGGTAAAATTTGTTGCGGCTCACCCAAAATAAATTTGCCGCTTTCTATCCATTCTTTTAAGATATTGGCTATCTGCCTGGCCTTATAATAACTGGAAAGAGGTGCGGTAATTACTTTTTTCCCATCAATGATAATTGTTCCGCTGCGCAGATTTTTATAACTGACTTCAGCCAGAGATTTCGACACACCCTTAGGGTAATCCATACTGTAATCATAAACCTGAGTATAAATATCTTCATCTTTGACTGCTGTAAAACGCGCCATATCTTCATCTAAAATGGGAATCGGAATACCAATACCCACATACAAAGAAACTCCATAACCGAGTATGCTGGCGGCAGCCAGCCACTCCGGCGTCATTTCTTTTAAATTGCCTATTACGGCAATTGTACCGGCACCTTCCCTGGGAACGCCATTGGCTCCCCTCAGGACATTGGGGTTATGCTGGGTGCCCGGCCAGGCAACAAATCCCTGTGCTCCGCCTAAAAATATTCGTGTACCAACACCAATAGTTCGATAATACGGATCATTAAATAATGGGCTCAATTGCCCCGCAGTCGCGTAATTGGCATTGGCCATTCGCGGACGCAACATTCCCATATACGTATAAATCGTTGTGTCCGACAGGTTTACGGCACAGTTGTAGTTTTGATAAGCATTACGGGGATTAAACAACGTGGCATCACGTAAATCGTTGATCGTAATATTTTTTTCAAATTTCCGCGCCGGATAACAATCGGTGCCATAGCCTTCGGCGCGCAATTTAATGACATTCCCCGATACAAGGTCTTCAATAACATGACCGCCGCCGTAATTAAATTCTCCCGGATAAACGCTATTGAGCGGATCACCCTCAACAACCTCGGTGGCGCCTATGTAGCAATCGACAGCGGCAATGCCGCCATATGCGGGAACATCATTCAACCAGACCTTGGAAGCCCTGATTTTGGGTGAAGTGTGGCCGAAATTCAGAAATGCCCCGGATGAACACATGGCACCAAAAGTACCTGTAGTGACAACGTCTATCTTGCGGGCAGCTTCAACTGCTCCGTTTCTTTCCACAATGTCGATCATCTCTTCGGCGGTAACGACAACAGCCTCGCCATTTCTGATCTTTTCGTTAATTTCCTGAAATGTCTTTTTAACTTTATATTTTTTCATAATTCCGCAGCAAGAAGTATAATTGACACGTTTTTTAATACCACCGTTTAATTTCAATTGCAAAACATAAGGCAAAATTATGTGTGGCCGAAGCCGCCCGCCCCTCTTGCCGTGGAGCGCAGTTCTGCAGCCTCTACCCATTCCACCTGATAGACTCTTTGAATGACCATCTGAGCAAGGCGCATGCTTCTACGAATCACAAAAGGCTTGTCTCCGTGATTAATCACTATTAAGGCGATTTCTCCGCGGTAATCCGCATCGATTGTACCCGGTGAATTCAGCAGCGTAATTCCTTCATTTATTGCTAGTCCACTACGCGGCCTTATCTGTGCTTCATAACCATCGGGCAAAGCAATGGCGATTCCCGTTGGAATTTTTTTTCTCCCTCCGGGCAAGATAATTTCTTCATTCGCCACTGCCGCAAAAATATCCATTCCGGCCGCCTGAGTCGTCATATATTGAGGCAGCGGAATATCCTCATTACCGGCTATTCTTTGAATACAGACATTTATTTTGTCCATGCACTTTCCAAATCAGAATATTCCGGGTTTACTTCATTGCGCTTCGGCGCCCAGCGCCTCTTTCCGGCTAAGGCGGATTTTACCCGACTTATCCACTTCCAGCACCTTGACCATAACTTCGTCACCCTCTTTGAGGATATCGGTAACCTTATTGACTCTTTCTTTTGCTATCTGTGAAATGTGCAACAGCCCTTCCGTTCCCGGTAAAATTTCCACAAAGGCTCCAAAATCGACTATTTTCTTCACCGTGCCGCGGTAAATTTTCCCGACTTCCGCTTCTTCGGTAAGCCATTTAACCATCGCTACCGCGCGGGCCGCCGCTTCAGCATCACTGGAGGCAATTGTTACGGTGCCGTCATCTTCGACGTCAATGGTAACGCCCGTCTCACTGATAATTTGTCGAATATTCTTCCCGCCCGCACCGATTACGGTCCTTACCTGATCTTCCTTCACTTTTACGGTGGTAATGCGGGGCGCGTAAATTGAAATGTCGGAACGGGGAGAAGACAACGTCTCGCGGAGTTTACCGATAATATGCACTCTACCGTCCCTGGCCTGGGCCAAAGCCTTGCGGAGAATATCTTCCGACAGTCTATCTATTTTAATGTCCATTTGCATGGCGGTAACGCCTTTTTCCGTACCGCATACTTTGAAATCCATGTCGCCTGCATGATCTTCATCACCCAGAATATCCGATAAAACAACTACATCTTCACCTTCTTTTAAAAGCCCCATGGCGATACCTGCCACAATATCTTTAACCGGCACTCCTGCGTCCATCAGGGACAAAGTCCCGCCGCAAACCGTCGCCATGGAAGACGAACCATTAGAAGAAAGTATTTCGGAAACAATTCTGATCGTATAGGGAAAAGCCTCTGTCGAAGGTAAAACAGGAACTAATGCTTTTCGCGCCAGCGCCCCGTGGCCTATTTCTCTTCTGCCTGGACTACGCAGGGGTTTAGCCTCACCTACACTATAGGGCGGGAAATTATAATGGAGTAAAAAAGACCGTCTCTCCTCACCGATGACATAATCCAGTCGCTGTTCATCGGAAGATGTTCCCAGTGTCAGAGCGACCAGCGCCTGCGTCTCGCCGCGGTTAAACAACGCCGAGCCGTGGACACGGGGCAAAACTCCCACCTCCGAACTGATCGGCCGGATGTCAGTCGAGGATCTGCCGTCGATTCTCTTTTTATCCCTGATAATCATGTCGCGCAGGATCCGTCGTTCTATTTCTTCAATAATTCCTGCTACTTTTTTACTGACGGCAGGATCTTCGCCACCAATCTCCTTGATAGCTTTTTCCCGTACTTCATCAAGTTTGCCGTAGCGCTCCAGTTTGCGCGGCATACTATAGCCTTCCTCAAGACCAGCTAAAGCTGCGGCTCTTACCTTTGCCGCAAGTTCTTCATCAGTCACAATTTCCTCTACAGTTCTTTTTTCCTTGCCCACGGCCTGGCGCATTTTATCCTGCAGATCAATTACCGGACGAATTGCTTCCAAACCAAACTTGATAGCGTTTACAATTACATCTTCGTCTACTTCCTGAGCATCACCTTCCAGCATGACCAGTTCGACATCATAATCGCGTCCTTCTTTGCCGGGGCTGATTTTTCTGCCGACCATATAAATATTCAATTCACTGGCCAGCATATTTTCAGGAGAAGCGTTGCAGACGAGTTCGCCGTTGATTTTTCCAATCCGCACGCCGGCAACCGGCCCCTTAAACGGGATGTCGGATATTTCCAGGGCCGCTGATGCTCCCAGCATTGCTGCAACTTCGGGGTCGTTTTCATTATCCACGGAAAGAACCGTGGCCACCAGTTGAGTTTCACTGTAGTATCCCTTGGGAAACAAGGGGCGAATTGATCTGTCTATGATACGTGACAATAATATTTCCCGTTCATTAAGACGCCCTTCCCTTTTGAAAAAGCCTCCCGGAATCTTTCCGGCGGCAAAAGTCTTTTCCTGGTAATCAACGGTTAGAGGCAGGAAATCCATTCCTGCTCTGACTGCTTTTAAAGAAACCGCGGTAACCAGAACAACTGTTTCGCCATAGTACACCAGAACCGAACCGTCAGCCTGGCCGGCGACATAATTCGTTTTCAGCGAAATGTTGCGTCCGGCAAAATCCGCACTAAATATATTACTCATTTAATTTTCCTCCGTTTTTTCAGATGTCGGAGACAATCAGAAATTTAAGGGCGAAATGCAATAGCCGATTGTTCCCGACAGATCAACTGCCGTGGTCAATCGGATCAACTATTGCCTTCCGCCCTTAAATAAATTTTTACTTCCTGAGTCCCAGACGTTTAACTACATTTCTGTAGCGTTCGATATCATTATCTTTAATATAATTGAGAAGCCGTCTTCTCTGTCCAACGAGTTTCAAAAGACCACGGCGGGAATGATGATCCTTTTTATGCGCCTTAAAATGTTCGGTCAGATATTCGATTCTGGCGCTGAGCAGTGCAATCTGTACCTCCGGAGATCCCGTATCTTTTTCATGAAGTCGATATTCTCCAATTATTGCTGTTCTTTTTTCCGTTGTTAACACGCTTTTTTCCTCCTAATTAATTAGTTCCTTGTTGTCTAAATTTTATCCATCAGTTTTGAATATTGTTAAAAACACGAACAATCCTGGCCGCCTGACATTTTTCGTCGATCTTAAAAAAATTACTCACCGGCGTCACCATTTCCGCTATGGCAACAAGACAACCCCGGCGATTAATAAACTTTACCATATCTCCCGCCTCAAGAAAAGGCAGGGCATGGGTTTTCATCGTTTCCACGGAAGGCTGTAATCCGTCCCGCAGCTTATTGGCCAATGCATCTTCTATTTCTATGGCCGTCGCCAAAGGCAACAGCTTCGACAGCGGCAGCATTTTTGCCAGAAGCTCTGCTTTCTTTTCCGCAGGAGAACCACTCGTCAGCTCAACAGCCATGTCTTCAGAAAAAAAACCGCTGCGAATGCGACGCAAACCGCTCAAGCATGCTCCACAACCCAGCAACTCTCCCACGTCGGCGCATAAAGTTCTGATGTACGTACCCTTGGAACAGGCCACTTGAAAAGTTACCAGGGGAAAAGAAATATCCTTTATAGAAATATGCCGGATTTCCACTTCCCGCGGCGCCGCCTCTATCATCACACCCTTGCGCGCCCATTTATACAGGGGATCACCGCAATACTTAACCGCCGAATACGCCGGGGGTATCTGCTTAATTTTCCCCACCATCCGGCTTAATGCCGTTTCAATATCTTGAGCCGACGCCGCATTATCGGACCGGCTGACAATTTTTCCTTCCGTATCCAAAGTGTCCGTTCTTACACCGAGCAGCATCGTTGCCAGATATTCTTTACCGTCATCCGATAAAAATCCGGCCAGTTTTGTCGCTTCATTAACGCAGACGGGCAGTACTCCCGTGGCCATGGGGTCAAGCGTGCCCGTATGGCCGGCTTTTTTGGCGCCCAATATTTTTTTTACCCGGCTGACAACATCATGTGATGTTTTACCCGCCGGTTTGTCGATGACAACGACACCATTCATATACAGCTACAATTCCTTAATTGCTTCCATAATCTTAGACTTGACTGAATTAATATCACCTTCAATCCGGCAGGCGGCTGCATTAATGTGTCCACCGCCGCCAAACTTTTTGGCTATCTTTTCCACGCTGACCTTACCTTTGGATCGCAGGCTGATCTTAAAACCATTGCCGTTCATTTGAGTATAAAGCGCTGCGATTTCAATTCCCTGCACGGCACGGGGAATGTCGACAAAACCATCCGTGTAGTCCATTGATGCTCCTGTTTCCTGTAGCATTTTTTGGGTTACGGTAAGCGACCCCACTTTGCTTTCCATATCCAGGGAAAGCGTCTCCAGCGCCCTGGCCCGCAGCTTCAACTTGGACGGAGGATCGCTTTCATAAATATTTTCCGAAATCCACTGGGGATCAGCACCATTTTCCACCAACGCTCCCGCCGCCCAGAGAGCATCACGGCGAGTGTTGGAATAACGGAATCCACCGGTATCTGTCAGGATGGCTGCGTATAAATTAGTACAGATATCTTTCGTTAACTTAAATCCCATTTCCTGCATCAGACGGAATATCAACTCGCCTGTTGAACTGGCCCGGGCATCAATTAATTTCAAATCACAAAAGCCGTCATTGGAAATGTGATGATCGATATTAATCAGGTTTTTTATTTTCCCGATTTTTTTCGCCTGTTCACCGACACGCTCCAATTCACTGCAATCCAGTATCATAGCCGTGTCGTACTGATCTATTGCGCCGGGGTCCTGAACAATGTTTTCCGCCGCCGGCAGGAACCGGTAATGGACCGGTATAGTGTCCTGATTATATACAACAACCTTTTTTCCCAGATCTTTGAGCATCAGATAAACGGCTAATTCCGAGCCCAACGCATCTCCATCCAACCGGACATGGGACGTCACAAGAAAGCTCTGCCCTTCAGTTATTGCTTCAATAATTTCTTTAATCATTGCTTTTTTCCTGCTGGGCAATTTCCGCCAGGAGTTTTTCTATCCTGCTGCCGTAGCCGAACGACTTATCATGAACGAACATAATATCTGGAACATAACGCAACTGCAGTCTTTTGCCTAACTCTCTGCGGACGAAATTGGTGGCTTTGGCCAAACCGGCTTTGATGTCCGGCGAGCATGCATCTTTCCCCATTTCCACAAAGTAAATTTTGGCATTACGCAGATCATCGCTCACTTTTACCGATGTAATGGTTACGGCATGCACCCGTGGATCTTTGACTTGCTTGAATATTATATCAGACATCTCGGCCATAATAAGTTCGGCCACCCTGTCCGCTCTTTTAAAGTTCATCGTACTTCCCTGCTTCCCAGTTATTCTCCTCAATAAAATCGGAGACGACCATAATTTCAATATTACTGTTTAAGATTTCAGCAGCGCGCAGATTATCAACAAATACCAGCAGATGATCCACTTTGCCGTTAATAAAGCGGGAATCATTGCCGACAAACGCAAAGCCGATTTTTGCCAAATTATGGTTGTCCAGATCGCCAATTTCCGCAATGGAAACGTTGAACTCGTTTTGGGTGCGCTTTATTATCTTATTCAAAACACTTCTTTTTTCTTTCAAAGAGCCGGACTCCGGAATTCGCAGTTGAATTATTCCGTAACCAATAACCATAATGATGTACCTAATATAGCGCTACAGTTTTCGCTCCAGTTTTTCTGTTGTATAAGCTTCAATGATATCGCCAACATGGATATCGTTAAAGCCTTCGATGCCGATGCCGCATTCGAAACCTGTTTGTACTTCTTTCGCATCGTCTTTAAAACGCTTCAGCGACATGATTTTGCCATCGAAAACCACCACACTGTCACGGACCAGCTTCAGGCCGGCAGTACGGGTGATTTTGCCATCGGTAACATAGCAACCGGCAATAGTACCCACTTTGGGTACTTTAAAAGTTTCACGAACTTCGGCGCGTCCAAGAACAACTTCCTTGTATTCCGGTTCCAAAAGCCCTTCCATCGCCGCCCGCACATCGGCAATCACATTGTAAATAATGTCATAAAGTTTTATTTCCACGCCTTCCTGTTGGGCGATTTCGACTACGCGCGCATCCGGGCGAACATTAAATCCGATGATAATCGCATTGGATGCGGAAGCCAGCATAACGTCTGTTTCACTGATGGCGCCGGCCGAACTATGAATGAGATTCATACGGACATCTTCCGTGGAAAGTTTGTGTAAAGCATCGGAAATAGCTTCGATCGAGCCTTGCACGTCGCCCTTAATGATGACATTGAAATCCTTCACACCTTCTTTTATCTTTTCATACAACTGTTCCAATGTAATCTTGGAAGTAGCAGAAAGCTCTTTTTCCCTCGCTTTTCTCAACCAATAATCCGCAATATTACGCGCTTTCTTTTCGTCCTCAACTACAAAAAATTCCGCTCCCGTCTGGGGGACACTGGAAAAACCGATAACTTCTACCGGCGTGGAAGGTATGGCTTCCTTTACGCGCGTTCCCTGATCATTAATCATTGCCCGGACACGCCCTGATTCCGTTTTGGATACAAAAGCATCTCCTTCACGCAAAGTACCTTGTTGAATCAGAACAGTCGCCACAGGACCGCGGCCACGATCCAACTTGGCTTCGATTATGACTCCAAGAGCAGCACGATCCGGATCGGCTTTCAGCTCCAAAACATCAGCCTGCAATAAAATCATCTCCAGCAGATTCTCAATGCCAATTTTCTTTTTAGCGGATACTTCGCAGAAAATAGTATCACCACCCCACTGTTCGGAAACCAGAGCATGTTCAGTTAATTTCTGCTTAATTTTTTCCGGATCCGCGCCCGGCTTATCAATTTTATTGACAGCAACAATAATGGGAACCCCGGCAACTTTGGAATGATTAATAGCTTCCACGGTTTGGTCCATAACGCCGTCGTCGGCGGCAACCACAAGAACAACTATATCCGTTACCTGCGCTCCGCGGGCCCGCATGGCGGTAAATGCTTCATGACCCGGTGTATCCAGAAAAACGATATCACGGTTATTGATATTGACGTGATAAGCGCCGATGGCCTGGGTAATACCTCCCGCTTCACCGGCGATAACATTGGTTTGACGGATAGCATCAAGCAGAGACGTTTTCCCATGATCAACGTGTCCCATAATTGTCACTACGGGAGCGCGGGGCTTGAGATTTTCCGGCAGTATCTGGGTACTCAAAACGGCTTCTTCAAACTCTGCTTCTACCTGTTCGACCTGGAAACTAAATTCACCGGCAATCAGTGTCGCAATATCATAATCAATGGACTGATTGATTGTAGCCATGACGCCCATTGCCATCAATTTGTTTATTACTTCGCTGGCCTTGACCCCCATTCTCTTGGCCAATTCACCGACAGAAATCGTTTCGCCAATCTTAACGCGCCGCTTTATAGCCTTGGGAACGGTGATTTCCGTTTTCTTCATCTTGATAGGAGCAACTTCTTTCTCCGTCCGCCATTTGGTAAAAACTACTTCCCTATCGTCATCCTGTCTGCGCAATTTCTTTTCAATTTTTTTGTCTAAAACTTTACGGCGTGGCGCTTCTTTATCCTCTTCAATCAGCACCTCAACCGGTGCCTTACCTTTTTTCTTGGGTTTCTCAAATTCCTTCTTTATCTGTTTTTCCGGCGTAGGGGCGGCTGCTTTCTCGCCCGGCTTTAAAGGGGCTTTCGGTGAAACATCCTTTTTCGGCTCCGCCTTTGTAATTTTGTGACGGACAATTACCGGTGGACGAACTGGAATTATCTGGGGTTTCGGTTTTTCTGCTGCCGGTGCTTCCACCACTGTTTCAGTTTCAGCCTTTACTTCTTTTATTTCTACCTTTGTTTCTACTTTTACTTCTGCAGCGGGCTTTTCCTGCTCCGGTTGGACTGTACCTGCCTCCACCGCAGCAACTTCTTTAGCTTCAGTTACTACCGGCGGCAATTCTTTTTTCTTCTCCTGTTCCTGTTCTGCTGTTGCCTTTGCCTCAACTTTTGCCTCGGCTTCCGTCTCAGCTTCCGCCTCAACCTTTGGTTCTGCCTTTATTCCCGTTTCTTCCGCGGCTTGACTTTCCTCCAAAGGAGTACGAATGACACGGCGGCGAATTACTGTGGATTTTATTCGTTCCTCTACAACCTGCCTTGGTTCTTTAGCGAGTAATTCGCTCTTTATTCTTTCCACCTCATCATCTTCCAGGGAACTGGAATGAGATTTGACGGTAATGCCGATTTTTTCCAGATCCGTGATCAGATCTTTATTTTCCAGCCCCAGTTCTTTGGCCAACTCATAAACTCGCTTTTTAGGCATGCACGAAACTCCCTAAATAAATTTTCTCTATTCTCAAAACATTATACATTACCGCTGCTTATCTCTTTGTCTAAAATTTTACCAGCGTCTTCGACCCACTGTTTGGCCATAGTCTCGCTAATACCGGGAATCGATGTTAATATTTCCGGCTCTGCGACGGCCAGCATGGAAATGCTTTTAATTCCTTTGTCGAAAATACTTTCGGCCATTGCCGGTTCAATACCCGGAATTACCTCGAGAGCTTTATAGCCTTCTTCCTCTTTGGCAGCAGCCATGGTTTCACTTTTCATATCAATTTTCCACCCGGTAAGCTTTACGGCCAGACGGACATTTTGCCCGTTCTTACCTATAGCCAAAGAAAGCTGATCATCAGGTACAATCACCGTCATCGTCCGGTTTTCATCATCAATAAATACACGGCTGACCTTGGCGGGGGATAAAGCACTGCTGACATATTTGGCGGCATCTTCCGTGTAAGGAATTATGTCAATTTTTTCACCGCGCAATTCCTGAACAACGCTCTGGACACGGGAGCCTCTCATGCCGACGCATGCACCCACCGGATCAATATCTTTGTCTTTGGCTCTAACCGCAATTTTTCCACGCTTCCCAGGTTCTCTGACCACACTGATAATATCAATCAATCCTTCGGATATTTCCGGAACTTCAACTTCAAAAAGAGCCTTCAGGAAAGATGGATGGGTGCGCGATAAAAGTATCTGCGATCCTTTGGAATTCTTTTTTACATCAACGATGAAAGAGCGAATTCTTTCACCGCGTTTATATGTTTCGCGATGAATCTGCTCCGCAGGCGGCAGGACACCTTCCGCACGTCCCAGGTTTACAATGATGCTTCCGCCTTCAAATCTCTGGACAAAGCCATTGACCAGTTCACCTTTTCTGTCTTTATATTCGTCATAAATATTATCACGTTCCGCGTCTTTGACCCGTTGAATAATAATCTGCTTGGCCATCTGCACGGCAATCCGGCCAAAGGAACTCGTATCGATTTTCATTCCCAAACTGTCGCCAGGCTGTGCGTCCTCATCGAGTGTTTTTTGTGCTTCTTCTTTGGAGATTTGCATCTCGGGATCAAGCACCTTATCGACAACAGTCTTGAACTGAAAAACTTCAATTTCCCCGACCTCATCGTTATAATGAACTTCAATATCCACATGCTGCCCCAACTTTTTGCGGGCAGCAGTAAGCATTGCTGCTTCAAGAGCTTCAGTAATGATCTGCTTATCTATACCCCTGTCCTTACCCATCTGTTCGATCAGACGTTTAAGTTCTGGAAACATTTACAAATTCCTCCCTTTTTCTTCACCTGTATAATGCAAAATCAAGCCTGCCGACATTATAATGTCCAAAACCGTCGCACCTTATTTTCCGGTATCGGCCAGGTTAGCTTTGATAATTTCAACTTTGGGAATCCGGTAATTTTTCCCGGCAACTTCCATGACAATTATCTTATGACCGTTTTCTTCTATAAAATCGACCAGCTGACCTTTAAAATTCTTAATCCCGTCAATTTTTGAACTGGTTTTAATATTTACTTGAGAGCCCCTGTATTCAATAAAATCCTGGTCACGCGATATTGGCCTGTCAAAACCGGGAGAAGAAACCTCCAGGGTATACGGCCCGTTGATCAAATCATTGATATCAAAAATATCACCGAGTTGATTACTTACAACAGCACAATCATTAAGAGTAACTCCGCTTTCTTTATCCAGGAAGAGCCTGACAATCCAGCGGGTGTGCATTTTAAGACATTCGATATGGATCAACTCCATACCTTCCGCCACAACAACCGGCTCGGCAAGCTGTCTTACTTTTTCCTTTAAATCATCAAACATAATGACTCAGAAAAAAAAAGTGGGCTAAAGCCCACTCAATTTATACAGAAAGCAATGGTTTGCTAGTTAGCTAGCATACTTAAAGCTGCAATGCAAGAAAAAAATACTGCAGCCAAGACTTGGCCGGGCTTTGAAAAACTGGAGCGGGCGACCGGACTCGAACCGGCGACGTCCAGCTTGGGAAGCTGACATTCTACCACTGAATTACGCCCGCTCATACAAAAACTGCGATCATAAACTTATGACTTTATGAATGTTACAGTATGTGAAATCTTATTCAACTTGGTCTGTTTGTCAAGAGATTTCTCGGAATAGATTATTGATTTATCTTGACAGGAAATTGTGCATTCCCTATTTTGCTTGCGTCATCCGGCTCAATCGTTTGGAAACAGTAAACCCTGACTGGGAAACGGAATAAGGAGGGAAACCATGAAGGTAGTGGCATTAAACAGCAGCGCGAGAAAGGACGGCAACACGGCAATCCTGCTCAATATCGTTTTAGACGAATTGAAGAAAGAAGGCATCCAGACCGAGTTGATTCAACTGGCGGGAAAACAAATAGCGGGCTGCAGGGCCTGTTATAAATGTTTCCAGAACCAGGATCGCCGCTGTTCAGTTAAAAAAGACATCTTAAATGACCTCATAGAAAAAATGGAAAGCGCCGATGGCATCCTTTTGGGCTCGCCTACATACTTTTCCGATGTTTCCGCAAACATGCGGGCATTTATCGAGCGCTGTGGCTTAGTCGCCCGCGCCAACGATTATATGTTCAAACGAAAAGCGGGGGCGTCGGTTGCTGCTGTCAGAAGGGCAGGGGCGATTTCCGCTTTTAACTCCATGAACCTGTTTCTTCATTACATGCAGATGGTCATGCCCGGCTCCAATTATTGGAGTATCGGCGTCGGCCGTGATCCCGGTGATGTGTTGAAAGATGAGGAAGGTATCCAGACAATGAAAACTCTCGGCGAGAACATGGCCTGGCTGCTCAAAAAGCTTTCATCAGAGAAAATGGAAAAATAAGAGAGTTATTTTACGGCCTGTTTCCTCTGGGGCAACAGGCCGTAAACACATAACTTTTATGCTCTTGCCAGCAGCGATTCAAATCTCTGCATTCCGGTGGACGATGAAGAATCCTGAACAGCCGCCCACTGTCTGAGCTTTTCCACGGCACGATTATCTTCAATTATTTCCCGGCTCCATTCCACGCCTTTTTTCAAGCTTTCGCATTTTCCTGCCGTGTAAAGGATGGCTCCTGCATTCAGACAGGTAAAATCAATACATGCCTGATGTCCTTTACCGGAAAGTACCTGCATAAAACGCAAAGCCTCTTTCGCAGGATCGCCCATAGAGGCAACTTCTTCATAGGGCTTTCGCTTCAAGCCAAGATCTTCGGGGCAAATTGTGTATTCCTGACGGGAATTACCGGTGAATTCATACACCTTCGTTTCACCCGATATGGATAATTCATCCATGCCGTACCCGGAAATCGAATCTTTTCCGTGCACAACCATTCCCCTTTCATAGCCGATGCTTTGCATAACCTCAGAGGCTATGGGCAGCAGTTTTTCCGTGTAAACACCTCGCAATCCTAAGGTCGGTCTGCAGGGATTGGCCAGAGAAGCGGCAATATTTAATGTAGAACCGAAGCGTATCTGGCTCAAGATTCTGCCCAGAGCTCCCGGATGAACCTTTGGACTCATGCCGTTAAAAAGACCTATTTGAGCTTCTTTGATACTCTTTTCCACAACACTGACATCACACTCAACATCTATGCCCACCGTTTCCATAATATCCACGGTCCCGCAGCGCGAGGTAATCGCCCGTGCGCCGTGGCGGGCCATTGTGACACCACCGGCGGCGGCAACAATGGCAGCTGCACTGCTGACATTAAATGTCTTCAACGCATCCATCCCTGTGCCGGAATTCTCAAATACCCCTCCTTGTATACCAGGGTTAACATGTACGGTGTCGATCTCATCGATTGCGGCCCAGGCTCCCGCTATCTCCTCAACAGTTTCACCCTTGGCAACCAATGCAGCAAGAAAGGCGCCCTGCTGCAGGTCGGGCTGTTCATTTAAGAGAACTTCTTTAAACATTTCATAGGTTTCATTTCTCGATAAATTTTTGCCATCAATCAGACTCTGAATCTTTGCTCCGAAATTCATTATTTTTACAGCATCCATGGTTTACTCCTGAATTAATGATTTAAAGTTGAAAGTTACTTTCAACGCTTTATTTATTTTTTTAGGGATAAAGATGTATTTTCATGCATTTACGCTTTTCCACGAGATCCAAGGCGTAATCAAGTTCCTCCAGAGACAGCTTGTGCGAAACCAGATCCTTCACCTTGACTTTACCGCTGGCGATATATTCCAGGGCGAGTGCGCCATGGCGATAAGCGCATCCGTAAGAACCGGTAACGCTCTGTTCATAGTAATGGAGTTGATTGAAATCGACGACCATACCGGCCCTGTCGGGTGACAGTCCCGAGAAGACCACCAGCCTGCCCCGGGGATTGAGATGAGCAAGCGCCTCGCTGTAAGCGTCATTGGAGCCAACAGCGACAATGCAGACATCAAATTTCATGTCCGGCGGCTGGGAATACCCGTTCAGAGACGGACGGCGATTTTCATCAGGTTCGATAACAAAAGGTGTGGCCATTAAGGCAGAGGAAGCTCGAGCCAGCAGTGTGCCGGCCGGTCCTGCCCCCCAGATTCCAATGGTTTCAGCCTCTTTGAGGCGTGCCTGTTCGAGTCCGTTGAGGCAGCAGGAAAGCGGCTCGGCGAAAACGGCTTCATCATCGCCGATGTTATCCGGCAGAGCAATCAAACTTTTTGCCGGCGCCAGGACATATTCGGCAAAGCCGCCGTCACGATGGAATCCCATAATTCTCATGTCCCGGCATAAATTTCCGGCACCGGCCCGACACTGCGCACATTCACCGCAGCTTGTCCCCGGATAGACGTAAACACGCTGATTTAAGGAATATTCATTAACATCCTCGCCTAACTGACATATTATGCCCACAACTTCTTCACCGGGTATACGGGGAAGAATCAGATCCCGATGCCCAACGCGGATCAACTTCAAATCCGTCCGACAAACACCGGTAACCGTTACACGCAGCAAAACCTCGCCCTTGCCCGGAACGGGGATATCCCTTTCTTTAATCTCAAAAGCTCCTATTTCCTCAACTACTACAGCCTTCATGAGTCCTCTCCTAAATAAATTCCATAAAAAAAAGGGTTCCCATGGATGATAATCATCCACAGGAACCCTTTACCATCGGATTCCACAATGTCTAAACATCAGCACGTCTTCTGGCTTTCGGATCAATCGGCGGGTTGCCGCCTTCCCATCAGGATATATCCCGACAGTGGCTTATAATATACTTACAACCCCCGTCCCCGATTACAGCGGCGGGTCCGCCACGGTTTTGCACCGTGTTCCGTTATGCTGAAGAGACAAAAAATAAAAATTTGTATATTTATTGCCGCTCGCCCAAGATCGCGGCTCCCTTCGGAATCACCATATACAAGAAAACATCTTATATGTCAATCATGCAATCACTGACGATAGTTCGGATCCTTCTGCGAAAAAAGATTTATGGAGCCGATGACCAGAATCGAACTGGTGACCTACTGATTACGAATCAGTTGCTCTACCGGCTGAGCTACATCGGCATCCCAACGTTCATTTTTCCGGAAAGAGAAGCAGTATCTATCTTAAGGTGTCAGCCTTGTCAAGTTTTTGTACAGCCTATAAATAAATGAGCGGCTTTATTTCTTGCAGGGTATCGCCCGGGTATAATACTTTTTCCAGAAATAGGCCGGAAGGCGGGGCCGTAAAATGGGCCGGAATTTCCGAATGGGAATCAAGAAGTCCCCGGATATCGGGAATGGAGAATTTGCCCCGACCGGCCTCACACGTTATGCCGACAATCCGTCGGACCATTTTCCATAGGAAATGCGAGCCCGCGATACGTATGGCAATAATATCGGAGAATTCTTTGAGCTGTACATTTTCAATATTGACCTGGGTAGATGTTCCTTTATCCATTCTCTTGTCGGCAAAGGAAGAAAAATCATGAAATCCGAGAAAAACATTGATCGCCTGCCGCATTTTTTTGATATCCAGATCGTCTTTAATCCACCAGACATAACGCTTGCCGAAAGCCGTGCGCCTTTTGGCAATGAAATAAAGATAACTGCGGGCAATTGCATGATGGCGGGCATGAAAGCGGGGAGGAACATTTTCCACACTTAAGATGTTGATGCTCGACGGCAGATTGTCGTTAAGTCCGATACGCAAAGTTTCGGAGTTAATTTTTCGGGAAGATTCCAGATGGGCAACCTGGGCCAGGGCATGAACCCCGGCATCGGTGCGCCCCGCGCCCTGAATGTCGACCGGCACATTGAGGAAATTTTGCGCCGCAGTAATTAGAGTACCCTGAATGCTTTTGGCGTTACTCTGCTTTTGCCATCCACTGAAGTTGGTGCCGTCATACTCTAAAGTGATTTTATACTTATGCGCCATGAATGTTTTGTCCTGTGAGAGCATTATTGTTGAGGTGCCAAAATACTCATCCCTGCAACGTGGGTCAGCAAATCACCGGCTTCGGCATCAAAGTTTCTTAATTCACGGCCCGGATGCAG
>JBDKUX010000103.1:0-15465 GCA_039679455.1 Smithella sp. | reverse complement strand
CTTTTATCTTAAACACAAACTAACCTTGTTCGCGTTCCAGTATTTCTCCTAACATCAGTGCTGTTTCGCCAACTATGTGGTAACACCTTTTTATTGCATCGCTACCCTGATAAAACTCTTTCGCCTGTTGACGGTCTTTCCAATTCACACAGGCAATATCGCGGCAACATATCGAACCATTCCGATTCACAATCTCGTCGCGAAACCGCCGAAATACCTCATCAGCGACTTTCCACATCTTTGTATCTTCTTTTTCGTCACTTTTCGCGCGGCTGTAGCGTAATCCCAACACGGCCAGGGCACCGGCCAAAGCACCGCATACCTCGCCATTGCCGCATAAGCCTCCACCGAAACCGCCCATAGCCCGAATGACATCGTCGTTGCCCTTCCCCAGTTTCTCCTGTCCCACCGCTGCAATCACCTGACTGCAATGAAACTTCTGCACTGCAAACATCTCAACCGCTTTTTTCCTCATTTCTTTCGGCGTCATCCTCTTCCCTCCTTAGTTATTGAGACTTGTATTTGCGGTATTACTCTTTTTCTGTCCGGGTTAAAAAATAACATAGTCAACGTATTTATCAAGGAAATATTCATGACTATCAATTCCTGCAAAACACATAGTGGTTATCGGTCATCCATTTTTCCCCCCTGATGTCAGCGAACAACTTCCAGAATAATTTTCATCTCTTCTTTGGAAAGGATAGCGGGGCTGTTTTTACTGTCCGCAAGAAATATTGTCTTTTCCATGTCGGCGGCCTTCATGCCAAAGCGTGAAAGCGGTGGTAACTTTAGAGCCTGCGTCCACTTTTGCAGGACATCTAAAAATTGTTTGCAATAGAAGACATCTTCATGGCCTTGATCATTAATAAATAATCTTCCGATATCTGCAAAGCGTTTCCGAGCGGCAATGTTATTTTCCTCAATAATTTTTTTCACCACAAAACTCATCACCGGAAACAGCAGCTTACCGCAGGCAATGCCATGCGGGACCGCGATCAGTCCGCCCAGAGGGCCTGCTATGCCGTGCACGGCGCCAAGTCCGGCGTAACTCAAAGTTATCCCCGAGACCATAGCGGCGTAAGCCATTTTTTCACGCAAAGAGATATCGTTGTTTTGCTCCAGTGCGAGCCCGGGCAGACTTTCCACTAAAAGGGAAAGAGCCTTTAAAGCCAGTGAATCCGTAAAGACGTTGGCCTTTGTTGAAGTGTAGGATTCAATTAATTGAGAAAAAGCATCGAATCCGCAGGCAACTGTAATATGCCGGGGCAATGTCATCGTCAGCTCGGGATCGATAAGGGCGACATCAGGCATATAAGCATCATGCCGAAGAGACTTTTTATAGCCTTCTTTCCGGTCACTGATAACGGCATTTTTTGTTGCTTCACTTCCCGTCCCGGCAGTTGTCGGAACGGCTATGAAGGGAACTTTTTTCCCGGAAGGTTTCTTATTTCCGACACCTTCCAGATAGTCTTTGACGGAACCGCTTTCCATCAGCATGGCCGCGACGGCCTTGCCGCTGTCAATGACGCTGCCGCCGCCGATGGACACAACTACATTGACCGGCATCTTCCTATATTCCCCGGCAATGAGCTCTATCAATTCCGTTGCCGGTTCATCCCAGATAGATACCGAATTATACTTGATCCCCGCTTTATCCAGCAGCACAGTAAGATCATCCCATCGACCGGACTTTTTCAGCGACTCGCCACCGGTGACAATGAGCGCCTGAGAACCGTATGATTGCATAACTTCAGGAAGCTCCGCAATTTTACCGGCGCCAAAAATAATCCTGGGCAGCCTGACAATATCAAAAGCATTTATTGATTCCATATAGTTTTCTCCGGTAGTGCAACAATAATTATATCAGCGATTGTCAGCCTGATAGTTACGTAAACCAAATTAGTATCGACTAATTGCCGCTCTGGTAATCATTCCCCGTAGCGAATCTTCCATTAATGCGTTTTTGCGCCTCGCAATTACTTTGGGATGAGAATAAAAAGCCAAAGTCATCTTCTGAGCGTTTTTTTCATTGTCCCTGCAAGGCAGACGAATTTCGGCGCAGGTTCGCTCTGTTCCCTGCGGAAGCGGATGAAAAGGCACAAAGGTCACTGCATCAGCGCCGATGTCAACAGCGGCTTCCAACATCTTCTCTTCCCGGCAATTGGTCTCGCCCGGCAGTCCAACAATAAAAGATGCAACCGTATACATTCCCAGCCTGTGCATGGCCGTAACAATGTCACGGCAAAGAGCGATACTGTATCCTTTACCGATTCTTTTTCCTTCTTCCTCGTTGATTGTCTCAATACCGACTGAGATCCGGGCAATCCTTGCTGCAACAAGCGCCGGCAGTATTCTCGAGTCGGCTGATAGGTCGTCAATACGCCCAGACGCCATAAAAAATAGAGGCAAAGAACCCTTCTCCAAAACAGGACTGATCTCAAGAATTCGCTCTGGGGAAGCGGCAAAGTTGTCATCGGCGATAAGGATCATCCATGCGTTGTGCTGTTCCACAAGATACTGAACTTCCGATGCAATGCGTTCTGTGGGAAAAGATTTCCAGGTATGAGTATAAAATCGTGATGTTTCGCAAAATGAACATCTGTGCGGACATCCACGGCTCGTTTCCATCAGGTGAACACCGTCGGATGGAATGCTGATCAAATCCCGCGCGGGCAAGGGAAGCTGTTCCGGTGGAACAACTGCACCGGCTGGAATACGGACTAGATTTTTTTTGTCCAGTCTGATTGTTCCGGGCGTATCGGCTTTCGTGTTTTGGAGTATAGACCGGAAGGACTGTTCTCCCGGCCCAAAGACCACTGAATCTGCTCCGGCAGCCAGCAGCGGGTAAGGATACATCGAGGCGCCGTGCCCGCCGCATATAATCGGCGGTACGGGTATTCCATTTTGTTTAAACATTCTGCGAACTGAACGAAGCAGGGCACAGGCGCTTTTAACTGAAGATGGCGACATAACAGTAATGCCGATCAGGTCATACTTTTTCGACAGCATAACACAGGATGCCCGCTCAACGGCATGGTGCGTGGCATCGAAAATATCAATGTTCGCCAGATCACGCACATACGCTGCAAGCACGGCCAGGCTGAAAGAGCCGAAGTTGAATCGCGACCGTTCCGGTGGCTTGACAAGCAGGACCTTCATATTACCGGAGACAGATCAGCGGGCAGATAGGTTAGAAGTCTTTCCGGATTTGATCTTTGCAGTTTGGATACCAGCCTGATCGCCTCTGTTGCATCGATCCTTGAATAAATGCATTGGATGGAAGCGCCTCCAGGCCTTATATTCATGAGGCCGGTAATTGCGAAACACGGACCGTTGCACAAAGCCTGCGCCCAGCAGTCTCTGCAGGCGGATCGTTTCATAAAACTGCGGCCGGCAGTAGTGCGAAAATGATAAAGCGCATGCTTCTCTAATTGCGAAGATACCGATCCAACTTCACAATCAGGGACACCAATCATCCGGAAACACGGATACAAAACACCGTCTGGACCGGCGGCATAAAGCGATCGTCCTGCTCCACACCGATACCTTTGAACACCGAAACCCATTGCGCGGGGAAGCATGTTGCAAAAACGGCTCAGCTCCGCACGCTTCCGTCCGTGGGTAAGATCATTTGCATAACCGGCAACAAAAGACCGATAACGCCGCAGATCGTCATGCGTAAAGGATGCATTGTCTCTTACTCCGGCGACCGGCAGCAACTCAATCTGAGCAACATTCAGGGATTCACAAAATTCAAATACTTCCGCAGGATCAGTGCCGGATGAAAGGACGGCCGTAATGCTCAATCGATCCCCGAGTGCATCACATAATCTGTTGACGGCATCAATAACTTTTTGTGAGGTGCCCTGTCCCCTTCCATCTTTTCTGTATGCATCATGAACATGAGGCGGGCCGTCAAGACTGAGTTTCGCATACCATCCGGGAGTCGACAGCAGCCGCAGTATCTTTTCGTTGAGCAGTGTTCCATTGGTGGTAAGAAAAAATTGAGGCGGCGCAAGGTGATATTTGCTGGATAGTCGCTGCGCTTCAATTGCACATTGCTCCAGCAACGGTGCGGCCAGCAGCGGCTCGCCGCTGCCGAAGCGCAGCGACGGAACTGCTCCCTTGGAAAGATTTTGAAAAAAGAACTGTAACGCACGCCTAAGAACTTCCGCCGTCATTGGTTTCCTTCGGGGCATTGTCGCCGCTTCAGCACAGTATGAGCAGCGAAGATTGCATTGCCCCGACAGATCAAGCGCCAGCGAAGATATTTCCCATTTTTTCGCTTTCAATCGCGGCAGGGAAAGATCAGCGGGATTAAAATCCTTTGGTGGATGTAGGCAGGTAAGGGAATCTGCATTTTCTAACATGAATCGGCCACAATCACATACCGGCTAAAACGAGCAGTTTCTCCGGTTCATTTTTAAACTGCTGGTAAATCATTCGTGCCACGTCACAATTTTTACGAACAATATCACATTCGGAATCTCCGCAAAAAGGCATCATAGCAGGACACCCTCCTCCGCATAACGGAAGCGCGCTGCATTGAGAACACTTTTTTTCTATTGGATGATTCTCAACCCAGCGGCGGCCCTTTTCGCGAAATTCACGATCATTTACCAACCCCAGGCTGTTGTTTGCAGCATCCAGGAGAATACACGGCAGAACCTGCGCATCAGGAGTAATGCCAAACATGGTTGTTCCCGCACCGCAGAACCGCTGCCTGGGCTCATTTTTAAGAAGCTGAAACACACGGCTGGTAAAGCGATCATCCCGGGGCTGTTTTTCGTGTCTGATGTCTTCGATAATCTGCACACCCAGTTTTTCCAGATCGGCCAGATATTCTTCACGCTCTTCTATATTGAGGGAGTATGACATTGCCCCGGCCGTACGTACCGCTTGGGACTTTATCGTATCGACATCGAGGCTTTTCAGGTAGGAAACAGCCTTTGCTAACGGCCACCCTGATCTGACCACTGCTGATCCGCGCACCCGGCATGACGTCTTCTCCCGCAGATCACGGATAAACTTCATAACCCTGTCATGCGTGGATTTTCCCGCTTTGTCCTTGCGGCATTCATTATGAATATCCGGGGGGCCATCGATACTCACGACCACTCCGAAATTGGCCCTATCCAGCAAATCCATGACCTCCGGCGTGGCGGAAACACCGTTGGTCGTTACGGCGAAAATAAATTTGTCTTTGCTTTTTGATAAAGCTCTTTCCACCATGGTACGCATGGCCGGAACATTGCAAAACGGCTCCCCGCCATAAAAATGGATACAGACCGTTTCTACATCAGAAAATTGTTCATCCAGCACATCAATTATCTGACAAGCTGCCAGCACCGACATCGGTTCGACATTCTTTGCCAATCCCCTGTTTCCAACAAAACAGTAAGAGCACCGAAGATTACAATCCCACGTCGTTGCGACCAGTAATTCGACACGAGCAAGCGCTTGTTGATTATCTTCGCTTTGTTCCAAAACTGACATTACGCTTTATTTCTTACCGTCGGCGTTGCTGTTACACTGCACGCGCAAAGCAGTTCGTCGGCCATTGCACCTATCTGCGTATCAATGCCTTTCACAGTGGCAAGAATAAACTTTATTTCTTTTGCCTGCTGTATGTTTATTTTCTTCAGACCCAATGCTTGCGCGGGTTCAGTTGCCAGAAGTTTGCGGAATTTGGGATCGGTGAGTGCTTTAATAATCAATTCACGCTGTAGCTTGTTATCTGCCATAGAGACCTCCTTTTTGAATTTTTATAAGAAATACTGCATCAATGATGCGGAATATAGGTAACTTCCCTTGTCATGTCAATAATATTTATGGCATACAGATATTGTTAGCAATTCGGTTCTCTCATGATGACACTCACGACAGACTTTATAACAATATTTCTCCCGAATACTTTTTCCGTGTTTATATCTGTGTTGAACCGACTCTCGCCAAAAATAATTGGTATAGCGTCCCGGAATAAATTAAAAAGACTACCGTCTGTTGGTGCAGAGGCAGGGCCAAAAGATGGCAAGACAGATCCAATATATCCCAAACAATTCCGCAATCCAGTTAATACGGGCACCCCATATTTCATAGTTGAGAACCGTTCCGAACTGGTGCAGCGAGATAGCCCGCAGCCCGACAAATAAAATCAAAACAACAAGCAGCCAAAAGACCTGTTCTGCAAACGGCGCTTTTATTTTTTGGAGCATTTTCCAGCGGTATGAGGCGGCCAGGATGGACACAGCATAAAGGAGCGTATTGATCAATGATGAGAAATAGGCATCTCCCGACCGGGCAAGCCAGGCTTTGACGATTTCTGAAAGAGCGGTAGATTGAACCATAAATATCTAGAGAAGGGGGCTGTTCTCTTTTCCAGCCAATTCTTTCTTCGGTCTGCCCTGCTTCCCGGTTACGGCGGCAAGATTGTATTGCTTTTTCATCTTCAGGATAAACTTGTCTCCTCCGTATATAACCCGACGATCCATTTCTCCACGCATTGATTCATTTTTTTGCATCATTTTCTGAACAAACATTCTATATTCCTTCCTGACCGATTCACTTTTAGAAAGTTTGTCAAAAACAATACATTCATCAATCAAATCGTCTTTTTTCCCATAAGCGTTGGCTTTGTAGCTGCTCCAGGGGTAATCTTTCGGGTTTTTTGCCATACCTGCCCGTACAGGATTCAGCTCCACATAACTGCCACAGGCCAGCAGGTATTCATCCCTGGAGATAATCATGCTTTTGTATCTGTCCTGCCAGAAGTGTCCGGTGTACTGATATTTTTTTTTGAAGTGCTGGGCATAGGAAAGATTGATACCCTTCATGATCTGCGAAAGCTCACCCCCCTGCGCCGTGGGCTCAATGACCAAATGAACATGGTTTGTCATTAAAACATAATGATACAGCTTATACCCGTATTTTTCTTTATACTTACGGAGAATTTCGATATATTTCCGATGGTCTTCTTCATCTACGAATATATCCTGTTTGTTGTTTCCACGCGTCAGGACATGGTAAATAAATTTTTTAGGTGCTATTCTTGCAGTTCTTGGCATGATGCATTCATATCAAAATCGTGTCCGTTTGTCAATAAATAGAACCGTCCCCATTATAGATTTACTTATATATCTAAGTTACTAATAAAAACAGAGAAAATGATTGAATATAGGCAGATCATTTGCTATTCTTAGCAGATAGCATAAATCGACAGCCCATAAATTTCAACAAATGGCATGCCTGAGGTTAAGTCCATGAGAATGATCTATATAACCGATATCCACGGCGCCTTCGATCGCGTCAAAACTCTGCTGACCGAAACCGTGGCCGATGTTTACATCATAAACGGCGATCTTATCGATATCCCCTTTCACAACATGAACACGGCCATCAACTACCACGAACTGCAATCCTACTTTCACGGACTGCGCCTGCGGATGAACAAGGAAGGAATGCTGATCGAAGACTTTGTGGATGAGCTGCTGGATAAACCGAATGTCTCAGGAGAGGTGGAGGAAAAGGGCTTTAAATACCAGCAGTACACGATCCGCGCCCGCCGGGTCCTCCAGCAGAAATACAAGATGCTGGAAAACATTATCGCCGTGAAGCAAAAAACCCCGGTCCTTTGCCTGCCCGGCAACTACGATATGGATCTCAAATACACTTCCCTCCACGAGCGTGATCTGCATCTGCATAAGCGACAGATCCAGGACATCATTATTGCCGGATACGGCGGCGCCGAGATCTGGACGCCCGGCATTCCGGAACGGTACGTCATCCGCTACCGGGGAGGCATCGGCATCGAGGACCAGAACAACGAGATGCTCAATTTTTTTACAGAGACCACGCCCGATGTGATCGTAACGCATCACCCGGCCCACGGAATCCACGACCGCGTCACCCAGTTCGGCACTACCGGATCGCCGGCCCTGCGCAGTTACTGCAATCAACATCCCGTTCTGGCCTGCCTCACCGGCCATATCCACGGTGACTGGGGCTTCCAGTACACGGAAGGAACCGTCTACCTGAATCCGTCCAACTTCGGCGAAGTAACGCTTCTTACCGGCAAAGTGCTGGAAGGCGGCTTCTTCTTTTCCCTGGAGATCGACAACCATCAAATCCAAAAAGTAATCTTTAAAAAGCTAGTTGACGACCGGGTATATGATGTGGCCGATTATCTTTTTAAAAATGGGCGTTGGGAGGAAAAAGTCATTGATCGCAACCGGTATGACCACTTGAAGGCCGGCGCGAATTTCGATATGAAAAACCAGAAGTATTCCCACATCCCCGAGATCCAGCTTTATAACGAGATAAAGCAGTTCTACCGGCTTTTTCAGACGGAGGAGACAGAAGAACGGCTGGACAAGCTTGAAGAGGTGGCGCGTCTCGTCGACGAGAGAATCAGGGAGGACATCGGTATGGATGTACTGGGATCAACGAATATGGGACTCTGCCAGACCGGTTCTGATATCGACTTCGTACTTTACATCCGGTGCGATCCCGAAGGTCTGACCGATCTGAGCACCTGTGAACAGTATATCCGCGCCCAAACACTCCTGGAGGAGATCCTCGGCCCTAAATATGCCTTTCAGATCATGGATTGCATTGATCTGGGAGTTGTGGAAAAGGCCATTCGCGAAAAGAATTACGAAGACGATATGACGCAGCGTTTCGTCGCCTACCGTGCCCTCTGCCGTCCCATCAATTACCGGGTAATCGCCCCTGTAGAGGATCTTTTGAATCAGGATATGGAATTCCGTTCCGAACTGGAGGGCAGCATAAGGACTTATTTCCGGATTTTCATCAACACATCACAGCACAGCCGCTCCTTCGCCAAGTACGAAAGCCGGATCAAGAGTATCGGCATCAAAATACCTGAATCCATCCAGGAGAAGATCAAAGCATATTTGCAGCGAAACTCTGATACAACCGACGACACTGTATCAACTGGAGACTGCTGAGGAAACAGTATTCCACAATAATCGGGAATGTATCTTTTTTCACCAGCAACTGATTGTTTTTTATTGCATTGTTTTCAAGATATTGTATTATTCGCAGCGACGAATTTTTAGCCGAGGTTAAAAACTGATATTCGAAGACCTGATCCTGATTACTTGCCATGAATCACGAAAGGCAAAGCAAAAAAATAATCCTTGGCAAAGGGCTTATGTTTCTTCTTGACGACATCGAAAAAATTATTGATGGGCATGGTTCAGAGCCGATCCTTAAAGAGCACCTCAGCCTGATCCAAGACAAAGCCGCGGAGTTGGAAAGAATGTTTAAGCTGCTCGAAGCGGAGATTGTTGTCCTTCGGCAAGAGAGCGCAGAACAAAAGGCCGATAATGAGAGACTTGCAGCAGAATATGCGGCCCTTAGAGAGTGCCTTATGGCTCTTAAGCAATCATTTCATAACGCCCCTTTCTCCGAACAAATACAGATTCTGACATTATTATCGAAGTCGCCAATGGATATAGATGAGCTTATTTCTTTTACTGATCGCGATACAGGATCAATCCGGGATGACTTAAAATATCTTAAAAAAGCCAACTTTGTTAAGCTCTCGCCAACTTGCATAGGATATTTTTTTGAGCTTACACCAGAGGGCCGTAAATCTCTAAAAAACTTGGGATTGCTCACTTAATAATTCCATTTCCAAATCATAGATGATACCGCGGCGGCTAGGAGGAGGCGACGAGGCGTATTATGCATACGTTGAGGAAGCCGACGACGACGCCAACAAAGGTAGCGCTTGATTTGGAAATGGAATAACACCCCTTTTCTTAATGTGCTTTTAATTCGCTCTCTCAGTGTATCCGGTTCAAATCCCGGCGAGGAGGCAAGGCTGGAGACCGGAAACTAAACAATAACACATACCGGAAGGAAGGTATGAAATGATAACCGTATTTTATACGACAATTAGACCGGCAAAGGGGCAGAGCGTAGATGACGTTATTAAAATAGCCCATAATCTTGGCTATAAGTTGGTTCAATTTGAGGGCTACACTGAAAGCGACATCGGCTATGCTTGCCATCCTGGAATTAAATATCATGAATCCAACGAAAATATGAAACGCTGTATCGAGATTCAAGCTGCGGCAGTTGTTCATTTTCCAAACGGTGATGATGATTGGCCTCATATAATGCAATGACAAAAAAGGAAAAAAAGGGGATGGATTGAACCTGCTTCCATTAACTGGGTTAAAAAACTGATATTCCAAGACCTGCACCTCCCCTTCTTCTAATCGGACAAAGCCGAAATTAAAATCTGGAGAAAATCAATGAGAGTAACAGATATGTGGAAAAATGCGAAAAAGCCCACCCTGTCGTTTGAACTTTTTCCGGCCAAGACGCCAAAAGGAGCGGAAAATCTGGAAAAGACCATCGATACCCTGGCAGAACTGAAACCGGACTTCGTTTCAGTTACCTTTGGCGCCGGCGGTTCCATGCGGGAGGGCTCTCGCCGGCTTGTGGTAAAACTGAAGGAAGAAAAGGGCCTGGAAGTTTTAGCCTATTTTGCCGGCTATGGCCTCAGCCCGCAGAATATTTTTACCGTCCTCGACAACTACCGTGATTGCGGAGTGGACAATGTCCTGGTCGTTCGCGGTGATCCTCCCCAGGAAGAAGGATTCACACCTCATCCGGATAGTCTCCCTCACGCATCTGATCTCCTTAGTCTTATTCGTCCGCGATACAACTTCTGCATCGGTGCCGCCGGATACCCGGAGGGTCATATTGAGGCACAAAGCAGAGAAAAGGATCTGGAATATCTGAAGCTGAAAGTAGATCGGGGGGCTGAATATATCATCGCGAACTACTGCTACGACAATCGCTTTTTTTTCGATTTTGTGGAGCGCTGCCGGGCGCATGGTATCAAAGTTCCTATCCTGCCGGGTATCATGCCCATTTATAGTGTCAAGATGATGGAAATGCTGGCGGGCCTCTGTGGGGCAACAGTTACAGAGGAAGTGCGTCAAGGAATTACCAAACTTAAGGATGGGGATAAGGAAGGACTGGAAGCGTTCGGGATCGAGTTTGCCGCGCGACAATGCGCGGAATTACTCAGGGCGGGAATGCCGGGTATCCATATCTACACCATGGACCGCAGTGAATCAGCCGTCGGCATCGTTACCCAACTTCGCAAAGAAGGACTCTTGTAATATCATCAGGAGCTAAAGGAAAAAACGCAACCGATGCGCGACCTGCACGAACGCCGGATCAAGAGCATCGGTATCAAAATTCCCGAATCCATCCAGCAGAAGATCAAGGCCTATCTGCAACGGAACGCCGACGCAACCGACGGCCCGGCAGAGACTGGAGACGGCTGACGAAACAGCATTAAGCAACATTCCCCAATAATCAGGAAATTAATGTGACGGTATAAAAGGTGTCATTGCCCGCCTCCGAGCGGGCAATCCAGTGGCAGTACGCCATTTAAGTGAAGACATAAAATAACCGTTCATTTTTTTACCAAAAGTGTCATTACCGCCTGGCATGCGCCGGGTAAACTCCAGCGGGAATCCAGAATAAAAAATATGCAGCCTGTCATTGCGAGTTCACGACAGTGAACGCGGCAATCTATCTTTATTAACCGGCAACTTAATGTTTTTCTTGCATTGTTTTCAAGAAGTTGTATTATTTGCCGCGCATCACGCATCATTTAAAAATTATGAAATATTAACTGAAGGCTGAAAATTAATATTCAACGACTTTAGACTCATTATCACACGAATGGAGACTTCTATATGTCAATAGTCATATCAGTTACAAATATGAAGGGTGGTGTAGGAAAGACAACACTTACAGCAAACATCGGTCATTGTTTGTCATTTGTTTATAAGAAGAAAGTTCTCCTTGTTGACGTAGACCCTCAGTTTAACTTGACGCAATATTGCATGAAGGAAGACGAATATGAGAAGATAGTAAATAACAAAAAACAAGGAACAGTTTTTGATATATTAGTTCCTGATGCTATGACAGTACCAAAAGTAATCGGTTCTAAAACGGCACAGAAAGATAAAGTAGTTACCTATGAATTACGTGATGGACTATACATAATTCCTTCTTCAATGAAGTTAATAGATTTTATTGATCAACGGAAGAGTGGTAGTGAAAGGCTGCTCTCAAAATATCTTGAAAAGCAAAAAAATAATTATGATATTGTACTTATTGATTGCCCACCAACT
Source organism: Smithella sp. (assembly GCA_039679455.1). GTDB lineage: Bacteria > Desulfobacterota > Syntrophia > Syntrophales > Smithellaceae > MVRV01. The sequence goes on along the minus strand of JBDKUX010000103.1, from coordinate 3,277 downwards.
AGCACTATTCTTTCACGTGCCGCATATTTATCAAGCCAAGCGTATATTATACCAATGGGTATGGACTATTTTAGTGTAATGGGGATACCATTGCTGCAAAAAGACATTAATGACTTCAGTGAAACTTACGGCGTAAACCTTAAAGGCATAGGCATTATTCGAACGAAATACTTAAATTGGACAGAGGTGGCAATAAAACACAAAGATGTTGTAGATAAATTTTCTAAAGCCTTAAAAATACCTTTATTCGATGCATCTTTCAGACAACGACAAGATGTTCAAAACGCTTTATCACAAAGGAAATTTATTTTGGAATACAAAAACAACTCGGAAGCAGCGCAGGATATTAAGGCTATTACTGAAGAACTAGTCAGCAAAATTGAACAATTACATGGAGAATAATAATGAAACTAGAAACAAAACTTCTTATATTTTATTTAAGTCTTGAAGAAAAAGAACAGATCAACTTTCGATCATTACTAGGGCCGAGGGTAATCGATAAAATAATCTCACCAACATTTTTGGAAGAAGCAACACTATCGTTACGTGCGATAGCTAAAAAAAACGTCAAGATTCCATTGGACTTTGAAACGTATGACATCGCAGTAATGCAGTTAGTCCGACATATTGTTGAATCATCCCCATCAAATGTAGAGCTAGCTAAATCCATAACGGAGATTACTAATCAAAAGGTGACACGCCCCGAAAAACGATCAAATTATGAACTGCAGGGCATGCTTCTTGCAGCCTTAATGAACGCAAGCAGAGATGATCTTCTCAAACTGCGTAACGAAATTATGCAAGGGAAGCTACTTGCGACAAACAAAGAAAGCGAATCTAATCTTGAAAAGTGGTTTTCGATAATCCTAGGAGCGAAACATTGATAGAAAACCTTAAAACGGAGTACCCAAAGAGGATACATAACCTTTTAACAGATGTTAATAAACTATTTAAAGATAAATCATTCGGAGCACATAAGAACATAATTGGATTAACTGCTCCCTTCATGATTCTTGAAAAATGGCGTGAAAACGGCCATGCTTCAGATATTCCATTACTTGATGAATCAGTTAAGAACGTAGTAGTGGCAACAGCTACTTTATTATTCGGTTGGACAAAAACAAGTTGCTTACACCTGCGTGTAGCTTTAGAAAACATTTTTACTGGTTCCTCATTGTTGATGAATTCCCGCACACTAAAAGAGTACAATGTCAATGGCATTATATCATACAAAAGATTTAAAGATTCAGTTAATGACTACGAAAAAGGAAGTATGACATTTGCCAACATCTCAGACAAGTTTGGGATAAAAACAGATGCGCTTAATTTATACGCCGATCTTAGTAATTGGTCACATACATTGGGCAATGATTTTATCTGCGATCTTTCCATTCTAGGATACAGCAAAATGAACAATACTACTATCGGAAAAATGAAAGCGCACTATCAAAAACTTGCTAGGATATCGTCAATCGTTTATTTGAGTGTCAGGCCGAATATATTTCAGGATATTTCTCCGTCTAACCAAAGGCTTTTCCTTCGTTATATTAGTAAAGAAGAGAGAAAACTATTTCGTGAAATGATTGGACTATAGAAAATTCGGTACATCGACAGCAGAACTCTAGAAATCTAAGGACATCCATGATAAGAAATGTAAAGAGGAAAATGGAGATTTCCCTCGACCTGCCCGGATGCAGCCGAATAAAACAGTAAAACAGGGGTCAGGTCTATTTTCTTAACATTACTTTGTTAACGGAAAAACAGCCTGCATCCCCGTCGCCATCCTGCCATGCAGCAAGAATAACAGGGACACCATACCAGTTATTTTCTTAGCAGAAGATTCCGATCACTCAAAAAGGTGGCTGATGAAAAATGGTTGACAAAATAACTAGTATGGTGTCCCCAGATTAGCTCAGATTAGCTGGGGAAGCATCGGCCCGATAGTTGTTACCTCAGATGCCTGCGAAAAATTGTTAATCGGGAAAATAATTACACCGGAGGCACTGGATGCCGCCGCCTCAAAGATAAGGCAGGGAGTATCTCCCATTAATGATGTACGCGCTGAAGCCGCCTATCGTAAAACAGTTGCAGGGAATCTTTTGTTCAGATTGACTAATGAGAAGATGACATAGTTATCTTCTTGGAATCATCCTGTTAATGTGCGCTTCCTCAAAGAAGATCATTAATTAAGGGATGCTCTAGGGGGCAAATATAAGGTGCAATTTGGATTCATCTGTCGGTGAAATGAAAGCAAATGAAAGCCGCAAATATTAACGAATGATCTTCAGTCCAATAATGTGCCTCCACAACTTCCTGAATCTGAGTATCGGGTAATTTTCATCGTCATATTATTTCAAATAGTAATCCCCAAAATGAGTGAAATGAGTAATATAGTAAAGAAGTTGGGATATTATACCGATATTGGCAACATAACATTTATACTTGAACATTTTATATCAAAGGACAAAGTTTATGAAAAAAATATCATTTCTAATTGATTTTAAATGTCTAACACTATTGTTAGTCCTATCGTTTGTATTATTTATACCAATGCTTGGCTATGCAGGTACATTTTATAATTGCATTGATAATGACGGAAATGAAACTTTGTCGGATGTTCCCGTATATGGTCAAACCTGTAAACCAATGGAAACATATGATGAAACGAGAAGCACGCAAGGGGAAAATAAGAACGTCGCACACCAGGATAACAGAATTACTAAAATTATAGTAAGTAGAAACCAAATTTTTGTTCCTGCAACAATTGCTTACGACAGAGAGGAAGTCAATGTTAATTTATTGCTGGATACCGGTGCGACAAGGACAACAATCAATACTGAAATAGCAGACCGTTTATACATGAGACTGTCAAAAGCAAGAAAGGCAAAGGGACAAGTTGTCGGCGGTGGTATTATCGAGGCCAATATTGTCAAAGTGGACAGTTTTAAGGTTGGACCTCACACATTTCATAATCAGGATATTTTTATTGTACCTCATGAGGGTCGTGCCGTTAAATTTGACGGACTGCTTGGAATGGATGTTCTTGGAGCATTGAGTTATAGGATTGATTTAGCGAAACAGGTCATAATTTGGGAATAGATACTGGAAGTATTTTGTTTATTTGGGGGAATTCAGGGAATTCAGAATTTAGGGGACATCCATGATAAGAAAAGTCAAGAGGAAAACGGAGATTTCCCGTGACCTGCCCGGATGCCGCCGGTGGTTAAATTGAACCCCTCTTTTCCCGTCCAATCTTTTTATTCTTTCCAGTGGGTCA
>JBDKUX010000102.1:0-8454 GCA_039679455.1 Smithella sp. | reverse complement strand
ACTACCGGGTCTGGGAAGCCAACCGCAAGGTGTTTGTATATCCCGAAAACTGGATTGAAGCCGAACTTCGAGATGATAAATCGTTTTTGTTTACCGAACTGGAAAATGAGATACAGCAAAATGAACTTACCGAATTTACAGCGGAAGATGCATTGATCCGGTATCTGGAAAAACTGGACAACATCGCCTTCCTCGAAGTGATGGCGACATGGTATCAGACTGACATTAAAACCATGCACGTATTTGCCCGGACCAAAGGCGGCGACCCTGCCATTTATTATTACAGAAGATTCGAAAAGGAACGCTACTGGACACCCTGGGAAAAAGTGGAATTGGATATTACAGGCGACCACCTGCTGGCATTTGAACGCAACAATCGTTTGTGTCTGGCCTGGCCGGTGTTCAGTGAGGAGCCTGATCCGAACCAGGGCGCAACCCTTCCCGATCAAAGTAAAACGACGGAGCAGCCTGTTGATAAGCCAAGAAAGAAACTTAAAATCCAATTAGCCGTCAGCGAATTTGCCAATAAGAAATGGCAACCGAAGAAAATTTCGCAAGACGGAATACTTACTCCCTATTCATATTTTACTTCCGACGACAACCAGTTCAAAAGAGACATATACAATTTGATGTATTTTGAGCTTGGGCAGCAAGTTTGGCTTTTTACAACTTCCTTTGATATAGAGTATATTAGTCTTAATGGAATATTTAATATAGCCGGATGCAAAGGATATCCCGAACTTGCATTTCAAGGTAATCAGTATCTGCCCGACTTCTTCCCTGATTTTAAAGATACATGGTTAAAATCACAGCGTTATAATGAACAAAACCTGATACCGGCTGATGACCTTTCCGTTAGAAATGCGCTTTCATTTTTCCAGTTCTATGAAATTCTGGGCAAAACTACGGGCACATTCCGGTTGTCGTATCCGCATCAACTGACCCTGATTGATCTGGTAGCGCTTCTTTTCCAGTATTTACTGATGCATGCATATGGTTCCAATAAAGCCTATCTTAGCCATTACGAACGTTTCCTGAAGATCCCGTTAGGCACCCTGCTGCCCTATTTTGAGGAAGACAGCAACCATGCCTATGTAATTATTCCGGGATTTTACAGTACGGAAAAAGACCCTCAAACAGGTGAGCCGGTTCATGTCCAAAGAACGGGTTCCAACGTGATGCAGTTAATTGAGGATATTATAGCCCTTTTCAATAAATACATGGCAAAGTATGCAACCAATCCCGACGTCGATGCTTTGCTTCAGGAGTTGACGGCAGACGAAGATTATCTGGAGATTGTCAATGAACTCAAGGTGTATGCAAGTCTGTCCTATGGCGAGCAATTCAAGAATATGTACCATCCCCTGATTTGCGCTTTAAGAAAAACACTCTACAGAGATGGTATTCCGGCCTTGATGAAACGGGAAACCCAATTGCAGAAAAACGCGTCGTTCAATTTTGAACAGTATTATGCCCCGAACAAGAGTATTGTTCCAAAAACATATACACTGGAAGAAGCTGGTATAAAAACTTTGTCCTATCCTGTGGAAGATTTGGATTTCAGCAGCGATGGTTCTTACAGCGTATACAACTGGGAATTGTTTTTCCATGTGCCGTTTTTATTGGCGACAAGATTGACCAGGAACCAACGCTTCGAAGAAGCACTCACTTGGTTTCATTACATGTTCAATCCTACCGGCGCTTTAAAAGGCAATGCGCCCGAAAAATACTGGGTAACAAAACCATTTTATCTGACACACACAGGCGATTATATTAATCAACGCATCGACACACTGCTATACAAAATCGCTGACCCCAATACACCCGAAAGAAAGGAATTGGAATTTGCCATTGACGAATGGAGAACCAAGCCTTTCCAACCTCATGTTGTAGCCAGGTTTCGGCCTGTTGCCTATCAAAAGGCTTTGCTGATGAAATACATCGACAACCTGACCGAGTGGGGAGATTACTTGTTCCGGCAGGATACCATGGAGTCTATTGTTCAGGCCACGCAGATGTATATCCTTGCCGACAAATTATTGGGTCCAAAACCAAGAATTATTCCCAATCCTGTTGAAGCCCCCTATGAGACCTATAATCAGATAGAAGCTAAGCTGGATGCCTTTGGCAATGCTTTAATTGATTTGGAAAATATTTTACCGGAATTATCGGCATTGCCCGAAGGCGGCGCTGAACTGCCTCCGGCGCCTATTACCTTATCCATGCTCTATTTCTGCATTTCCCAAAACGATAAGATGTTGGAGTACTGGGACCGCATAGCCGACCGCCTGTTTAAAATTCGCCATTGCCAAAATATAGATGGTGTGGAGCGCAGCCTTGCCTTGTTTGCACCGCCTATTGATCCCGGCATGCTGGTTCGGGCGGCGGCAGCCGGATTGGATATTTCCGCCGTCCTGGCCGGCATGAACGCACCTACTCCTTTTTACCGCTTCACCGTTTTTGCTCAAAAAGCAAGTGAACTGGCAATGGATGTAAGGGGTTTAGGCCTCTCGCTGCTGCAGGCACTGGAGAAAAAAGATGCCGAGGCTATGTCGTTGCTGCGCAACGAATTGGAAATAAAAGTGCTGGGCGCAATAAAAGACACAAAACTGCTCTATATTAAAGAAGCGAAAGAGCAGATTGAGATATTGAAAAGAGCAAAAGCCACTGCCGAAGAAAGGTTTAATTACTATTCCGGGATTGAAAAAATAATTTCCAAAGAGCAATTGAATCTGGACAAATTAAGCGAGTCGCATGATTACCAGATGGCGGCGCAAATTATACAGGCTACAGCCGGTGTTTTGGCTTTGATTCCCGATTTTGCTATCGGTGCTTCCGGATTCGGCGGTAGCCCGCATGCTGCCGCCAAATGGGGCGGAACATTTCTGGCTAACGCCGCTACCGCAGCGTCCGGCGTGCTCAACGTACTCTCCACTGCGGCCTCGTACGAAGCAAACAGGGCATCCATACTCGGAGGTTACGACCGGCGTTTTGATGATTGGAAACTCCAGGAACGTCTGGCTAAAAAAGAAATGGCCCAAATAGACAAACAGATCACCGCCGCTGAAATTCGGAAAGAAATTGCAGAAGCTGATTTGAAGAACCACGAGCTGCAAATCGAAAATTCCAAAAAGGCCACTGATTTTATGCATACCAAGTTCACCAACAAGGAATTGTATGATTGGATGATCGGGCAGATCAGTGCGGTGTATTTCAAATCCTACCAGTTAGCCCACGATTTCGCGAAGAAAGCGGAACGCTGCTATCGCTTTGAGTTGGGCAATGATGATGCGTTTATCTCTTACGGATACTGGGACAGCATGAAGAAAGGTCTGCAAAGCGCCGACAATCTTATCTATGACATCAAACGCATGCAAACAAGCTATCTGGAGAAGAACAAGCGGGAATACGAAATCACCAAACATGTTTCCCTGGCGCAACTCGATCCACTGGCATTGGTAAGACTGCGGGCGACGGGGGTATGTGATTATAATGTGCCCGAGGTTTTGTATGATATGGATTATCCGGGGCATTATTTCCGCAGGGTAAAATCGGTAAGCATCAGCCTGCCCTGTGTTGCAGGGCCTTATACGTCAGTGAGCGCCAAGCTTTCGCTGGTAAACAACAGGTATCGAAAAAATACAAATCCCGATAATATTGCCACCACCGGATACCCGGAAGATCCCGGCAACGACGAACGTTTTATTTACAATGTCGGATCTATTCAATCTATTGCCGCCAGCAACGCCCAAAACGATAACGGCATGTTTGAATTGAATTTTAAAGATGAACGGTATCTGCCTTTTGAAGGTTGCGGAGCAGTAAGCACCTGGCGGCTGGAGCTTCCGAAAGAAGTCAGGCAATTTGACTACAACACCATTTCTGACGTGATTCTGCATATAAAGTATACGGCAAGAGAGGGCGGTTCAGCGCTGCGGGGCTTGGCGGAAACTTCTTTAAAAGACAGGCTGAGCGAAATCAAGCAACAACTCAGTCAGACAGGATTACATATTGCCCTGAACATGAAACAGGATTTGACCAGCGAGTGGCTCTTGCTCAAAAACAATGGAACAGTGAATTTTAAAATTGATAAATCAAGGCTGCCCTACATGGCTCAAACTATTGATGCAGCTATTGAAAATGTAATGATTGTCGCCAAGATTAAAAATAACCCGGCAAACTTCACAGTCCAGGTTGACGGCGCAGCTACCAATCTTGCCCGAATAGACGAATGGAAGCTCTGCCGGGGTAACAACCCCGACATTGAACTGGATACCGCATTTGATCTGTCGGTTGCTCCTGCACAATTGAATAATCTGGAAGAATTAATGATGGTTGTGAAGTATAGTTTTTAAAATAGGTTGTTTACAAACTGGAAACGAGGAATATAAAGCGCAACGCAGCTACAGATTTCATAGGTGGTAAAATTTAACCATAAAAAGAAGAAGGATATGGTCAGCTCTTATCATGTCCTTCTTATTTTTTTGGTGCCCTGACGCGAGTAAAACGCACTTAGACCAAATAATCAGATCAGATGACATATAGTTCAAGGCAATTTACGGTCCAGTTCGTTTCTAACGGCGAGACCTATATTCTCCAGAATGTATGGTTTTGGGACAAATGCTCCGGCACCCATTTCCTGGGCATTCCTGACTCTGTCAGTCTCTGAAAAACCACTGACGATTACCACCTTCTGCACGGGATTGATTTCCAGTACTCTCCGGTAGGTCTCCATACCATCAATTCCGGGGTCCATGATCATATCCAGAACGATAAGGTCGGCTTTTTTGTTTTTAAGGAATTCTATTGCCTCTTCCCCTCCGGCAACTGTTTCCACCTGATACCCCAACCGCACCAACATGCTTACGGCTACCTCCCGCTGTTCTTCCACATCATCCACGACCAGAATGAATTCTCCCTTGCCCATATAGACAACGGGGGATACAGATTTGTCAACTTCTCCCATTTTCTCTCTGGTCACAGGGAAATAAAGGGTAAAAGCAGTTCCTTTGCCCTCTTTACTTTGTACGTCGATGTAACCATTGTGATCATTTACGGTTCCCCAGACGACAGCCAACCCCAGCCCCGTCCCGCTTCTTCCCATGACTTTCTTTGTATAAAAGGGCTCAAATATTTTGTTCAGGTCATTATCGGAGATACCAATACCGTTATCGGATACCATTAGTAGCGCATAGTCTCCTTCCTGTATTGTGTCATATCCACGTACAGGTTGATCCAGATAGCGGTTCGCCGTTCTTATCATTACTTCTCCATGATCGGATGAAGCCTCGAAGGCATTGGAAATAAGGTTCATAATCGTCTTGCCCAAATGGACGGGTGACCCTTTTATGTTCAAGAGTTTGTCTTCAAGGTCAGCTTCAATCTTCACTTCCGGATGATACGATTTCAGCTTCTCAAACTCCGGTGTTCGGAGATAATCAAAGACTATTTTGTTCAGATCGACTACTTCGGAAACGGTTACACCCCTCCTGGCCAAAGTTAAAAGATCTTGAATAATAGCGGCACCCCTGATGCCGGATTGCATAATATTGTCGGCATATCTTCTCAGAAAGCTGTTCTCCGGAATTTCGTCTCGAAGAAGCTCAGAATATCCAACCACACCCCCCAGAACATTATTAAGATCGTGGGCTACACCACCGGCAAGGGTACCCAGCGATTCCATCTTTTCGGCGCGATTCAGACGCTCTTCCAATTTTTTACGTTCCGTATTATTGCGGATGCATTCTATGGCGGCGGTGATTTCACCTTTTTCATCTCGCAGGACGGACGCCGTTACCGAGACATGAACATTGCCGTCCAGCAAGTGTGGTGTAAATGTTTCACCTATTAGAGTGTCTCCTACCCGCTGAATTGCCGTGTATTTTTTTTCGGTTTCACTGTCTGGGTAAAGTGCGAGATCAATAAGGGTTTGTCTTCTTTCTCCATAGAAAGGCAGTGCATATTCATAGTTGCTCTTGCCGATCATGGATTCTTTCTTCACGCCGGTCATTGCTTCCATGGCACGATTCCAGGCTATGACTTTGCCATCTTTATCAATGACGCATGTGGCGTCCGGGAGAAACTCGATAATGTTTGCGAGTTGTCTCCGGTTCTCTTTTAATTCCTCCTCGGCGCGCTTGCGGTCGGTGATATCCAAAACTGTAACAACTACCATTCCGGATGAAATATCTTTTGACGGCAGAGGCACGGCTGTCAAAGCAACATCACGAAGAGAACCGTCTTTCCGCAGGTGCTTTGTTTGGACTGAAGTCAGGCCGCGTTCTGTAAGACTTGCGAATAACTCCCGACCAACCCGATTGTATTCCTCTTCATTTTTGTATAACAGCCTGGGTGTATATCCTATTATATCGGATTCATCATAGCCTAAGTTCTCCAAGTAAGCTGAGTTAACACTTTGAAAAACACGGTCTTTCATTATGCATAGGCCCACGGGGGTTGCTTTGAACACCCCGCGAAGAATTGCTTCACTTTCGCGAAGTGCATCCTCCGCGCGTTTGCGTTCAGTGATGTCGCGATCAATGCCTCGATACCCCGTCATCTGTCCATTTTCATCCAGAATAGGTACGCCGCTTGTTTCGAGAACAACCATCTGTCCATCTTTATGAAGGTTTATATTTTCAAAAGCTACAAAAGGTTTCTTTTCCTTAAAATGCTGAAACATTTCTTTAGACGCACGTTCGGCCTCAGCAGACGGCATTAAGTCCACCGGGGTCCTGCCCAAAATTTCCGACGATTCGTATCCCAGTATGTCTTTGACCTTAGGACTTGAGTAAGTATATGCACCCTCTGCATCCATTTCCCAGATCCAGTCACTCGTTGTCTCAACCAAAGACCGGAAACGTTCTTCACTGGCACGTAACAACTTCTCCATACGTTTACGCTTGTCGATGTACTGATTAGTTCCTTCAAAGTACAAAATGTCCCCCGAATCATCACGAACCGTATGAATGTTAATGGATACCCAGAATCTGCTCCTGTCCTTACGATAAAGCTCAACTTCGTATCCATCTATTTTATTGTATTTATTGAGCAGCCGAACCATTTTCTCCCGGTCCTTCGGTTTCACATAAAATTGCTGACCGATATTCGTGGCGAAATCAATCATCTCCTGCGGTGATGCAAATCCGAACATTCTGGCAAAAGCCGGATTCATACTAAGATACCTGCCCTCAGGGGTCGTCTGAAAGATACCTTCGGTGGCACCTTCAAAAATTTTCCGGTACTTTTCCTCGCTGGCTTTGAGCGCCTCCTCGGCGAGCCACTTGCCGGTGATATCAATGCAGCTCCCTTCTATGAATACGGGGGTCCCGTTCTTGTCATGCACCAGATTGTAGTTCAGCATTACCTTTATGGTACTTCCATCTGCGCGTTTAAACAGAACCTCGCTTCCCTTAACCTGTCCCACCTGAATGAGACGATCAATTAACGCCTTACGCTCATCAGGATTTACATAGAGCTGGGATCCGGTGTCGGTTATCTTTTCAATGGCATCCTGAATGGAATTATACCCGATCATTCGGGCCATGGCGAAGTTGATCATGATAAACCGTCCGTCCAGTGTAGTCTGGAATATTCCTTCGATAGCATTTTCGAAGAGTAACCGATAACGTTTCTCGCTTTCGTGCAGTTCTTTCTCTGTCCTTTCGCGTTCCGCTTCCGATATTTCCAGTTCCTGGATTCTCTGTCTCAATAAGGAGTTCTCTTTGATAAGTTCATGCTTTGTCTTGGATAAATCTTTCATCAAATATTCCTCTGTCGTTATAAACAGTATGGACTGAAAACAAAAATGGATAGTATTTGTTGTATGAATAGATGTTTCGGACGCTACCCAATGCCCATTGAGATGTCAAATGGAAAGTATGCTATCTTGTACTGATTATCAATTGAAATGGAGCAATCTAGCAAAAACGTCCTTATGCTTTGTTACAGAGGAAGTACATCTCGGGGAAAGCCTTAGCCGATGTTTTGATTTTCAGCCACTGGCAAATCTTGCAACTTCTACGAGTCAGCACTCTGCCGCATTAGCTGAAGTCTAAGATTACCATTCGTAATTAAGCATAGAGCATCGATATTATGCTAATTCGTGGCCAACGATGTCCCATCTTTCCAGTTTTTCAAAGGCATCTTGGGCTGCCTTTTTGAGTAAATTAATTCGAACTGGTTTGACAAAAAAATCGTCAAAACCGGCAGCACGACACTCCAGAAGACCATAAATATTGTTGAAGCCGGTCATTGCATGAATAATGCAAATCTGATTTTCTATTCTGATTTTCTTACAGAGTTCAATACCACTAATACCTGGAAGTTTAATGTCCAGGAACATAACCATAACACTTTCGTGCTGCAGTATTTTCAGCGCTTCTTCGCCACTTTCAGCCGTAATCACCGTATAACCTGCGGACTGGAAAACTTCTTGCAGCAAGTCGAGAATTA
>JBDKUX010000101.1:0-49668 GCA_039679455.1 Smithella sp. | reverse complement strand
GGAAAAAATTCGGCAAGCATACTTTGTATCTGGGCGCCTCCCATCCAATCGAGAAACTGGGCAAAGGACGCCGGGGCGCTCCCACGGCACGCGAACAAACACGCCTGACAGGCGAAACCCGCCGCCGTCACCTGGGATTGCCATTGCTGCATATCAAGACCGAAAACTGACAGGCGATGTTCTACTGCGAAGCATCGCCAATGCCAAATCATGAAGCCTTAGCATTAATCAAAAACGTTTTCGGCAAGAGTAAGAAAGATTTGGGCAACAAACCGTTAAGATCGAATATTGATTCTCGCTCTTAAGCCGTCAGTAGAGTAACAGTTAATTAACTCAACTTTCGCACATCATAGAGAGTGCCCATATATTTGATAATCAACAAGAAACAGGTTTTAATTGGCCTGAAAGAAGCAGCCGGTTTTTGTAAAATGGCTGCAATTCGTTCAGGAATTGTTCCACAAGGGAATAGATCAGCTCTTTGGAAATCCCGACGATATTACTCAGCGCTTTTTCCAGCAGCGAGAGTAAGGGCATCAGTGCTTCGGCGAAACCGGCTTGTCGCAGTTCTTCGCAACAGGCGTGAAACAGGTTCACAGCGTTCGGGGATCCTGCTTCGTCCTCTTGGCGAGGGCCAACATGATGTACCGGCAACACACCGTGGTGGCATGGGCGACAAGCGCATCATAGGATCGCCCCTGGCACTCTTTGGTAAGATGGAGAAACGACTTGGCCATTTTGAAGAACACGCCGATGTCCCAGCGGCGCTTATAAGTTTGGACGATGTCCTCGTCAGCCAAGGTCACGTCCGCGGACAGCAGGGCCAGCCACTTTTTGGTGCGCCTGTCCCGCACAAACACGATCTTTGCCGGAATCGGTACGCCCTGTTCATCCTCGCCGATTGCGACCATAACCGAAGCAAGAATCTTTGCACAGCCACACTTCTTGCGAACTTTCCTGTAAATGGCCGCCAAATGGAGGTCTTTCCCCTGGTAGCGATAAAAGATTCTTTCCGTTATTTCGCTCCTGCGAAAGTTGAGTTAGGTTAACTTGATCGTTCTTGCGAGGTCCAGACTCCAGAGTCTTGGGCTCGCTACCACCCGGCTTCCGGCGGGCGGCAATTTTTTTCTCATATTCCTGTTGTTCCTGAGCGTGTCGTTGGGCGGCGCGTTGCTCGATTGTTTCCTTGGCTTTGGCTATGGCCGCAAGCCGCTCTTGACGTCGGGATAATTCCTCCGGTATATCCATCCCGTCGGGAATCTTCTCTGTATCGGCTTGTTCGGCAAGGCGCATGAGTTCTTCGACTTCAGCTTGCAGTTGTTGCTCCAGTTTCTGGCATAGTCCCAACTTAAAACCCTATGTTTAGATGCGTTCGCTTTAATCTTAGTGCCGTCGAGGCTCACTTTACCCAATTTCAATAAGCCCATTTCACGGGCCAGTACCAGAATCTGTAAAAAAGTGGTTTCAGTTGTTCAAGAAAACGCTTGCGGAATGTGGCGATAGTATCGTGGTCGGGATGGGTGTCGGCGGCAATGAACCGAAAGGCAACCGAATCGACAACAAATCTCGCCAGATGTTTTTCCGGCAACCACTCCTGGATCGATGGCGGCATAAGATATTGTTGATCTATCGGTGTAAACAAAATTTGAACTCATTGCTCCAGCCTTGATGTGTATTTTCTTGAAATCATGCGTATTTAATACCATAAACTCTAAAATAGCGAGCATTTTATTGTAATATCAATACCTTAATTCGATGCTTGCCTGATCTTCCCCTTCCTGTGCTGACTTCCTCAACCCGACAAACTGCTAGGAATCCCTCCATGAGCAAAATCATTGCGTGCATCAACGAGAGATTGTAAAGAGGTAAGAAGATTGGCTTTGCTTGGTTCGTCGTCTATCTTTGTCTTGAATGTTTTCTCCACTTGCTGATTTTTATTAAATATGCAAAAATAAACAATTAAGTATTGAAACGTTAATAAACGAGTTAAAAAAATAATAACAATATATTTCATCATGAAGTATTAGGTAAATCGACTATTTTAGTCTATTTTCTCGAATTACAGGATGCGTAATATTGCTTATGAACGTAAAACCCACTTATGAGGAATTGGAGCAAAAAGTCAAAGTCCTGGAAGAGCTGCTAGCAAAAAGCAAACAAGTGGAGGAAACATTAAAAGACACCGAAAAACTCTATCGCTTGTTGTTTAATCATTCACCTAATGGTGTTCTGATTATTGACCCGGAGACAGCGCGTTTCTTAGCATTAAATGAAACCGCCTGCCTGCAGCTTGGGTATTCACGCGAGGAATTTTCCAAATTGAGCATTTTTGATTTGGAAGCCGATCAAACACCCGAAGAAATCCGGGCACATATAGCAGACGTCATCAAATGTGGAATGTCTGTTTTTGAAACCAGACACCGCACTAAGCAGGGTAATCTCAGAAATATCCATGTAACAGCACAATACACCGAGGCATTGAGGAAACCGGTATTCCATTGTATCTGGCACGATATCACCGAATACAGAGAGGCGGAGAAAGCCTTACAAAAGGCGTACGACGAATTGGAAATCAGGGTTCGGGAAAGAACCGCAGATATTGTAAAGACAAACAATGAATTGCAGAAAGAAATCTCTGAACGCAAACGGGCAGAGGCGATACTGAAAGATAACGAGAAGAAGTTTGCGGGAATATTTTATAAGAGCGCCATACCGATGGCCATAACAGCCATGAAAGACGGCCGGTATATTGATGTCAACGAGGCGTTTATGAAAGTAATGGGTCTTAAACGCGAAGAACTGGTGGGCAGCAGTTCCACCGGCGCCGGTTATATCAGCAGCGAATCACGGGCATTATTTCTGAAAGAGTATAATCAAAAAGGATTTGTGGCAAATCTTGAACTGCCGATGCGGGTGAAAGACGGCAAATGGAGGCGCGGCCTGTTTAATTCCACAAAAATCATCCTTGGTAACGAAGAATTTTTTTTGACGATGGTGACTGATATTACGGAGCTCCGGCGGATGCAGGAAGAATTAAGGCGGTACCGTGAAGAGTTGGAGATATTGGTTGCCGAACGGACAAAGGAGCTCGAAGACAAGACAAGAAATCTTCAGGAAATAAATACGACACTGAACGTAATTCTGCAGAAACGGGAAGAAGACAAGAAGCTTTTGGAAGATCGATTTATTGCGAATATAGGCAATCTTGTACTGCCCTACGTGGAAAAGATAAGAAAAAATAACCTCGATGAACAGCAGAAGTTTTGCCTGGATACAATCGAAAGGAATTTGGATGAAATCGCATCGCCCCTGTTGAAAAATATTCAGCAGTTTAATCTGACCCCCAGAGAGATTCAAATAGCGGCGCTGATAAAGGATGGCAAGACAACCAAGGAAATTGCCAAGACACTGGGAATCGGAGAAGGCTCCATTGATACTCACAGAAAAAACATCAGAAAGAAACTGGGTCTGGACAGGGCTTCCAATCTCCAGTCCCATCTGTGTTTCCTTGAATAATAGAAACACATCTTTTAAATTTGACAATTGATGAAATTCTTCAAGATGCGCGTGTTGTGCTGGAATCAGAATATCCAATTTATCGCCGGGATCTTACCGGAGCCATGATGGCTTCGTTGGATTCTATTAGAATTGCCCGGTCACTGTCTAAAAATTAAGAATTAAAGAGAGAATGAAGGGCAAGTTTTTCACCCTCCCTCAATCCCTTCCATCAAGAGAGGAAAGACTGTAAGGTTGGGTTTTTTATGTGGCGATCTTCAGTGTTACATGTTTGCCCGCTTTCGCCGCCAGTGTAATAAGCATTTCCAGACTGAACTTTTCCCATTTGCCGTTGATTAAATCGGAAACCCTCGACTGACTGACACCGAAAATCTTTGCGGCTTCAGTCTGCGTTATTTTTTTCGTTTTAATAAATTTCCGCAAATCAGCTATCAGGCCGGCCCTCATCTGCAAGATGGCAGCCTCATCCGGCGCATATCCCAAATCGGCAATCCATTTCCAAATCAAGCGCTACCTTTGTTGGCGTCGTCGTCGGCTTCCTCAACGTATGTATAATACGCCTCGTCGCCTTCTCCTAGCCGCCGCGGTAGTATCATTGATTTAAAAATGGAATCAATACGTTGACTGGCGATTCTGTAATGTCGTTTTTCATGTTATTTCTCATCATTGCCGATTTCAGAAAGCCAATGCTGCGGCTTCAGCTTTGCAGTCGATTGCTGGCTGGAGGCCTTTAGCCTGTGCTGCGGCCAGTTCTTTTTTGGCAGCCTCCAGTTGCGCCCGGAAAACCGGGTCCGAGTGAAGCTTGGCGACGACAGCCGCCGCAATAACACGGCCCGCGTTTACATCGCTTTGCCAGTGGACACCGCATATCACCCGGCTCTGGCCAAAAGCATACCCCCTGGACAAAATAGCATCGGCCCTGTCCGGAGCTATTTCAGCCAGAATCAATGCCCATGCCCAGCCGATGGTTGTATGGCCGGATGGATAAGAACCGTCCCGCTTCATATTGTCCTCCCAGTCGGGTGTACAGCTGGTCTGCTTATACACGACAAAGGGGCGAACACGGTTATATTTCTTTTTCGCCGCCTGGGTAGCGACACTTGCATCGGTAGACGCGCGCTGCAGCAGCATATAAAGATTCGGCATGGCGTCCTTCGTAATCGGAGCATTAAGCGCGCAGGAGAAGGCCTGCGGTGCTTCGGGAAAATGAAGGTTGGCGTCTTTGATGGCCTGTATCCAGCGTGGCGTATTGATCAATGGGCGGCTTGTGCGAAAAGCCTCCTGATCGGCGGCAAATGAAGCTGTTTCCTTAGCCGGAGGAGCCGGAAGCAGGGCAAGGCTGTTAGGAGCTTTGTCGGGCGGCAGATATCCCTGAAGTATTCCCGGACGAACTTCCTGAACTTTCGTCGGGATGGATGCAGGTGTTAAACAAGTGCATCCGGTCACCACCATCAGACAGGTTATAATGAAGGTTAGGAGAAAGGTTTCGCTCCTTGGTATTCTGCTTTTCGCTTCTCTTTCAGTTTCTGCGGAAAATTTCATGTGTTTTCCTTTCTGCGGCACTGCACCGCTCTCAGATTTTTGGCCTGCTCTTTGCGTAAATCAGATCTTCGACTTGCTGTTGGTAATATCTTGAATTCGCAAGACAATAAGCCTAAACCATGGTTGATGTCAACTGGATAACAATATTATTCTTGACATTTTCCGCCAAATGTTTAACCATGCGGTTAAACTATACGGTTGAATCCGGCGGCTTTCCGAATAACGGGCTTGATTTCCTCCCGTAAATAATAAAAAATTCGTAAACTGGAGCGGACGCTTTTTTAGAAAAAGGACTTGCAGAGGGAAACATGAAATTCAAAGTATGGTGGATACCGGTTTTGGTTGCTGTTGTGCTTTGGCCTTGTCGGGGCCTTGCGGGAGACATTTTGACACTTGAGGAAAGCATTGATATAGCGCTGAAAAACAGTTTAACCATACATTTCGCCAAAGAAGGGGTGGAAGCCGCAGTTGCCCGAAAAAGGGAGGCTGTCACCGGATTTTTACCGAACTTCAATACCACCTATAGCTACACGCGTTTAAATGAGGCGCCTTTCAACAGATTCAGCAATCTTCCAGCGGGAGTCCTTATCCCCAACGGCACCGAAATTATCGTCGGAACACAGAATAACTATTACTGGACTCTCGAAGCCAGACAGCCTCTTTTTACCGGCGGCGGTCTTGTCGCGAATTACCAGGCAAATAAAATCGGAGAAGATACCGCCCGGATAGAAGAGAATGCCAAACAGCAGGATGTTGTTCGGGATGTCAAAATCACCTATTTCAATATCCTGCGCGCTCAAAGAATCAAGGAGGCAGCTGATCAATCCGTAGAAATGCTCACTGCCCATCGCGAGATTGCCTACAACTACTTTAAAGCGGGGATGATTCCGAAAAATGATCTGCTGCATTCAGAAGTGGAACTGGCCAACGGCAGGCAGAATCTGACGAAGGCGCAAAATGGAGTGGAATTGGCCAAAGCCCGTTTTAATACGGTTTTAAAACGCAAAATATTTGCACCGGTACAGATAATGGATATCCTGAAATACCAGCCTCTGGAAAGGCAAATGGATGAATGTATGGATGTGGCTTTAAAAAACCGGCCGGAATTGAAAATTTCCGCCTTGAAAGTCGAACAGGCGGGAAAAATGGTCCGGGTGGCGCAAAGCGAGTATTTCCCGACGCTGAGTCTGGTCGGCAATTACACGCGGTATGGTGATAATCCTTCGGTATCCGGCAGCGATTATAGAGATGCGGAAAACTGGTCTGTCATGGGAGTGGCAAGCTGGAATTTCTGGGAATGGGGCAGAACGAAGTTCAGGGTCGATGCCAGCCGCGCCCGGGAAAACCAGGCACTGGATGAATCTAAGGAATTAAATGATCTGATTGTTTTGGAAATCAAGCATGCCTATCTGAATTTACAGGAAGCGGAAAAACAGATTGCTGTCTCGGAAAAAGTAATTGAACAGGCAGACGAAAATTTCCGTATCGCCCGGGAGCGCTTCAAAGAAAACGTTGCCACATCAACGGATGTACTGGATGCCGAGACGCTTCTGACTAAAGCCAAGGCGGATTATGCCAATGCCTTGGGAGATTTCAACATTAATCAGGCCATACTGGACCGGGCAATGGGAATTATACAGTGATTAAGAAAGAAACTGCCAGGGAAAAGCCGGGTGAAACGGCCCAGAAGATTTTAATTGCCGCTAGGGCGGTGTTTGCCGAAAACGGTTACAGCGGAACACACGTCAACGATATCGCCCGGCGCGCGGGTGTCAACAAAGCCACAATCTACTATCAGATCGGCGATAAAGACACCCTTTATGCCAATGTCATCCATCAGGTCGTCGGCAACATTGCTGAAAACCTCGCCCAGGCAGTAGCAAAAGGAAGCAGCCCGGAGGATAAACTTGCAGCCTTTATCGCCTATATGGCTGATGCGGTGGATAAAAATCCGGAAATACCGCCGATCATGATGCGTGAGATAGCATCCGGCGGCATGCACCTGCCGCGCGTGGTTGTGGAAGACATATCTTCGATCCTGCGCATCTTGATCGGTATCCTGGAAGAAGGAAAGAAAGAAGGCGTGTTCGTTGAGACAGTGCCATTCCTAATCCATATGATGATTATGGGAACAATTCTTTTTTATAAGGGAGCGCTGCCAGTTAAAGACCGGCAGTTGTTGCTTCCGGCGGACATGAAAGCAAGTGATAAAAAGCTCAAACGAACGGTGGGCGAGGAAGTAAGCAGATTAGTACTCAAGGCTATCAAAGCATGACGCTGTAAATTGGAGGATTTTTTGAAAAAGAAAATTATCATTGTTGTTTTTATGATCTTGTTCATCGGAGCGGGGGTATTCGTCTATCTGGGCCAGAAAAAAAATAATCAAAACGAACTCTCCTTTTCCGGAACCATCGAAACGACTCAGGCGAATCTTTCCTTCCAGATTTCCGGGCGTGTTGCCAATGTCAATGTGCAGGAAGGCCAGTCCGTAACTCAAAATCAGGTGATCGCAGAACTGGACCGGGCGGAATTTCAGGCGCGCTACGATCAGGCCAAAGCCAATCTGGACCGCGCGCAAAAGACCAAAGAGCAACTGCAAACAGCTTTGAAGATCAGCAAAAATACTTTACCGTCGGAAGTAGCCCGTGCCTCAGCCGTTGTCAAAAGCGCTAAAGATACCATGCAGGACGCGGAAAAAAATTATAAACGCTATGCAGAGCTCTTTCGTAAAGGGGTGGTCACGGAAAAAGAACGTGATTCGGTGAAGCTGATTTATGATGTAGCCAGGTCGCGTCTGGCCGAGGCGCAATCCGCCCTAAATATGGCGGAGGGCAATCTCTCCAGGATCGAAGCCGCCGCACAGGATATCGCAACATCAAACGCCCAGATAGATCTGGCTCAGGCCACCCTTGCACAGGCGGGGATTCAGCTTGACTATACCCGGCTCAAATCGCCTCTCGACGGCGTGGTGATCAGCCGCAATATCGAACCGGGTGAAACGGTAAATTCCGGACGGGAAGTCATCACGATTTCCGATCTATCCCGCGTCGACCTAAAGATCTTTGTCGATGAAACTCAGATCGGCAAGGTCAAACCCGGCCAGAAGGCGGAAGTAAAAGTGGATACCTTCCCGGATAAAATATTCGAGGGCTTCGTTTCTTTCATCTCCCCCGAAGGTGAATTTACGCCAAAGATAATTCAAACAAAAAAGGAAAGGGTAAAGCTGGTTTACCTGGTCAAGATATCCATCGCCAATCCCGGAAGAGAACTAAAAGCGGGAATGCCCGCCGACGGCTTGTTGAAATAACCTGGAACGGGAGATTCAATGATCACTCCTTCGACAAATTCCCCGCCCCTGGTGGAAGTCAAAAATGTTTCCATCCGCTTTAACACAGTGGAAGCTCTCCACGATATCTCGCTTGCCGTGAATGCCGGAAACATCTTCGGCCTGGTCGGATCGGACGGCGCGGGAAAATCTACTCTTCTCCGCCTGATCGCCACAATGATCAAGCCGTCTGAGGGAACTATTAATGTAGGAGGTCTCAACGTTGTCACCGACCGGCGGAAGATAAAAAATATAATTGGCTATATGCCGCAGCGTTTCGGGCTTTATCAAGATTTATCCGTGGAAGAAAACATTGATTTTTTTATGGATATTTTTAACATCCCGAAAGCGCAAAGAAAAATGCGTAAAGATAAGTACCTGGGTTTTTCCAACCTGCTGCCGTTTTTAGACAGGCTTGCCCGTGATCTTTCCGGCGGCATGAAGCAAAAGCTGGGATTGGCCTGCGTGCTGGTGCATGAACCTCAGCTGCTCATCCTCGATGAACCAACCAACGGCGTTGATCCGGTTTCGCGCAGCGAGTTCTGGGAAATCCTCTCCAACATGAAGCAGGAAGGCATGACGATAATGGTTTCCACTGCATATCTGGACGAAGGTGAAAAATGCGATCAGCTCGCGCTGATGCATAATGCCGTCATTCTGGAATCTTCCACTCCATCAGAGATGCGTCAAAATTTTGCAACGCTGGAAGAAGCAATGATCGAACGGATAAAGCAGGTCGATAAGGGGCTGGTCGATGACTCTTTCCACCTATGAATCTATTGCAGTCAATAACCTGGAAAAAAGATTCGGCAAGTTTGTCGCCGTCGACAAAATTACCTTTTCTGTAAAAAAAGGGGAAATTTTCGGACTTCTGGGCTCCAACGGCTCCGGCAAATCCACAACCATCCGCATGCTTTGCGGCATTATTACCCCTACTTCGGGTTCAGGTTTTGTCGCGGGTCATAATATTATGACCGAGGCGGAAGAAATCAAGCAGTCCATCGGTTACATGTCACAGAAATTTTCACTGTACGAGGATCTGACATCCTACGAAAATCTGCGTTTTTATCTCGGTGTTTATAATGTACCGGAAAACCAGTGGCCCGAACGAATCGACTGGGTTTTGAATATGGCTCGTCTGCAGGAGCTGCGTAATCGTCCGACGAGGGAATTGCCTCCCGGCTGGCGTCAGCGCCTGGCGCTGGGCTGCTCGCTTCTGCACAGGCCTGACATTCTTTTTCTTGACGAACCCACCTCCGGTGTTGATCCGATTACCCGCCGGCATTTCTGGAATTTCATTAAACAGCTGGCCGCAAGCGGGATAACCGTTTTTGTGACCACCCATTACATGGATGAAGCGCGTTTTTGTGAACGCATCGTAATGATCAATCAGGGCAGAATTGTCGCTTCCGGCTCCCCCGGCGAAATTATTGCTAAAGCCTGCCCCGATAAAACCGACGCCGATCTGAATGACGCATTCATAAAGTTGATGACAAGTAATGAGGAACAACAATGAATCCTGTCCACATCAAGGCCATAATCCGCAAAGAATTTTATCACCTGATCAGGGATTACCGCAGCCTATATCTGGCTTTTGCCATCCCGCTGATATTGATTATTCTTTTCGGTTACGCCCTAAGCCTCGACGTCAACAACGTAAAAATAGTAGTAATTGATTATGACAAAACCGAGTTGAGCCGAGACTTTTTAAGTAAGCTCAGCGCGTCGCCCTACTTCCGCATTGTGGCGCATCTCGATAAAACAAAGACGGCGGTGGAATACCTCGACGATAACCGCACGACGGCGGCGATTATCATCCCGCCGGATTTTATGAAGGATATCCGTGCAGACCGCACTGCCGCCCTGCAAATCATCATTGACGGCAGTGATCCGAACATGGCCGGAATCATCCGCAGCTACCTGACGGTTATCTGTGAAAAATATAACCAGAAATTACTGACAACTTTTCTCAACCGCCAAAACCTCTCCAAAATAAACGCCCCGGTAGACGGCCGCATCCGCGTCTGGTTTAATGAGGACCTGGAGAGCCGCAACTTCATTGTCCCTGGAATTATCGCACTTATCATCATGATTGTCGCTGCGCTTCTAACATCGCTCGTCATCGCGCGTGAATATGAAAACGGCACAATGGAAACAATTAAATCCCTGCCGGTGAAAGCGGGTGAATTCTATCTGGGCAAGGCAGCTCCTTACTTTTTAATCGCCCTGATCGACGTATTAGTTGCCATGACCTCCGGTCAGATTCTTTTCGGCGTGGTGATGAAGGGCAATTTCTGGCTGATGCTCACCGCCACTTCGCTGTATATTTTTGTCGCGCTGTCGCTGGGATTGTTTATTTCCAACGTCACCAAGTCACAGATGCTGGCCAATCAAATGGCCATACTGCTAACATATCTGCCGTCGCTTTTGCTTTCGAATTTTGTCTTCCCCATTATCAACATGCCCGCATTCTTGCAGTATCTCACCTATCTTGTTCCGGCCCGCTATTACATTGACATACTGACGGGTATCTATCTGCGCAACACGGGATTCAGCTATCTCTGGCCAAGCCTGCTGGTTTTATTTCTGTTTTTTGCCATCCTGTCGATGTTGAACCTGCGAATGTTGAGAAGAGAGGGCCTGTGAGTATGAACCGGTTGAGAATCCGCGAATTGGTGCGCAAGGAATTCATTCAACTCCTCCGCGATAAGCGCAATCGTGTGCTTCTCTTTGCCGCTCCCCTGATCCAGATCCTGGTTTTTGGCTACGTAGTCAACTACGACATCCATAACATCCGCATCGCCCTGCTGGATTATTCCCGCACACAGGAAAGCCGGAGTCTCATCGATGATTTCACAGGCAGCAATATTTTCCACATTACGCACCATTTAACCGGTGAAAAGCAGATGACCGATCTATTACTGAAAGGCGAGGTGGATATGGCTATCCAGATCAGCCCTGATTTTGCCTCTCTCATCAGGAAAGGCCAGACAGCGCCGATACAGATAATCGCCGACGGATCGATGAGTAATATGGCGTCGATGCGTATAGCCTATGCGTCCTCCGTACTCGACAAATTTAACCGGGAAACTTTACGCCGGTTGTATCTCCGCGATATGAATTATGGCAAAATCGATGCCCGCATCCGCACCTGGTACAATCCCAATCTGGACAGCCAGCATTTCTTTGTTCCCGGGATCGTCGCTTTCGCGGTCATGCTGACCTCGCTTTTGCTGACCTCGATCGCCATCATCCGGGAAAAAGAATCCGGAACTATGGAGCAACTGATTGTCACGCCCTTGAAATCTTACGAATTTATCATGGGCAAAACCATCCCCTATATTATTGTCGCCCTGGCACAAATGATCGGGGTGGTAATCTTCGCCATTTTCTGGTTTGAAATTCCGCTGAAAGGAAGCATCCTTTTATTGTTTTTCACTACTTTTCTGTTTTTGCTGAGCACCCTGGGGATAGGTCTTTTCATTTCCGCAATTTCCAGCACCCAACAGCAGGCCATGATGACAACTTTCTTTTTTATTCTACCTTTTTTGATGTTAAGCGGTTTTATCTTCCCCATCGACAACATGCCCCCGGTTATACAGTGGCTTACGTATCTCAATCCGCTGCGCTTTTTCCTGGTGATCGTCCGGGGTATTTTTCTCAAAGGGGTCGGAATGGAAGTCCTCTGGCCTCAGTGCGTGGCTCTTACCATACTGGGTATCATCGTTTTTTCCGGCGCTATCAAACTGGTAAAGAAACGTCTGGATTAATTAATTATCCGGCAGAAAAATCCGGCCCGTCCAAATACCGTGCCCTGTTTTAATTGCAGTGATCAGCCACAGTATCAACAGCAGCAACCAGGCTGTCACAGAAATTGCCAGAAAGCCGCTGCTTCCCGTCTCCTGATTCAGTCTCAAACCTTCAGCCACAAAGGCACCCAACGGAAATATAAATCCCCACCAGGACAGGGCAAACGGTAATCTTCGTCTTTTTACTTCTGCCAGGGTCAGTAAAACAGCCATAATCAGCCACCAGACGCCGAAGCCCCAGACCAACATCATTATTATTAGTACCATCTCCCGGGCCACCGGATATGGCATTTGAGTCAGCAGGTTCAGCAGGCCTACCGGGATGACACCGATCGGAGCGAGGTGAATCCAGGTGGTCGGCAACAGCGTTCCGTTGGCCGGTTTGTGCAGATAACCGCGATGCAGGGCTAAACCAAGCAAACCCATGTACATCATGCTTCCCGAACCCATGCCGACAATACTGATAAACAACGCCCAGTCCCGGACTACACCGGACATCTCCCTGAGCAGGGGAGCTCCGGCCAGGGGAATAAGGACCAGACCCACTGCGGGAATGAATTTGGCCGGTGTAATATGATCTATTAAAATATGATCGCCCTGCAGCATATGAAAAAGTACTGCAAAGCTGAAAACAAAGGTAATGACAGCTCCGGGCCACCAAAATATGAGGGCAATCTGCGGGCTGGCAGGAGAAAAAACATGCCACTCGGCCGCCAGAACGAGCATTCCGATAGAAAAAGTCGGATAAAAATCAGCCTGCACCGGATGCCTCAGGGTGCTTAACGCAATCTTTCCAAAACGCAGCCAACGTATCAGCCACACTATGGCAAGCAAAAAGAATAGCACTGAATTCAGCCAGTGCAGCATATATGCCGCCCCAAACAACACCGGAAGACAATGGCTGATATTCTCCATGACCATCGCCAGGACACCGGTTCCCATGACGGCGGCAAGCCAGCCAGGTGCAAAATCCCGTATTATGTCGGAAAACCTCGGATAAGCCATGTAAAGACTCCGTAAAGAACTTCCATTTATTCAGACCGACAGCCCCTAACTTTGCATATTATTCCATTTCTAAATCAATGATGGTATCGCGGCGGCTAGGAGGGGGCGACGAGGCGTATTGTACATACGTTGAGGAAGCCGACGACGACGCCAATAAAGATAGCGCTTGATTTAGAATTGGAATTAATCGGTCCTATCTTCCGGCGGTGGCGTTTGTAAATACAGGACTCCTCTCACGATCAATATCATTGTAAATGCGCTCCTCAATATCCATTCGGGAAACTGATAGGCGAGATTGCCCCCGGCAAATACTCCGCAAAGAATTCCCGACATCAGGCCGGGCAAAAGTGTCTGCCTGACATTGCCAAGTTTCCAGTGCGTATAAGCGCCTACGGCGCTTGTCGGAACGATACACAACAGAGAACTTCCCTGGGCGACGACTTGGCTTACCCCCATCAGAAGAACCATTGCCGGAATCATAATCGCACCTCCGCCGACACCCATCATCCCCGATAATGATCCGGAAAATACACCAATAACCAAAAGGGCTATGCCCTTATGCCATCCAACAACGGGGGTACTCACTGGCGGAACGAAAGGTTTCAAAATAAGGAGCAATGATACAGCAATCAAAAAGAAACCAAACGCCCTGCGCAGCTTCCAGTCTGCAAGTCTATGACTGTAAAGGACTCCCCATCTTGTGGGAATAATTGCGCCGGCAGTAAGAGCCAGCGCGGCGAAGTAGTCAACGGCTCCATTTAAGGAGTAGGCGGCAACTGCCGTTATCCCCGTGAAGACCATTACGGCCATGCCTATAGCCTGCGCCTGCCGTTGCACCAACTTAAAGCAATGCAAGATCAGGGGAACCAGGATCAAGCCTCCTCCAATCCCCAGCAGGCCGCTGAAAATTCCAGTCAAAAACCCTATTGCAAAACTCATGAATAAATTATGCTTTTCAATAAATTGATCCCTTTGCACCCGGTGTTTCATACCTGTTTTATTTCTGCCCGGCAGTTATCGACCATGTTCCTATCCGGCAACACCAAAGCCTCGGCAACCAGATCCATGATCTGAACCACTTGCATGTCCAGGCGGTAATGACTGATCAGGTCGCCGAGACCTTCACGGCAGTTATGGCACATCGTGCAGACGATACCGGCTCCAGTCGCCTTCAGTTGATCTGCTTTTATTTTGGCCGTTTCCAGGCGCAGCGGACGATATTCCGGCATGGTGAGCAAACCGCTCCCGCCAGTACAGCAGTAGTTTTGCAGGCGGTTGGGGTGCATTTCCCGGAAATCGGAACAGACCTGTTTTAGTATCCGGCGAGGCTCATCGAGAAGACCGCTGTAACGGGCGACATTGCAGGAGTCATGAAACGTAACTGATGTGCCGTTCTTCAATAGATCCACGTTGAGACGACCTTCCCGTAGATAGCGGTCAATCGTTTCCACGACCGACTCGGTGGGAATTGCCTGTCTGTATTTGGCCCAGTTGTATCCTTCCCAACGGACCGAGCGGTAACCATGGCCGCACTCAGAAACAACAATTCTTTTTGCCCGCAGCCTTGCGGCTGCCTGATAAAGATTTTTAGCCATAAAGGCACCCAATCGATCGTCGCCGGAGAAGAGACCGAAATTAGTAAGGTCCCATCCGTAACGCGGCAGCGTCCAGCTTTCTCCGGCGAGATAAAAAACCTTCGCGGCGTTCATGAAGGAACTGGGATCATATTTGATCTCCCGCGGGTTGACGGCATAGATGAAATCGCAGCCCTCCTTCTCCACGGCGATCTCCAGATCATCCACTTTCAGTTCATATTGAACCTCGCACCTAATCCAATCCAGAGTATCCCGGAACTCTTCCTCCGTGACGCTCATCTGATTGCCGCTTTCCCACTGGTTCCGGCAAACATTCGCCATGCCTTCCGGAATGATCCCCATTTCGGTCAGAATGCCTCGCGCCAGACGAATCAATGCCGCATTGTCCACGCCCATCGGACAATTGAAAGTGCATCGCCGGCAGCCGCTGCAAGTGCCGAAGACAATGTCCTTCAAGCGCTGGATGTCTTGCTCGTCCCTGGGAATACCCGCCCTGATCCACCGGGGAAATATCCGTCCCAGCCAATCGATATGGCGGTTGAAAATACGCCGGATTTGATCAGCCTTGTATGCAGGTGTCATGAACGGATCGTTAGGCCTGGCCAAAACGTAATGGCATGATCGCGCGCATGTCCCGCAATGAACGCAAGCGGCCAGAGAGCATGCTGTTTGCCTGTTGATCTTTTTGTGCAGCAGTTCAGGTATTCTCCCAGGTTCAACAGGTGCGGGATTACTTGTGCATCTCCCGGCCGATTTATTATTAATTGCTTTCATCCAGTCTGGAACCTCCCGGATATTGTCTATGCAGTTGCAAAACGATGATCATCCTTCGCGGCCTATATTTCTATGTTCCATCATTTTCCCCAGGTAATAACGCGTGAAGGGATAATAGAGGTAATGAATAATCTTGGAAAAAGGAACGTAGATGTGGAAAAAAGCCGCAAGGAGAAAGAAGACCAGCACGGACTGCTCGCCCACAATTGCAGGATTGTCGGAAACGGCTCCTATGCCCAGAGCATAAAAGAGAGTCATCGTGATCAGAGCGAAATAATCATCAGGTGTGCTGATCAATCTCAACGCCCGATCGGCTATGCGCCGGTAAAGCCTGAAAAGACCGGCAATAAATGCCGCCCCCAAAACCATCTGCAGCGATTCCACAAATAATGTTTCCTTGAGCAGTTCCGGTCTGTAAGGAATGAGAAATGTCAGACCAATGGCGGCGGCCGCTCCGAGATGGAATATAATGAACTGAAGATAGAACGCAGGATTCTTCCTCACGCCTTCCATTGTCCACGGTTTTGCCACGGCCAGCAAGGACTGCAGGACAGCGCCGTTGCCAGTACCTGCAGGCAGGCTCATTTCCTCAATTTTTTTAAATTGAAGCAACCAGACAATTCTCAGGATGTAAGCTGCGCCCATAAAAGAAAGAGCCGCCAGATGAACCTCATGCTGCATCAATCCGTTTAAATCGCTCATGAGCCCTCCCCTTAAGATCGCCGGCATTATGCCGTTGAAGTTTACTCACCGCATTTATTCCCCTTGATCCCGATCACACACACCCATCCGGTTTGGGAAGTCCCGCTATCTTGCACGCTCCCTTGGCCAGTCCCACGGGAAACAGCGTTTGCAACTGATCCAGGTGAAGCCCCGTGTTCAGGCATACATTCCTGATTAGGGGCGCCGTCCGGTGCTTCTCCCAATGTTCTCGAATACAGTGGATTACAGCCCAGTGCTTTTCACCCAAAACCTGCATGCCGACTCGCTGGGCGATGCATTGCGCCACATCTTCATTCCATAGTTCCGGCCTGACGAGGAACCCATCACCGCTGAACTCGACTGCTGTATCGCCGATAAAAAAAGCTTCCATACGATTCCTATTTTTTCTCCAGAATATCCGCCAGTATCCCTGTCGCTCTCGCCGTTAACTCCTTACACTTTAAATATTTTTCCTGTTCTCCCAGCTTTTCCAGAATTGCGGCACAGTTTGTAGAACCAAATTTTTCCAGGAATGTCCGGCGAAATTCGGATGTCACCCGGCATACTTCATTCAAATCCTTGTTCCGTTCCGTCCTGCCGAAAAGATAGCCTGCGGCGATGACTCCACCAACTAGAGCGCCGCAGACATCGTCGTGTGATCTGCCGATGCCGCCGCAAAAGCCGGAGGCTACCTTGACGGGATATCCGGCCGGGTTTTCGGCGAAATGATCAATGATCGTTTTTGAAATGGCCTCGGAACAGCAAAAACCGGTATCGAAATAATCAAAAGCCTGCTTTTCCAAATCTTCTTTTTGCATCGTATCTTCCTCCTGTTTTTTTATTGAAAGAAATCACTTTTTAATGTATCAATCAAATGAATTGTTTTAATCTTATTCATAAGAATAAATTATGGAAGCTAATCTGAATCAACTAAAGGTATTTCATACGGCGGCGAAATTGCAGAGTTTCACCCACGCGGCAAAAGCCCTCTTCCTGACGCAGCCGGGAATCAGCAAGCACATTAAGGACCTGGAAGATTATTACGGGGGGCGGCTTTTTGACCGGTTGGGGAAAAAGGTCGTGCTTACGCAAGCGGGTGAGATACTGTATGCCAAGACAAAGATTATCTTTGATATTATTGATCAATTAAAGATAGAAATCGACGAAATCCATGATCTGAACGGCGGTTCTCTGAACATCGGCGCCAGCGTCACTCTCGGAGTTTATATCCTGCCTCATCTACTGGGTAAATTCAGATCTCTCTATCCGCGCATTGATGTTAGCCTCGATATTGTACTGAGCCGGCAGGTCATAGATAAAATATTGGATAATTCCATAGACATCGGGTTTCTGGGAGCGCCAGTTGACGATGTCAGGATCAATACCGGTATCTTCTTAAAAGACGAACTGGTGCTCATTGTTCCGGCCGGTCATAAATGGGTCGGGAGAGATACTATCGAACCCTCTGAGCTAATGGCCCAGCCATTTATCATTTCTCAGCAAGGATCGGGAACGAGGCATATCATTGAAGAAAGACTGGGACGGGCGGGAGTCGTCTTGCAAAAGAGTATGGAGCTAGGTCATACGGAGGCGGTGAAAAAAGCTGTGGAATCCGGTTTGGGCATCTCGATCCTGTCGAAAACAGTGATAAAACGGGAAGAACAACTGGGAGTAATCAAGGCCCTGCGTCTGGCGGGAATTGATTTGCGACGAAATTTCTATTTTGCCTACCGTAAGGATAAATACATAACAAACGCAGCCAGGGCTTTTTTACAGTGCGCCGCAGGTGGAGAAGCATCTACCTCTGAGATCTTTTAGACAATACTCATTGACAAAGAGGTCGGGATGGAGATTCTCCGGCCTCATTCTTACCATACTGGGCATCATCGTTTTTACGGGCACTGTCAAACTGGTAAAAAAACGTCTGGATTAGTCTTTAATTCTGGTATATTATCCGTGCCATTCAACATTCAAAGGGCCGACTACCTATGCTGAAAGTTATTGCCGACCAACAGTCCATAAAAAAATACACGCGGCAATTTGTCAGAAACTTCAAACCGTTTATCGATGAACAGGTAAAAGTTAAACTGGGGCATCAGGGAGCAAGCTCTCCAGCCAAAGTTTTATGGTCGAAAAAACTGGGAATCTGGACGTTTTCCCGCGTCGCTAAAGACGTAAGATACTGGAATGCTTTCGGTATCGGCAAGCCAAAAGCGGGGGCGTTGCTTCCCATAACATCGGAAATAAATTTCCCCTGGTCAGGAATAGATAGAAAAACGGGCGCCGCATTTGCACAAGACGCGTGGGGAAGCATCTTTGTTATTCACCGCGGCAAAATTGGCGGCGGCAAGAAAGGAATCGGCAAATCATTCTTTGAGCATAACTACCGCGGCGTCTGGTCTTTTATGGAAGACGGCGACTGCATCACACGGGTTGCGGTAATAAGCGTCTTGAATTCACCGCGCCTGGCCCGGGAAACAGCTAATTTCGTAAAAAAAATAGAAATGTTGAAATCCACCGTCGTTAATTCCTCACAAACGGAAATTAATTTCCCGGATGTTACTTTCCGCAAAGACCTGGTCGGCAGTCTTCCGGTATTTGAAGAACCGGATATAAGCGCTCAATGCGATCATGATTTTGTTGTCGACAACCTGGCTGCGCATCTTGCGCGCCGAAAACTGAAAACAGGCAACGACAACAACCATGAGCTCTTTCTTCTGGAACCGTCCGGGAACAGGAAATCTCATATTTTTCAAGTTATCACCGATGCATGGGAGAACAACATATTGGCGGCGGCGGCAAAATTACTTTTACTGGCTAAAAATGACCAGGACAATCCTTCACCTGTTCTGATTTTGCCGGAAGAAAAAGCGCCTGCTCACGCTCAATTGTTATCCCCCTTAGGTGTAAACGTTGTCGGTTTTCGTCTGGAGGAAGATCGTACTATTTTTCATGACCTGGACAAAATCAGGCTTGACCAAAAGCCATAGTTATGAAAGTAAAAAGCGTAGGCAATTGAGAAGATTATAAGGGTTATTTTCCTAAAAGGCAGGGCAATGATGGAAGAAAGAAGAAAGCGAACAAGGGTTCCGGTTACCTTTGATGATATTTATATCCTTTATCAGGAGGATAAAATAAAGGTTAAAACATTCAATATCAGTTTAACCGGCATAAGTTGCACCAGCAATCCGCTATTCCGCGTCAATGAAAATTGCAGAATAATCCTGACACTGAATGAGGATACTTCCCTGGAAGTCGCCGGTAAAATACTCCGGGTGGACGAAAAAGAAGCGATAATAGCTTTTCATTCCATGGATGAAGATACCTTTTTCCATTTGAAAAGAATAATAGAATACAACGCCGTTGACGCTGATCAAATTACCCAGGAAATAAAAAATCCAGCCTTTTCGAGGCCGTAATTATCAGCTGCCCCGGGCGGGTATAGTCAGGTAATAAAATAAAGTTAAAGGAGATACTCAGATGCCGAGGATTCCGGTGGACAAACTTAAACCCGGAATGAAGCTTGCCAAACCGGTGACGGCGAAAAACGGCATGGTTATGCTGGGTGAAGGTACGGAACTTTCTGAAACCTGGATTGAAAGAATCCGCGACATGGATATTTCCAGCATCTATGTGGATGGTCCGCCGGTTCAAACTCTTTCCAAGGAAGAAGCACTGGCCAATCTGGAAGCCAGATTTGCCAAAGTAAACGACAAGCTCTATATGAACTTAATCAAAAAGATCACGAAGGAACATATTGAAGGATTGTATCAATGATGAGCAGCATTGACCCCAAGGTCTTACGCCGCAAAGTGGAAAATATCAGCACACTGCCCACAGTGCCGGCAGTCTTGAAGAAGTTGTCCGCCATTATTGAAAAGCCACGCATCACTCTGGTGGAAATAAGTTCTTTTATCTCTAATGACCCCGCTTTGACAACCAAAGTATTAAAAATGGTTAACTCCGCCATTTATGGATTTCCCGGCAGAATAGCGTCCGTTTCTCACGCCACTATGCTTTTGGGGCTTAACGTTATCAAAGGACTTTTGCTTGGCGTTTCCGTATTCGAGTTGATGCAAAAAGCAATGAACGGCCTCTACGAACACTCCCTGGGGTGCGCTATCGCCGCCCGGGTAATTGCCCAGAAAAAGGGCATTAAAGAGCCGGAAGAAGTCTCTGTTGCCGGTCTTCTGCACGACATCGGTAAAGTTATTTTAATGCTTGAGTTTCAGAAAGAATATGAAACGGCGATGAATGAAGCCGGGACAAAAAACATTGCCATATTTGAAGCGGAAAAAGCTCAATTCAATGCGACCCATGCCAACGTGGGAAGCTGGCTTGCCGAAAAATGGTGCTTTCCGCGTAATCTGATTGAAGTCATCGAATTTCATCATCGCCCCGCTCTTGCTAAAAATGCCCCGATGGAAACAGCGATAGTACATATGGCTGATATTCTAGTACGCGCCCGCGGTTTCGGCTTTGCCGGAGAAAATCTGGTGCCGGAAGTCAACCCCGCATCCTTTGAACTTTTGCAGCTGTCCGCAGCTGACATAAAGGATATATTGCAGGTACTGGAAGACAATATGGAATCCGCTGAAGGCATCCCCTGATGGCATACAACGTGGGTGGATAATATTCACTCCAAAAGGCGTTCAGTAATATTTTATGAAAACAATTGTAGTTGTTTGCAAAGATATTGTGCTTACGAATGCTATAGACCAAAGCCTGAAAAACACGTATCAGAGTGTTGTTTTCGGCAGCATGTCTTCCGCTCTTGATTATATTTATAATTCCATTCCGGATTTAATCGTAATCAACGTTCTTAAAGATGATGATTTCGCCATCAATATCTTAAAAGATTTAAAAACCGATCCCATGTTTCACCAAATACCCGTACTGGCAATTCTGCCCGATCATTTTAATCTTTCCAACTGGCACGACCTGATAATCGAAGATTTTATCTGGAGAAAAGATCTCGAAAATGATTTTCTCCTGCGCGTCAATTTATGTATTACCCGTTCGCAACGCATCGTGGAAATCAATCCGTTGACGCGGCTGCCCGGCAATATTTCCATCAATCGGGAACTGCAGGAGAGGATCGCTAAAAACCTTGACTTTTCTTTCGGATATTCCGACCTCGATTTTTTCAAACCTTTCAACGACCGTTATGGTTTCAGCCGCGGCGATGAAGTGATTAAGATCACCGGACGGCTGATTCTGAATATAGTCAAGAATAAACAACCGCAGGGCAGTTTTGTGGGGCATGTCGGCGGCGACGATTTCGTTTTTATCATTGACTCGGAACTGGCGGAAGAAGCCGCAACGGAAATAATCAAAGCTTTTGACAGCATCATACCGACTTTTTATGACCCGGAAGATTCGGCCCAGGGATTTATAAAATCATTCGACCGCAAGGGCAAGGCATCCAAATTTCCGATTATGGGTATATCTATCGGCATTACCGAAACATACGCCCGTTCATTTACTCACTATGGAGAAATAACGGAGCTGGCAGCTGAAATGAAAAAATTCGCCAAACAGTCCCCGGGCAGTTGCTTCAAATCAGACCGAAGAATAGAAGAAGATGTCGAGAAGAAAAGCGTGAAAAAGAAGAAAAGCCCGGCAAAAAAATTATAATCTCGGCGACACCAATGTTTCCCGAAAGATATAAACACTATGCGATATAAAGTTGAGCTTCTTAACCTGTCAGAGAGAGGGCAAGAAAGAGAATTGTTCCATATGGTTGTCTATGCGGAAAATGAGAATGAAGCCATAATAAAGGCGCAAAAGGAATATGCCGCCAGACACCCCGCTTCTCCCTTACCTCCGCAGGATTCTTCCTGGATTTCATACGGTACACGGGAAGAAGATTGTTGGGGATGAACAATCCGGAAATGCCGAACAACTGGAGTCCTTCTTGAAGTCAGGAATTATTACCGCTTGATTTCAGGCTCATCCACATCGATGCAACTATTGTTATCAAATTGGAGACGGTTCCTAAAAGACGTCTTTGTTCCGGGAAAAGATCTTTAGAGTTATATAAAATTCCTATTACCCCGATAATTCCCTCCAGAGACTTCAGCGGAATAAAATAGAATTGAGTATCTGAATATGTAAATGTCCCGGCACCTGAGACTTCACCGTTGTCAAATGTCCAGATCGCAGCTGCATTATCCTGTTCGGTAATTTTCAGATCAACACTGCTTTTTGCCCAAACTTTGAGACTGCCGTCATCTTCCCGAAAGAAGACAAGAGCCGGCACATCCAAAATCATTTTTGTATATCTTAAAGTAAGCTGGCCTAATTGACTGAATACAGCTGTACGCAGCGACAATGTGATATTTTCAATTGAATAAGTTTGTTCAATAGGGGTAAGCAGCAGTAAATCTCTGCTCATATCTTCGAGGAGAGATACGCGATCCAGCCTGCCTTTCAGGAATATATTCTGACGGTGAACAAGATTGATAAGATAAGTGAGAAGAACGGCGACAATTAAATAGACGGTAACATTATAGACATCCTGCGGATTCGAAATATGAAGCGAATAATATGGTTTCACGAACATAAAATCGAATATAAGGAAACCGGCGGTAAAAGATAATACCGAAGCCCATGTTCCAAAATTAATCGCGCCTGCTATAGCCGGAACAAGGTAAACAAAGACCAGAGAAGAAGGTTGAATGAAGTTTTCCAGGAATATATTAAGAATGGTGGTAAGGATCAACATCACCAGAATGATCCCGAGTTGAATCAGTTTTTCTTTGCGGACGCCTTTGCTTATATCGGAAAACAGCTCTGAATCCTGACTTTTATCTGTTATTTGCATAATCATTTATCCCTCTCCCTGGTTATTATTCATTCCAGCAGCAAAATCTTTGGTCAGCCTCGCCCCCAGTTCAAACGCCCTCCGGCAATCCTCCGGAAAAATCGTCTTGTGACGTTCTCTCCTCTCCTTCGGATCGGCATAACTGAAGACCACCTTGTCGTAGTCCTCAAACTGAAGTGTTTCGCAGGACCAAAGCGATTCCGCTCTTCCGAATATCATCGTTAGAAGATTTTCGTTCTGGCCGATATGGATGTCGTAATGACGCTCTTTTATCAGATATTCCGGCATGTTCATGGTGTAAATAAATGCCGTAGAAATCCGGCGGGCAAATAGAGATCCCGGCGGATTCGTGTATATAAGGTATGGGAAAAGCAGTCGCTCCATAAATGACTTTATTTCTCCACTCACAGTACCAAAGTAAATCGGAGATCCCAATATGAGTACATCCACATATAGAAGCTTTTCAAGAACCGGGGTCAATTCATCCTTCATAACACATTTCCCGTAACTTTTTCCATCTTTCAGCTTACAGGAAAAGCAGCTCGTACAGCCTTGGAAATTGAGATCGTAGAGATTAACGAGTTCCGTCTCTGCGCCTGCCGATTCTGCGCCGGCGAGCGCTGTTTTGAGCAGCGTTGCCGTGTTCCATTGCTTCCTCGGACTTCCATTTATGGCTAAACTTTTCATCTATAACCTCCGGTTGCCGATCTGCCATATTTTCCGCAAAAAAACGAAAGTGCGGCGCAGGCCATCTTTAAAGGAAGTGGGCGACCGGCGCCCTTCAGCGCATCAATAAAAATTCCTGACTAATCACACAACTAATTACAGCGTTGACTATTCAAGCGGAATATGGTGTAAATATCACAGACAGTAAGCAGAAATCTATATTATTATGTCATTTAATCAAGAGCCGCAAACAACAAAAACCGCTGCAATAGAACAATAACAAATTTATGCTGCACCAGGACCTCTTTCTTTTCGGGAGATGAGAATGGACGAATTAAGCTTTCTGCTGACCTTTGCCGTTGGTCTTACCGGGGCCTTGATCTTCGGGCACATTGCTCTCCGGCTGAAGTTATCCCCCATCATCGGCTACCCGATTGCCGGCCTTATTGTCGGCCCCTTCACTCCGGGCGTCGTCGTCAACCGGACGATTGCCGAGCAGTTTGCCGAAATCGGCGTCATCCTGCTTTTGTTTGGAATCGGTCTGCGTTTTCACTTACGTGAACTTATTGCGGTATGGCGTGTGGCCATCCCCGATGCGCTTATCCAAAGCTCCTTGTCGACGGTTGCCTTAGCGCTGCTTTTGCGTATGATGGGCTGGAGCTGGACATCGGGATTCATTCTGGGAATTGCCATTTATGTGGCGAGCACCGTCGTCATGGCTCTGGTGCTCGCCGAGTGGTATGACCTGCATTCCAAGATCGGTCACATCGCCATCGGCTGGACCGTCGTGGAAGATATTCTCACAAATGAATAAAAAGAATTGTTTTCTTCTCCTTCATAGCACGCAGCGACGAACGGGACTCCGCCGAAAAGTATTTGAAAGAACTAGCCGTACGCCGTTAATTATTCTGTCTTGATTATTGACAATCAGGCGTGCTTCTTTTATAAATTTTCAGGTGCAGATAAAAGGAGAGCCATTCCATGACTGGCGACTTTTATGACTTTTTACGGGGGCATCATGACTAAACATGTACACATATTTCTCATTTTTTTACTTTTCATATCATCGGCATTCATATCCTGTAAGAATCAGGAATCAAGAACAGAAAACAGATCACCATCTGAGTCCTTCAATTCCGAAACTTTCAAAATACCCGATACGGGCGGACGAAAGCTTCGGGGGCAGGTGCTCTACATGCCGGTCTACTCGAATATTCCTTATCAGTCCACGCAGTTTGATTTAAGCGCTTTTCTGGCCATTCACAATACTGATTTAAAAAAACAGATTAAAATCACAAAAATTGATTTTTTTAACTCCGACGGTAAGCTTATAAAGAGTTTTATTTCAGCAGATCAAAAGATTAATCCGCTCGCAACGATGATTATCTTCATACCCGAATCGGATCAGAGCGGAACCGG
Source organism: Smithella sp. (assembly GCA_039679455.1). Lineage (GTDB taxonomy): Bacteria > Desulfobacterota > Syntrophia > Syntrophales > Smithellaceae > MVRV01. The sequence continues at coordinate 24,492 of JBDKUX010000101.1, read as the reverse complement.
CGCCAATTTTCTTGTTGAATGGACAGCGGACGAGCAGGTCAACGAACCCCTGATTGAATCCATTATGAAGGATCTGTCAGGAAATAAAGGGCTTGCTTTTTTAAGCACCGGCCGGGTCATCCGGGAAATGAAATAGTTTCCGGACAGTCTCTGAATATCCAAATCAGCCGTTTTCATGTTTCGTATTGACCAGAATGTTCAGTTAAAATTTACTCATGCTTGAATTTATTATGATATGGACGATTTTTCACACTGCATAAAAGCTGGGCATCCTCGCAGGAATTACATTCGAACTGCAGGATCGGATGATCAATACTGAACTTCTCCAGCAATATTTCCCTGACGTTTTCCGCAAGTTTATCCACCTGACTCAGCATCTGGTTGTCAACGGTGATATGAACCGCCAGGGCAATACTTTCCGTGGACGGATTCCAGACATGGAGATCATGAATATCTTTGATACCTTCAATCGACGTGATTGCCTGCTGAATATCGGTCAAATCGATCCCCGGGGGAGTTGCATTCATCAGAATAAGAACACTCTCTTTGAGCAATCCCCAGCCGCCGTACAAAATGAAGACGACTATAATCCAGGAAAACAGGGGATCAAGCCAGTACCAGGGTTTAAAAATCCACACTGCGCCCAGAATAGCTACGATCAGCGATGTTGCCGCATCCGCAAGCATATGCAGAAAAGCGCTTTTCATGTTCAGATTTATTTTTGCCCCGGAATGCAGCATCCAAGCGGAAATCAGATTGCCCACAAAACCCAGAAGCGCAATCCAGATAACGTACTGGCCGGCAATCTGCTGCGGCGCGCGCCATCTCTGCCATGCTTCGATCGCAATGTAAAAGCCGGCGCCATAAAGCAGGGCAACGCTGATCACCGTGCCGAATATTTCCACCCGTTTGTAACCGAAAGTCTGTTTATGCGTGGGGAGGCGCAATCCCATCTTCAGCGTCGCGTAATTGATTACCAGAGAAACGAAATCGGTTAAATTGTGCAGCGCATCGCTGATTAAGGCCATGGAGCCGGCAAGAATTCCTCCGGCAATCTGCACAAAGGGGATGATCAGGTTCATCACCATCGAAATTACTAATCTTCTTCCCCAGATCATTTCAGGGGAACTGGAGTGCTGATGATGGGACAATTTTACTCCTGTTTACCGTGTAATTACTTGACACCTGAGTATTTTGGAGCAAACCGCATTTTCCTTGACATTGTTTCTAACGGATGTAAAAATATTTCACAATAAATAAATTTATGAATAATCAACCATCTTTCATACTGCCCGAGGATCTGGACCGCAGCAAACTCAAAGCTCTTTATGAAGAGCTTTATCCCGATAATGATGATCTTCTGCAGTCGATTCATCGGCAGGTGCGCAATGTTCTCAAAGACCACGGCAATTTTCCAACTATTAAATACCGTGTCAAACGTTTTGACACCTACTTTGATAAACTGGTAAAACTTTTACGTCATCATCAAAAAAAAGAGGCGCCGACAATTACCGATTTTCTTGGCTTGAGAATCATATGTCCTTTTCTGGAAGATTTGGAAGTAATCGAAAACCTGATAAAAACCATTTTCAAAGTAGTCGAACTGGAAAGAAAAGGATCACGTCTCTCCGTAAGAGAGTTTGGTTACGACTCCGTTCATTTCCTTATTAAAATCGATCCCCTTGGCCGGGAAAACAGGCTGCCGTATACATCTGATGTCTGCGAAGTGCAACTGCGCACGATCCTGCAGGATGCGTGGGCGGAAGTGGAACACGAACTGATTTACAAGTCGGATATCACTCTGCCGATTAAATCGGTTCGGCGTAAACTCGCTTCGCTCAACGCCACATTGGCGCTTTCCGACCTTATTTTTCAGGAAATCCGGGATTACCAGAAGGAAATCCGGGAACAGGACCGCAAGCGCCGTCAAAGTGTGGAGGCCAAGCTGGCCTTTACGCCCAACATCGACAAAAACCTGGAAGATTTGCAGACAGACGATAAACAGCCTGTATTTCATAGTGAATTCGACGTAGTCCGGGGAGAGGCAAATCTGGACAAAGCCATGCTGGCGGCTCTGGAGGCCCACAGCGGGGGGTTCCTGAAAAAAGCCATTGAAATTTATACGTTTATCCTGCGTTTAAAAATGAAGGATTCCATCAGATCGCTTATCTACAATCACCGCGGCATGGCCTATTTCGGCCTGTCCGATTATCTTCGGGCAATCCGCGATTTTACCAAATCCATCAACTACGATCCGGAAAATATCCGTTGTCATAATAATCGCGGTCTGACGTTCCGGGTGTTAAAACGCTATGAACGATCGCTGGAGGATTACGACCGCTCTATCTCCCTGAACCCCTGCCAAATCGACGGCTTCTGGGGACGCGCTCAAACGTTCTATGAAATGAAACTTTACAGCCAGTGTTTGTCCGATTGCGAAAAAGCATTGAACATAAAAAACGATTTTACTCCCGCGCAGTTGCTGATCAAGCGGCTCAACAAGCTGATGTTCTGATTCATCGATATATATTATTCAGCCTCGCCACCGCCACCCAGCGTAGACAAAGCAAGATCAAGGACGCTGTGGCTGCCGAATATAATAAGCTGATCGGCCGCCTGAAAGACAAAATCACTGGAAGGATTGGTTATTGTTTTATTTTCTCTGATGATGTTAAGAATAGTCGCACCCGTCCGGGCTTTGAGATCCAATTCCTTGATACTTTTACCGATAATCGCACTTCCGGAAGCAACATAAAAAGTTTCAATTGTTCCCTGCGCCAGAATTTGATTGATCTGCTCGAAAGCTTCCTCGGTAAACCTGACTTCCCGGAAAACTCCATAGGATTTATTACGAATTATGTTACCCTGCGCTAAAATTATGCTGTTGGGAATGTGAAACATTCTCAGCACCCTGCTGAGTATTTGAATCGAGGTCTCATATTCTTCCGGAATGATATTGTCTGCACCCAGCTTCACCAGTTCGTCAATGTCGGCAACATATTTTGTTCGCACAATCACGTGTAAATCACGCTTCATAGTTTTGGCAATATCCAGGCAACGCTTCGTTAAATAACGGTCGGAAATGGCGATAACCAGAACCCGGGCGGAATCAATACCCGCATATTTTAAAATTTCAGTATTGGAAGCATCTCCCCAGATGACATTTTTTTCCCCTTTTGCTTTGGCCTCTTTTATATGTTTGAAATTCAAATCAATGGTCACATAATTTATGCCGGTGTTCTTCAGAACTTTAACCAGATTTCTTCCGTTTAACCCCAATCCACAGATAATAACATGATTACTCAACTCTATTTTGTTGCTTTTTTCAGAAGATGGAATGCCTTCAGCGATTCTTTTTTTCTCCAGCAAGTAATAGGTAATGGAGACGATCAACGGTGTGGCAATGAAAGTTAAAACAGAAGCCCCGATGAATCCCTGATAAATAAAACCGGAGATTATATTCTGGTGCAGTCCCTGGGAAGCCAGAACGAAAGAAAATTCTCCAATCTGCGCCAGCATTACACCTGAAAGCAGGGCGACGCGCAGGGGGTATCTCAACAGTTTGACCAGGCCGAAAACAATTGCAGCTTTAATAAGGATAATACAAAGGGATACTAAAAGAATATAGCCGGCGTTCTCCCGCAGAAAATCAACATTGAGAATCATGCCAAGAGAGACGAAAAATACCGACAGGAATACATCGCGAAAGGGGTTGATGTCGCTGATAATCTGTTGCGTGAAATCCGTATCGGAAAGCGCCATTCCGGCCAGAAACGCACCGATGGCCAGTGACAACCCCAGAGACTCCGTGATCCAGGCAATTCCCATGGCTACAACGACGGAGGTAATCACCAGGACGTCGCGCATGTTCATGCTGACCAGTCCTTCCATCACAAATGGAATGACATAGCGGGCGGCAGCCAGAATAACGATAACAATCAAAATGGACTTTATCATTTTCCAGATGATCAGCAGGACGTCGGGACCGCTGCCGGCGGCAAGAAAGGGTATCATCAGCATCATCGGCACGACCATCAGATCCTGGGATAAAATGACGCCGATGGAAATTTTCCCCTGAGGCGAATCTTCATCGCTGCGGTCTTTCAAAAGCTTTAATATCAAAGCCGAAGAGCTGTGAGTCAGAATAAAGCCGACAAAAACAGACTGGCTCAAACTCAATTGCATTGCCAGGCCGATCAGCATGCCCACAACAAAAGTGCACAATATCTGCAAACCGCCGCTTAAAAGTAGCTCCGACAAATTTTTCAAAAAGGGGGAAAACTGAATTTCGATACCAATGGTAAACAGCAGGAAAGCCACGCCGATTTCAGCCATGAACTGAATCCCGGCCGTATCATCAATCAGCCTCAGGCCGAACGGCCCGATGATGATGCCGGTAATTAAAAAACCAAGAATAGAAGGTAATTTAACTTTGTTGAAAAGGTAAATAACGGGAATGGAAAAACCAAGAATTATTAATAATTTTTTAAAGAAAAGAATGCCTTCCATTTCATATTTCCTTTTTCCTTTATATTCTATTTGCTTATCATTGATGGCTTAATTTTCCAACAAAACATCCATGTTTTTCCGGCATCTTTAAAATTCGCAACCCTTGCGTCCAAGAGATGCTCATTCAGGCAACAAACGGAATAAAATAAGATTCCCGGTTTCGTATTGACATGCAGGCATTTCTTGCCTATATTGCGCCTCTCCATACAACTGAAAAAACTTTTTATAAAGCAAATGATAAACTGAAAAACAATGACATTTTTTAAACAATTTCAAAGAAAAGCAATCATCCTTTTTGCCGCTGTCTGTCTGGTTGTTACCTTCACCACCGGATTGCACCACCACGAAGACAATTGCCCGCATTTTGATTGTCCCTTGTGTATTGCGGGAAATTCACTCTCCTCAGGCAAGATGGAAGACAGCGTCTCTTTGGTTTTCTGTTTCGCAGTTACTTTTTTTCATCAACCTAAAGAAACATTTCACCGTAATTTATCCATATATTCCATCTTCCCCAACAGGGCTCCCCCTTTATCGTTATCAGCGTAACTAATCAAAATTAATTAAGTACCCCCGGAAATTGCCGCAGGATGATTGTGAAAAGATTCGTGTGAGTCAATAAATCACCCGGCCAAACTATGTCGCAAACTTTAACGCAATACGGCAATTATTGTTTCCGCTAAGGGTAAACTTCTAATAATTACAGCGATAAAGATATCTGTTTTTTATCAAAACAAAGGAGACACCTGCATGAAAAAAGGACTTATTTTTTTAATCCTTCTTTGTTCGCTGACGATGTCCGGCCATGTATTTGCGGGAAGTGATATCGAATCAAGAATAAGGGCACTGGAGGAGGTTTTAAAAAAGCAGGCAGAAACTATCAAAGCGCAGCAACTAATGATTGATGAATTAAAAGTACAAATCAACAAGACTGAAGTCGCCGCCGTACCGGAAATTAAAGAAAAACCGGTAGAAGTTCAGGCTGTACCAAAGGCTACGGGTTTATTTGGCGGCGCCGCAATGTCCAATCCGAATATTTCCATGGTGTTGAATACTTACGCCTACTCATCTAATCTGACCACCGATGAGATAAGAAATCGGGGAATAACCGGATATACCACGCGGGGATTGGATAGAAGAAACGGCTTCAATCTGGATGCGGCGGAAATTGCTTTATATGCGCCGGTAGATTCCTACTTCAATCTCTATGCCACGATTCCCGTAACCGAAGACGGCGCCGAACTGGAAGAGGCCTACTTCGTCACAACCTGTCTACCCCAGGGACATCAAATCAAGGGAGGCAAATTTAAAAGCGGGTTTGGCAGGCTTAATTCCCAGCATAGTCATGTATGGGATTTTGTGGATGCCCCTCTTCCTTATCGGGCATTTATCGGCGACGAGGGATTCAGTGAAAAAGGCATTCAGTACACCTATTTGCTTCCTTTACCCTTTTACACAATTGTGGGCGTGGAAGTGCTACAGGGAGAAAGCGAAATGCTGTTTGGTTCCGATGCGGCCAGCGGAGCCCATGCCTATACGGCGTTTGTCAAAGCTTCCTTGGATATAGGCGACAACTCCACTATTCTTTTCGGCCCGTCGGTCGTGACAGGAAAAACAAAAACGGATACGGTCGCCGTCGATTCCGATTTTTCAGGAGATACAACGCTATACGGGCTGGAATTCACCTACAAGTGGAAACCATCCAAAGACCGTGGATTCAAAATACAGAGTGAATATCTCTTGCGGACTCAATCCGGCGATTTAACTGATACCGGTTCAGGCCTTATTCAAAGTCTCGAAAGAAACCAGGATGGATTGTATTTTCAGGGTATCTATAAACAGGCAAATTGGGAGTTTGGCGCACGTTACGATATTCTCGGTCTCTTTAAAGACGATTATACCCTGGCCGGAGAAAAACAGGATTGCGGGCGCCGACCCTGGCGGGCAAGCGGCATGATTAATTATAACTTTTCCGAATTCAGTCTCTTACGGCTTCAATATAACCATGACGAATCGGATGTAACCGGAAAACCAAACGATGAACTTTTCCTGCAATTTATTTTCGCCATCGGCGCTCATCCCGCCCATAAGTTTTAAGGAGGTGTTCCTATGAAAAAACTGTTAATATCTTTTCTCCTTGTTCTGGCTCTTGCCGCTCCGGCGGCGGCCAAACTCAATGTTGTGGCAACGCTTCCCTGGATCGGCAGTATTGCGAATGACTTGGGAAAAGATAAAGTAAACATAAAAGTCCTCGTCAAACCCAATCAGGATCCGCACCAGATAGAAGCCAAGCCGAGCATGATCCTGGCGGCTAGAAATGCCGATCTACTCATGTACAACGGTCTTGACCTCGAAGTCGGCTTCCTGCCCATACTCATCGAATCTTCCAGAAACAACAGGATTCAGCCTGGGAAGTCCGGCAATCTTGACTGCTCGCAATTTATCATTGCCATTGAAAAACTGGAAGCGGTGGACCGGAGCATGGGAGATGTGCATCCTCTGGGCAATCCACATTACCATCTTTCCGCCCGTAATATCAACCAGGTCGCCCGGGGAATGACACAAGCTTTAGCCAAATCAGATCCTGAAAACGCTTCATTTTACAGAGCAAATCTCGCTTCCTTTGCAAACAGGCTGCAGAAGAAACAAAACCAGTGGTCTAAAATACCACTGAGAGGGAAAAAATACATAGCATATCATAAATTCTTCGAATATCCGGCGCGAGACTATGGTTTTCAGATAATCGATTACATTGAGGAAAAACCGGGCATACCGCCCTCGGCACGCCATATCGGCAAACTCATTGCGTCGGCGAAGAAAACCGGGGCAAATGGTATATTGACGACAGGGTATTACGGCGTAAAAGAAGTTAACGCCCTGGCCCAAAAGACTGGTTTACGCAGCATAGTTGTTCCCCATGACGTCGGATCAGCCGACGGTATAAACGACTGGTTTTCTTTAATGGATGCGGTTCTGAAATCCCTGGAATAGAGAGGTTACCATGATGGAGGTGTTCGGCTTTTTACTTTACCCTTTTGCAGCTTGCATTATCCTGATTTTGATTCATACCTACTTCGGCATCCACATCCTGGAGCGGGGGATTATCTTTGTTGATCTTTCGCTGGCTCAATTTGTCGGAGTCGGGGTCGCCTGTTCCTTCCTCTGCAGTCATGATAATGCAGCCAAATATGTTCTGCCGATAGCTTTTGCCGTGCTGGGCGCCTTCATTCTTTCTCTTTCCCGCCGTATCTCGAAATATACCAATATCGAGGCTTTCATCGGCGTTCTCTATATTTTTTCTCTGGCTGCAAGCATTCTCATTCTCGATCGTTCTCCGCATGGAATAGAGGAGTTCAAGGCAATTTTGAACGGTAACATTATCTGGGTCAATGGCAGAGATTTTTTTTATGCCTTTGTCCTGTACGCCATTATCGGAATTTTTCACTTTGTCTTCCGGGAGCGGTTTTTCAGTCTTTCCTGCGACGGAAAAGGCAGCTATTTCTGGGAATTTATGTTTTTTCTGAGCTTCGCGGTAGTGCTGGCCAAGTCGGTGCAGATGGCGGGAATTCTGCAGGTATTTGCTTTTCTGATAATACCGGCGCTGATCGGCAGACTGTTTACCAGGGAACCGCTCCGGATACTTATCGGCGGCTGGCTGCTGGGTCTGGTTTCCAGCTTACTTGGATTATTCGTCTCGTATAAATGGGATCTGCCCGCCGCGCCCCTGATTGTAGCATCGCTGAGTTTATTTTTCTTTTTAATGTTAACGGTAAAAGCGACGGTAAAGTCTTTGGATTAACATTACGGCTTATTTTCTACGACTTCCCTATTGCCTCATAAATAAATGTTACCGAGAGAAGGAACTGGAGAGGAGACGTTTCCTCATAAAAGATGTTACCGAAGATGGGTAATCTTTTTGAGATTCAATTCAATTATATTTCTTAACTCAAAAGGGTTGAGGAGTTCAAGTTGTTTTGCGAGAGCGATTTTTGTGGATTGAGGAATATATTCTGATTCCATAATTCTTTGATAGGGTGTTTTAGGCACATCGTGCTTTTTGATGGTTTTAGAACCAATACGTTCTTTTTCAATGAGTTTAACAGAAGGCAGGAAGAAATTGTGAAAGAGCCGCCATTCGTTGCGGTAGAGATTGTTCATTAGAGGCACCACTTTGGGGTTGTCTAATCTTTGATACCCCAGCCACTGACGGACATGAGTCCAGTTTTTTTGTTCTATATGGGCATTGTCGTTTTTATGATAAGCCCTGCTGCGGGTAAAATTGACGGGCTGTTTGCGGTCTGTAAAATGCCGCTGCAGATGATAATTGAGAAACTCACTGCCGTTGTCGGAATCAAAGCCCAGGAGGGGAAACGGGAGCATTTTTTCGACATCTTTGATTTGTTCCAGAACTCCTTTTTCACCTTTGCCCCAAACGGCTCTTTGTTCCGTCCAGCCGGTGGCAATATCGGTAAAATCAACAGTGTAGGCAAACATCCCCATCAGAGAGTCCCCGCAATGAGCTACCGTATCGGCTTCCAGATACCCCGGTCGCCATTCCTCCCACTGATTGGTGTTGATGGGTATCTGTTTTCGTAACAGGGTTCCCGGCTTAGTGGTTGATCTCCCTCTTTTTTGATATTGAATCCGAACCGGCTTAAGAATCCTGTCGATGGTGGCCGGAGATATGGCCCGCAGCGTCTGGATAACGTCTTCCGGCAACTGACCGAAGTGTTCGATGTATTTGGGCAGCCACAGGGACAAAATGGCTTTGAGTCTTTTGGAACAAGGAAGATTGGCTGTCAACCATATCTGTTTCAGAGGGATAATTATACTTTCCTTATTATAAACAGCAGGTTTGCCTCGCTTCTTTGGCTTTGGTTTTGTAAACCGCTTATGCCCTCTTAAGCGTCGGATTGCATGCTTCCGGTGATAGCCACAGACGGTGCAGCATTCATCGATGATCTTTGTCTTTTCCTTACGGGTGGCGTTTTTATATCGCTTAAATAAAACCTCAAAATACTCTTCCTTGGCCTGAGGACTCATATGTCAAACCTCCGTTTCCGAATCTCTTTCCGGTAACATCGGTTTATGAGTCAACGTACCTTTTTTATCCACCCTTTCGGTAACATTTTATTTGAGGCAATTCGTCAGCAGACACCATTTGCTTATTAATTTAAAAATGATTATACTTTGCCAATTTGATGCCATAAGGAGACGGAAAACTGAAACTTACAATTTTTAATAGATTGATCATAAGTAATTTTCTGATTATTCTTCTGGTCGGTATTATCAGTGCTTACACCATTATCAATCTGAATAATCTCAACGTCCTCATCGAATCAGTAAACAAACATGATTCCCGCATTATAAAGGTTGTTGAAGATGCTCTCGATGATTTGTACAGTATGAGCGCTACAGATGATAAATATCTTGTATCCGGAGATTCGGACTACCTGCAGCAGTTCAATCAGACAAAAAATGATTTTGAACATAAAATAAAAGAGTTATCCGGTTTGGCCGACAACAAAAGAAAAAGCGTTCTTTTATCGGATCTCGGGAAGTTGCAAGGACAATACAATACGCTCCTCCAGAACCGAAATGTGTTCACAGACCATTTACCGGTGCAAAAAGAAAACCTTCAGACTTATGCTAATGAACGGGAGGAAATTACCAGAAACATTGATCGGAAACTGCGCAATCTGTTGAATATTTCCACGGAAGACAGGAATGGGAAATTGCGGCAGTCCAGAGATATGGCGGCGCAGATTGCCAATGTCAGCATAATTGCCGGAGCTATAGTTCTTTTTCTTGTTATCATTATAACTTTTATCAATGCGCGAAAAATCAACGTGCCGATAAAGCTGTTGAGGGAGAAGACAAAAGATGTCGCCTCCGGGAAATTTGAAGAAACGCTGGAAATATCTTCTCCCCCGGAAATCCGGGAATTGGCCAACGCCTTCAATGTTATGTGTGAACGATTAAAAGAGATGGATCAGATGAAAATCGATCATATCAGTCATTTGTCCCATGAATTACGCACTCCCTTGACGGTTATCAAGGAAGCGTCATTAATGCTCCAGCAAGGATTGTTTTCCAAGTTTCCAGAGAAACAGGAAGAATTATTCAGGGTGGTGAGGGAGGAATGTGAAAGACTTATATCGTCTGTGAACCGAATACTCGATTTCTCACGGATGGAAGCCGGGAATATGTATTTTTCCGTTCAACATGCCGACATTAAACCGGTAATAGAAAAAAGCATCATGAAACTATCACCGCTGCTGCAGAATAAAAAGATGAATATTGTTCGGCAGATACCTGATAACATTCCTTTGCTGCAGATGGATGTTGAGAGAATCGAAGAAGTTCTGGAAAATCTGTTAAGTAACGCCTGGAAATACACTTCAGCGGGAGGTACAATTATTGTTTCAGCCATTCATGACAATGAAAAAGGCGCAATGGAAATATCTATAAAAGATAACGGGATGGGTATTCCCGAAGATGTATTGCAGCAGGTATTTGATAAATTCAAACGCGTTGATGACCGCAGAGGGGCCATCCGGGGAACCGGACTGGGACTGGCAATTGTCAGATATATTATCAATGCACATGGAGGCCAAATATGGGTAAAAAGCAAGATGGGAGAAGGAAGCACTTTTACGTTTTCTTTGCCTGTTTGATGACGATGCCGATTCTATTATCCGGATGCGCACACTTTTATAATGAAATGATCGCTGAACCGGATTTTGAGCAGGCCGAAATTTTCGCCGGACAAGGCAACTACAATGCAGCGGCGGCCAGATACGAGTATATTCTTGAAAATTATCCAAGTGTCGGTGATGAGGCTCTTTTTCAGATGGGCATGATTTATTTGTTACCGCAAAATAAGTACAAAGACTATTATAAAGCCCTGGAATACTTTCAAAGGCTTGTCAATAAATATCCGAAAAGCAAGCACAGGCGGGATAGTGACGTATTTATTTCCCTTATCAGTGAAATTGCAAACAAAGACAAGCGGTTAAGTGCGCAACACAGACAAATAAACAAGCTGGAACAGCAAATAAGTAAGTTGGAACAGCAAATAGGTGAAAACGAAAAGAAACTGGAATTGATGAAAAAAATTGATATGAATTTGAAGAAAAAGAAAAAATTTTCCCCTTGAAATCGAATACCGGTTATTCTACCGGGTTGCAGGAACATTACAGAGGTTGATGATGGACAGACTTTTAGTTGTAGATGATGATTTAAATATTTTAAAAGTATTGAAGATGAGGCTCGAATCCGAAGGTTATCAGGTGGAAACGGCGTCGGATATTGCCGGAGCCAAAGAGCTGGCGGTTAAAAACGAATATGAACTGGCTATTCTTGATATGAAGTTCACCGGCGGCAACGGAATTGAATTAATGAAGAATATTCACGAAGTTGATCGCGATCTTCCCATTATCATCCTCACCGCTCATGGAACAATTGAAAGCGCTGTAGAAGCAATGAAAGAAGGGGCTTATATTTATTTGACAAAGCCCTTCGATCATCGGGAACTTCTCTTGCAAATTAAAAACGGTATTGAGAAATCCAATCTGTCCAGAGAGGTTAAAAGACTCAGAAACATTATCAATAAGGATTATATTATTGAAAATATAGTCGGCCGCAGTAATTCGATGAAGCAGGTTTTTGATTTAACGATTCTGGCAGCGCAGTCCAATACTAATGTTTTTATCAGCGGCGAGAGCGGCACGGGTAAAGGGATGATTGCCCGGGCGCTGCATCAATTGAGTGACAGAAAAGACAAGCCTTTTGTTTCCCTTAATTGTGCATCCATTCCGGAAACACTTCTGGAAAGCGAGCTTTTCGGTTTTGAAAAAGGAGCTTTCACCGGCGCCGTGAACAATAAAAAAGGCCTTTTTTTACAGGCCGATAGAGGCATCATCTTTCTTGATGAAATATCGGAGATTCCCCTGTCCATGCAGGGTAAACTTCTCAAGGCTCTTGAAGAAAAGGAATTTTATCCACTGGGATCCCAGAAGCCCGTCAAAGTTGATATTCGCATCGTTTCCGCCTCCAATAAAGATATAGAAAAAGAAGTGGAAAACGGTAACTTCCGCAGCGATCTTTTTTACCGGATACACGTGATCCCCATCAGAATGCCTCCTCTGAGAGAACGTAAAGATGACATACCTCTTCTGGTCGAATATTTTCTGGGAAAAAGTGCGGCGAAAATGAATAAGCAAATTAAAAGCATCTCTCCACAGGCACTAAAAAAGATCATGATGTATCCCTGGCCCGGTAATGTCCGGGAATTGGAGAATGTAATCGAATGCGCAGCAGTATTGGCCAGAGATGATGTAATTAACGAAGATATGCTGGTTATACAGAATCCCAAAATGGATGAGGGTGTCTTTCTTTCCTTTAAGGAATCCAAAAATGATTTTGAACGTAATTATCTGATGGATCTGATGAAAATCAGTAAAGGCAATGTCAGTCAGGCCGCCAAAATAGCCGGTAAATACCGGGCCGATCTTTATGCTTTGCTGGAAAAACACGATTTGAATCCCCTGGATTTCCGGAAAGACTGAAGGAAAAACCATTCAATTTATATATACAGTATTAACAATAACTTATCTCCATTAAGCTTATTCTGCCGTAGGATTACCCCTACATAAAGCTGTGCCTTTTTCCGGCAATATTTCGAGCCGATCAACCAATAATATTTATTAATATTAGTAACTTATAATTACAGGGAGTCTTGTGGCACAGCCCTTGCTTTTATCTTAACAACAATTGAGTTAATGTCGGGGAATATGGAGGAGTGTAATGAAATTGTTGATTCCTGATGGTTGCGTGGATAGCGTAAACGCTTTATCTTCTTTTCTGGAGCTCTCGGGCCTTGAAATAGACAAAGCCTGTCTATTGGAAACTACATCAGGTTCTCCCTGCTGGATGTTAACTCTGGCTGCGGCGAGAGAACCTGTTACCATACCGCACAATACAGTGAAAGATCAGCTGTAAGTCAAAAGATTCTATTATGGAATACTGCTTGATTTTTCTCTGCTGTAATAAAAAATGAGCATAGCATTTTGTGGAAAGAGAACGGGCGGGTGGAAATTGTTAATGCATAGAGCACCGGGGAAAAACGAACTATATGAAAGAATCACGGAGGCCTGTTATGAAACTATTGATTGTAGATGATAGTGTTGATATTACGAGCATTTTATCTTCATTCTTGGAGTTATCAGGTCATGAAATAGACAAGGCGCTGGATGGTATGGAAGCTGTAGAGCTCTTGCGGAGTAATTCCTATGATGTTGTCATTACCGACGGTGAAATGCCCCGGATGAGTGGCATAGAACTCTGTAAATTCATTAAATCCGATTTCCCGGCCACTTATATTATAGGCATGAGCGGATCTTTTCGTGCCTTGAACGAATTCAAAAATGTTGGCGCCGATGTCTGTTTCTCCAAGCCATTTCATATTGATGAAATTGAAAACGCTATAGAAAATATATGGTCATCTGATCGTGTTGATCAGACCGGCATTAGCGAGTCTTTCTGGAGTTATTCTTAAGAGGCTGTCCGGTTTCTAAGCACGGATTACACCTTGATTCGGTTTGCTCCAGATGCGAAATCGATTATTGCTCAGGAAGCAATTCAGTAAAAAACCAGGATCGTGGGATGGTAAAATCCTCTACATAACAAAGCAAAATGATGATTATAGGTTTCATAGTATTCATAGTATTCTTTGTATTATTTGTTTGGTGCTTATGTCGGATAGGTAAGAAGGTAGTGCCCAGAAACCTGCCTGATAACATGCAGGCTGAATGTTATACAAAAGTACAGGAAACCGACGCCCCCAGCCTGCATGAAAGCAGACTGTGCGAACAAAGGTAGTACGTGATTGGAATTGGAATAAGAGGTTTGATTTATATCTTTTAAATTCAATAGTTTCGCCGGAATGACGCACCTGCACTTTCGAGAAACGAAGTGGAGGGCTCTTTGATCCGTCGACATATTCTTTTGTTTCTTGCCCTAGGCGCGGTGATGGCTGTAATGTCCCATCTCGGCTACATGTATTTCAAAGTAGGCCGGGAAGTTGCCGAAAAAGCCGGGGAATCTCCTTCGATCTTTTTCGGCTCCCCCACGAGCATCCGCAAAGGAGACCATCTCGAAAATCTTCGTTTTACAGAACGGTTGCAAAGGCTCTCTTATAAAAGAGTGACGGGAAAGCCTAAGGAAGCCGGGTCTTATTCCGTCGATCAGGCTCACATCCGGATATTTCTTCGTAATCAGGGAATAGAAAAAAAATCTTCTTCAAACGGTCCAGTGGATATTACAGTCCGCGCTGGACGGGTTGTGACACTGGTTTCCCCCAGTGGTTCGCAGCTTGATTCGATTAGCCTCGAGCCGGAGGAAATTGGTCGCATTCTGGGGCCGCAAATGGAATCCCGTCGCCCTGTTACCCTGGACGCCGTTTCCCCTTACCTGCAAAAAGCGGTAGTCGCTTCGGAAGATGCACGTTTTTATTCCCATATAGGGATAGATATCCTTGCCATTGGCCGGGCATTGTTGATCAACTTCAAGGAGCGTCGGTTTGCCCAGGGTGCGTCCACCATCACTCAGCAACTTGCCCGAAACTTTTTCCTTTCTCATCAAAAGACACTAGGGCGCAAACTGCAGGAGTTGGAAATAGCTCTCGTTCTGGAAATGCGTTTTTCGAAGCAGCAGATTCTGGAAATGTACCTCAATAAGATTTATTTCGGGCAGGAGGGACTCCGGGGGATTTACGGTATTGAAGAAGCGGCCGAATTCTATTTTTCAAAGCCGGCAAAAGACCTTTCCCTGGAGGAAGCGGCGCTTCTTGCCGGAATCATCCGCTCTCCCCGAAGGTACGCCAATATCCGGGATAGTTACGCGGCCCGTGAGCGGCGCAACACTGTTCTGGCGCGTATGCGCAAACTGAATATGATTCAGGAGGAGGAGTTCCAACTGGCTTCCCGCAAACCAGTGCGGCTTCAACAGCGCAAAATTCCTGTGCGTCTGTCATCATACTTTGTGGACTATATTCAGCGAATCACCGAGGAAGAACTGGGAGATGAAAAACTCTATCGTACGGGCTACCGGTATTATACGACCCTCGATCCCATCCAACAGGCTGCCGCAGAAGAAGCCGTGACGAGGGGAGTTGAAGAAATAGAGAGGGTTGCTATTCCGGCCGACGAACCGCTTCAGGCCGCGCTGGTCGCCGTTAATCCGACAACCGGAGCGATGACCGCAATGGTGGGAGGGCGGTCTTACGGGCAGAGCCGCTTCAATCGAGCAGTGGATGCGAAACGGCAGCCGGGCAGCGCCTTCAAACCTTTCGTTCTTCTTACGGCGCTTTCCCAGTCGGTGCAGAGCAAGGCAAATAGAACACTTTCCACTCTCGTTTCCGGTGAACCGATTTCTCTTCCAACCCCTGAAGGAATATGGACCCCGGTGAATTTTGAAGGCAAGGCGTACGGACAAATGACGATCAGGAAAGTAATCGAGGACTCCATAAATACTGCCACCGTCCGGTTGTCCAACGATATAGGATTTCAGGAAGTACTTAATAACGCCCGGGCGGCGGGAATCACAAGCCCTCTTTCGCCTGTGCCATCAATGGTGCTGGGGAGCTTCGAAGTTACGCCGATGGAGCTTGCCTATGCTTTTACAACGATTGCTTCCGGAGGCATACGGTTCGAACGGTATCCTCTCTACTCGGTTAAGACGGGATCAGAGGAGCCTATCCTGGTTCGCACCGTTCATCAGCAACGGGCTTTTGATGCGCGAGTGGCATATCTTGCCGGATATGCAATGGAAGGTGTACTTACGCGCGGCACGGCAAAAGAATCAAAGATATTGGGGATTAACTTTCCAGCGGCGGGAAAAACAGGAACAACAAACGGCAACCGTGATTCCTGGTTTGTTGGTTATACCCCCGACGTTGTCTGTGCCGTCTGGGTGGGATACGATTCTGGCGCTGATACAGGACTGACCGGGGCGAAAGGTGCACTCCGCATCTGGGCGCGTTTCATGCGCACTCTATACTCAAAATCCGCACCGTCGGCCGTATTTGTACCGCAGGGGATTGAAACGGCATTAATTGATCCGGAATCCGGACTCCTGGCCACAAATGAATGTCCCCAAAAACTGCGCGAGGCCTATCTTAAGGGAACAGCGCCGAAAGAAACCTGTCCTCGTCATCCCGAGAACGCTGTCGTAAAGACCATTCGTGATGGCATGCGCGGCGTAAGAGATTTTTTCCGCAATCTTTTCAAATAGAGCGCTCTTCCGGATGCAAAATGGAATTAACGCTTTTTCCCGGATTTTTTTAAAAGATCGCCCAAAGTCCCCATTGTTTTCTGTGCCTTGGGCATATAGCTTTTATAATCTTCCGTATTTTCCACTTCCGGCGTTTCACCGCCTGCCGCGGCAAGATCAAGGGAGATCCGTTTATTGTCACGGTCGATCTTTTCAATTTTTACGTCAATATCCGCACCGCTCGTCAATACGTCACGTGCGTGTTTGATTTTTTTGCCGCGGGCGATTTTTGAAATATGCAGAAGACCGTCCACGCCGGCTTCCAGTGTTATGAAGGCGCCGAAATCAGTCAGACGGGATACTTTACCCTTATAGACAGCTCCCTCGCCGTACTTGGCAATTACATCATTCCACGGGTCCGGTAAGGTATCTTTGTAAGACAGGGTGATGCGGTTATTATCCCAGTCCAGATTGATTATTACCGCTTCAATGGCTGTTCCGGGAGCGAACAGTGATTTGGGGTCTTCCACTCTGCCCCAGGACATTTCAGACGTCGGCAGTAATGCCTGGACTCCGCCGATATCGACAAAGGCGCCGAAATCACGGACATTTTTAACTACTCCACGGACAACCATGCCTGTTTGCAATGTTTCTTTAAGGACTTGAATTTTTTCCTGCTCGATTTTTTCCAGGAGCGGCCGGCGGGAAAGTATGATTTTACGGCCGTTATCTCCATACTCAATAACGATGAAATCCATTTTTTTGCCGACCAACGCAGCCGCATCGTCAATTTTCTTTGTATCCATTTGGGAGTAGGGACAAAAGCCGCTGGTGCTGGCGCTGATTTTGATTAAGAAGCCGCCCTTGATTTCCTTCTCGACGGTTGCTTCCAGCGGGATCTGGTTTTGGTAGGCATTGAGTAAAAATTCATCAACACTTTTACGCGCCAGCAGTTTGGTGGTAAAGAGTTTTTCCCCGTGCCGTGAAGAAATAAAGTAGGCGGTTATCCTGTCGCCTTCTTTTACCGTCAAATTGCCGTCCTCATCGATAAACTCTTTTCTATCTATGTAACCTTCGCTCTTCGCTCCCAGATCAAGAAAAATCCATTCGGCAGATATTTTTACTATTACTGCGTCAATCTTTTCGCCCACGGAAAAATGCTTGGGGGTTGAGTATGATTCATCCAGCATCTGAGCAAAGCTTTTAGTTTCGTCCATTTTACGCCTCATTTCAATTGGTTGTTATGTATCTAATGTCGATGAATACATCGATGCGAGTTTTGATAGCATGAAAAAAGTATTTTGTCTTTCAGAAATTGGTATGAATAATTAGGAAAATTAAGTAATTTAAAAAAACATGGATAATTGGGCAAAAATGTATTATTAAACAACGACTATTTTTAAGGAGTTAGATGATTTATGAGATTCGAAATTGCCCGTGGCGGGAGCGGGCTCACTTATGAAATCCGCAATATCATATTGATTGCCGACAAACTGAAAAAATATGGTGTAAATATTATCCGGGAAAACATCGGTGATCCTGTCGAAAAAGGCGAACAGATTCCTGACTGGATGAAAGATGTTGTTGCCGAAACCGTCAAAGACAATCGTTCCTTTGCTTATTGTCCAACGAAAGGTGTCGAAGAAACCAGGGAGTTTCTTGCCGAGCGGGTGAACAAAAGAGGGAAAACACAGATTGCTGCGGATGACATCATTTTTTTTAACGGTTTGGGTGATGCAATTGCCCGCTCCTATAGTTCCCTGCAGGTTGATGCCCGGGTGATTATGCCGGAGCCGACTTATTCGACGCACTTTATGGCCGAAGTCCTCCATGCTTCGTTTCCACCCAATACCTACCGGATGAATCCATACAGTAACTGGTATCCGGATATTTGCGAGATCGAAAAAAAGGTGAAAAGCGGCAAATCAATCGTGGGTATCCTGCTGATCAACCCGGATAATCCGACTGGTTTTGTATATCCGGTAGAAACCCTGAAGCAGATGGTTCAGATTGCCAAGGATCATGGTCTTTTCCTTATTGCCGATGAAACCTATCTTAACATTGTATATGGAGGGAAGAAGACAATACCCATCTCCGACATTATAGGTGACGTGCCGGCGATCAGCATGAAGGGAATTTCCAAAGAGTTCCCATGGCCGGGCTCGCGTTGCGGCTGGATTGAGGTATACAATGCCGATAAAGACCCGGCTTTCGCCCGTTTTATTAACACGATTTTTCAACAAAAGATGTCGGAAGTATGTTCGACGACTTTGCCGCAAATGACGATTCCGCGAATGATGAGTCACCCGGAATATCCGAATTATCTGGGCGAGCGCATCAAGCATTATGAGAGGCTCTCTAATATCGCCTACGACATTTTAAAAGATGTACCTTATTTGATAGTAAACAAAACCAACGGCGCGTTTTATATGACAGCCGTATTCAATGAATCGGCGCTGAACAACCGGCAAATCCTTCGTATCGAGCAGAAGGAAATCAGGGAATATATCGAACAGCTGGTTGGCGAGGATATTGAGAACGACAAGCGCTTTGTTTATTATCTGTTGGCGGCAACGGGCATCTGTATAGTACCGCTGACATCGTTTTTTACGCCGCTGCCCGGTTTTCGCATGACGCTGCTGGATAAAGACGAAGAAGAATTCAAAATGACCGTTACAACCATCGCTGAAAAAATAGTGGAATATATTGAGTCCGGAAGATAAAAAAAATCGCAGAAGGGTTGTGTGAAATAGACCCTTCTGCGATTAAATCCAGAATTATTAACGGCGTCGATAAATCACTTAGTATCTATTGCCGAAGCTGCGGTTTCCACCACGGAATCCGCCGCCACCGCCACGATTTCCGCCGCTGCGATTTCCACCGCCTGCGCCGTATTCTTTTTTCGGCCGGGCTTCATTCACGGTAATTGTTTTGCCATCCAATACCCCCCCGTGAAATTTTTTAATCGCTTCCGCTGCGCCTTCCTCCGTTTTCATTTCGACAAAGCCAAAGCCTTTGGATTGTCTGGTAAATTTATCTTTGATAATCGCTACCGAAGCTACCTCACCAGCCTCAGAAAAATTGGATCTCAGATCTTCGTCTGTAACTTTAAAGGACAGATTGCCGACATACAAATTTTTGTTCATTTTACACCCCTTTTTAAATATATCTTATTAAACCTTCACTCCCCGATGGGGTACCACAAAGCATCAAAATCACCCCCATCCGTCTTCTGGCTGAGAAGGAAGGAAAAGTGAGGGGCTTGTATGCCTTTCCTCGCAGTTTTTAGATACTACCGATTCGCGCCGGCAATATGATTTATTTACCTTCGGCTTACCGGATCTGTTTTTGGGAACACGTAATGGCAGGATATCTCTTTTTAAACATCTTCGGCTTTTAAATTACCTTCATGCAGAAAGAAAAAAAACCACCGACATTTATGTGGTGGTTATGCAAGCCATATAAAAAATCCGGTTTCGTATTCTAAAATACTGTATTTACAAACTCATACTATTGAATAATAGTCAAGAAC
Source organism: Smithella sp. (assembly GCA_039679455.1). GTDB lineage: Bacteria > Desulfobacterota > Syntrophia > Syntrophales > Smithellaceae > MVRV01. The sequence continues at coordinate 4,181 of JBDKUX010000101.1, read as the reverse complement.
GATTTTTACTTTTAATCATTTGACTAAAATTATATATTCAATGCCGTCCTGCTCCTCACAAATAGAGAAGTATTTGTGAGGCAATTGTTTTTATATAGAATTAATTGCTTTTACCTGAATAGTCATGAATAATTGAGCGAAGATGGAACTAAAAATCGGAACAAGAGTAGATATTGTTTTTGAAAACGAGATGAATAAAAGAAATGCCCATTATTTGAAGGCGTTGGTCTATGACTATGAAAATGACAATATAATTATTTCACAAACTTCTCCCGCGTTAAATCGTTATTTCCTGAATCGACAGATACGGGTTACTTTTTTAGTTAAAGTTGAAAAGAAATACGTGCGTTTTGGTTTTAAAGCACAAATAATTGATTTTATTACAGAATATGAAATATCTTCTAGCAAGTGTGTTGAAGCACTGGTTCTAAAACCATACGAAACACCGGCAAAGATGGATTTCCGCATGCATTTCCGCATCAAGCCGCCTTCAAAAAGCAATATCAACCTTTTCTTTCAAGGGAGAAACGTTAATTTGATTGATATATCATTAAGTGGAGCCAAGTTTGCTTATCCAAAATCTGCTTTGTTATCCAAAGGGGACATGATTGATGCCACATTAATTATAGACGATAAGGAATTTGATATCAGGACCAAGATACGCAATGTAGACGTGCCTTACGAATATGCAGCTAATAAAAACTTTCAGTATGTCAGTGTTGAATTTGAATATGACAACATACAGTTGGAAGCAACCCTGGGCAGGGCTATTATAGGTATTGAAAGAAAAATGCTTAGTGAAGGAAAAATAAATTGATTACAATTATTTTGTTGTTTTAAATCAAGAAAGTGTTTGATTAAAAATAATCGGTAAATTATATTCTCGGCGTTATAATTTTTTTCAACAACCGTGGATATTAATACATGTATTGAATAATGTTTCACGCAAAAGGAGGAAAACCGATGGGTAAATCAAAAGATGTGAAGAAGGACACAAAGAAAAAACCGGCAAAAACGGCAAAGGAAAAAAAAGAAGCAAAGAAAGTGAAAAAATCCGGTCAATAATAAATGACCATGAACGTTGCCATCTTAGATACAAAATTTACGGTTCCGGTAACGGTTTATAGGATGATTTTTGTTTCGATTTTATTGAAAGCATAACAGCTGATAGTGGTGGTGGAAAATATTTTATGAAAATTACATTTTTGGGAGCGGCAAGGACTGTTACCGGTTCCTGCTACATTATTGAAACTGGAAAAGTAAGATTCGCAGTTGATTGCGGAATGTTTCAGGGAACGGCGGATATGGAAAAGCGCAATTGGGATACCAGTATATACGATCCGGCCCATATCGACTTTTTTATCATCACCCATGCCCATATCGATCATACCGGGCTGTTGCCGCGGATGACGCAAAAAGGTTTTCACGGTCCCGTTTATGCAACTGAACCAACGGCAGATTTGTTGAAAATATTACTGCTGGACAGCGCTCATATTCAAGAAGTTGAAGCCAGTTGGAGAAACAAAAAGATGCAGCGCAACGGATACAAGGCCGATGTTTTACCGCTGTATTATATAAAAGACGCCCAAGCCGTGGCCCCGCTGGTAAAAGCGAGAGCCTATGATGAGACCTTCAGTCCGGCGCCGGGCGTAACAGTAAAATTTCAGGATGCCGGCCACATTCTGGGCGCCGCTATAGTGGAAATATTTATTCAGGAAAACGGCTCATCCTCTAAGCTGGTGTTCTCCGGTGATATTGGCCGCAGCGAACAACTGTTGATGAAAGACCCCACCCCTATCAGCGATGCCAATTTCCTTTTTATGGAGTCAACTTACGGCAATCGCAATCACAAAGGCGAAGAAGACAGTTTGAATGAATTAGCCGAAGCAATAAACTACAGTTACTCGCAGGGAGAAAAAGTAATCATTCCCGCTTTTGCCGTGGAACGAACCCAGGAGATCCTTTATTCGCTGTATCTTCTGCATCGTACAGGGAAATTACCGGAAAACATGCCGGTCTTTCTGGACAGTCCCTTGGCCATTCAGGTCACGGAAATATTTCGCCGCTACCGCTCATATCTTGATCGGGAAACACAGAGCCTTTTAAAAAATGGTGAAGACCCGCTGGATCTACCGCAACTCAAGTTCTCCTTGTCCACTGAACAATCCATGGAAATTAACCAAATGCAAGGTTCGGCAATAGTTATTTCTGCAAGCGGCATGGCTAATGCGGGCAGAATCAAACATCATCTCCGGCATAACTTGTGGCGTCCGGGCGCCAGCATCGTTTTTGTCGGTTTTCAGGCGGAAGGTACGCCTGGACGCAAAATGGTGGATGGCGCGAAGAGAATACGTATATTAGGCGAAGATATCGCCATTAATGCTAAAATATTTACTATCGGCGGCTTTTCCGCTCATGCCGGGCATGATCAGCTTATGGATTGGCTGAGTAATTTCCGGAATAAAGAAATGCAGATATTTTTGATGCATGGAGAATTGACGGCACAGGAATATCTTGCGGATGCAATCAGGAAAAAATATGGCTTTGCTGTGGATATTCCCGAATATCTGGAACAAATACAGCTGAAAACAGGTATTCAGATGGAAGCTGTAAAGAAGCCTGCGATAGAAATTCCACAAGTGGACCTTGATTTAACACTGGATGAACTGAGAGCAAAAATTGATCAGATCAATAGCATAAGGCAGAAGATGCAAAAATTGCCGCTTTCACAGAAAGTGGAAATCTGGGAATTATTGAAAGAAGCAGACCGGCGTTTTGCCGAAATAAGGGCACGTTTATAGCGCAGGTATTTCCATTTTCAAATCAAGATGATACCGCGGCGGCTAGGAGGAGGCGACGAGGCGTATTATCCATACGTTGAGGAAGCCGACGACAACGTCAACAAAGGTAGCGCTTGATTTGGAAATGGAATAAATTATTCTTCCAGTTTATAGCGAAAAGAAGCAACGATATGCAAGCGCTCCAGACCGTAGTTATTCGGCAGCGGTTCAAAAGGAGCGGCTGCTCTGACAATCCCCAGCGAACCATCATCCAGCAGGGTTGATCCGGATGAAGTTACAAGATTAGTTGCAATGACATTGCCCCTGGCATCGAGGGACATTTTTACAACCGAAACCCCTTCCTCATTTCTTTCATAAGCTTTAACGGGATATTCCCATATTTGCAGAATCTTTCTTTTGATTTTGTTTAAGTAGGCGACGTACTTGGCATCACTGCTGCCCAGATCGACCGTATCCTCCCTGATGCCGGAAGCGCTGACACTTTTCGCCTCCTTGGGCGTCTTGGAATCGGTTGTTTTCTTAATCTCTTTTTTTTCTTGTTTTTTCTCTACTTTTGCCTCTTCCTTCTGCTTTTTTTCTTCCTTCGGGGGTTCCTCTTTCAATAGTTTGTCCGGTTGGATATCTTTGATATCGACAGTGAACATTTCCGGGGTTCTTATTTTGTCGCGAAGATCAATCATGCCGGAGGCCGAAAGCAGGGCAACATGCCCGACAATGGATATAATGACCGGCCAATATATAACTTTTTTTGAGCTCATAGTTGTTTCACCAAAATTTGCTTATATACGGCAACTTCACCAAAATCAACAATATGATGTCGACAGGTATAAATACTGAAAAAATTGGATCATATTGTGAAATTATAATTGGGATAATCTGCGCTGAATAAACGCGCTGTGATAATTAATCGGCATTTTTCCGAGTTTAATTCAGTTTTTTGATTACATTAAAACTATTCTCCGACTTGAGCCTTTTTTCATGTTAAGAAAATAGACCTCTGTATTGTGCTGAGATCGGTTCTACCGGATTGTTCGCTTCAACGATAAACATCTTTAAGATGCCCAACTTTGACTACCCATATCGTAAGCTCCTGATCTTGAATAGAATATATAATTCTGTATGTGCCTTGGCGAATACGATACTTCTCTTATCCCGTAAGTTTTTCATGGCCCGGCGGTCTCTGATCTTTCGCAAGTGCTTGAATGCATAAGAGAATTTTCTTTAAATTTTTTTTGGGGATTGGTATGTATTCCGGGGACATCCATGATAAGAAAAGTCAAGAGGAAAACGGAGATTTCCCGTGACCTGCCCGGATGCCGCCGGTGGTTAAATTGAACCCCTCTTTTCCCGTCCAATCTTTTTATTCTTTCCAGTGGGTCA